>JANNEN010000249.1:0-15826 GCA_031378715.1 Emticicia sp.
GGTGAAGATTTTGCTTTTGAAGGAGCATCTTTGATAGGAATCTTGATTGATAATTGGCAAGCAATCAACGATGGCATGAACTACGTTTTGGTTACGAAATCCCAGGGGATAATTTACCGAAGAGTTTATAATCAAATTAAAATTAAGGGTACACTCCTACTCAGCACTGACAATAATCGGTTTCCGAGTTCTGAAATTTCGTTCATGGACGTAATCGAAACTTGGGAAATTAAGGCTTTTATCAGTCATATTTTACCGCAGCCGAGTACTCCATATAACAAAATAGGCAACTGACAAATAATGCAATTTACGTCCAAACAACCCCACATCGGAACAACGATTTTTACGGTTATGTCGCAGTTAGCGGCCGAAAACAACGCCTTAAATTTATCCCAAGGATTTCCGAATTATAACTGCTCACCCAAACTCATCGAACTGGTGCATCACCACATGAAAGCGGGCATGAATCAATACGCACCGATGGCGGGCGTGATGGCTCTGCGTGAAGTATTGGCTCAAAAAACGGCCGATTTATACCAACTAAGTTACAGTCCTGCCGATGAAATTACCATCGTAAGTGGCTGTACAGAAGCACTTTACGCAGCAATGGCGGCAATTTTGCACCCCAACGATGAAGTTATAGTTTTTGAACCCGCCTATGATTGCTATGTACCTGCTATAGAACTCAATGGCGGCAAAGCGGTATTCGTAACGTTATCGCCCGATGATGATTTTGCGATTGATTGGCAGGTGGTAAAAGCCAAAATTACTGCCAAAACACGAGCGATTTTACTTACCACACCCCATAATCCAACGGGTAAATGCTTGACCCAAAGTGATATTAATTCGTTGGCCGAATTGGTAAAAAATACCAATATTTTTGTCGTTTCTGATGAAGTTTATGAGCATATTATTTTCGACGGACGCACGCACTTATCGCCCGCTATGCACACTGATTTGTACGAACGCACCTTTATTTGTGGCTCGTTTGGCAAAACTTTTCATACCACGGGCTGGAAATTGGGCTACTGTTTAGCACCCAAAAACCTCACATCTGAACTCCGAAAAGCCCACCAATGGATTACGTTTTCGTGTCCAACGCCTATGCAGTACGCTTACGCTGATTTCTTGAAAGAACCCGATAATTATTTGTCAGTCACACAATTTTACCAAGAAAAACGGGATAAGTTTATTGGTTGGCTGAAAGGTTCAAGATTTACGCTAACTCCCGCCGAGGGAAGTTTTTTTCAAATGGTTTCTTATCGAAATATAACCGAAGAGTCGGATTATGATTTAGCAGTCCGATGGACGAAAGGAATTGGTGTAGCTTCGATTCCGATTTCGGTTTTCTATGCGGAGAAAATTGATAATAAAATTCTGCGTTTTTGTTTTGCCAAAGATGAAGAAACGCTCGAACGAGCGGCTGAAAGGCTTTGTGGATTGTAAAATCGTTTCGATTTTTAAATTTTAACCATGAACTTACTGGCTATCGTCCATTGACTATCAACCATCGACTACTCACATTTTCATCACTTTCAATATTTTATTTGGGTGAATCAACAAAGATTTTCCGACTTCATACCAAAGTTTATCACCCGTATTTACGAATACGCCCTTATGAGCGGGTTTTGTTGCATGAGCAAATTGGGTTTCAAATTCACCCGAAAAGGTATTTTTCAAGATAAAATTCAACTCTTCCCACGGCAAGATTTTAGCGTCTTTTTTTGAGTCAATTAAGTTAGTTCGGGCGTGTCGCAGTTTTCGTTCGGCAAATGAAGCGGTTACTTGAACTTCAATATTTTCACCTGATTGATTCTTTAAATAAGTCAATTTGAGGGGTGCTTCCCTTCCTGCACTTTCATAGACCGCTTGCTGCAATTCCTCAACCAAATATTTAAAACCTTCGGTATCGGCAGGATAAAATTCTTTGCTGCCAAATGTAACCTGCCAAAACTCTTGGTGCGGCTCTAAAACCTTGATAAACAATTCATTAGCTGATTTTAGATTACCATAAATCACATCTGACCAAATTTTTGGTAGCTTGCCCTGCCAAGAAAAATCATCGTTTAGCGAAAAACCTTCCTCCAATAAGTCCTCTTCGGTAGCTCCTTCTCGGTCGAGATAAGTGAGTTCAAAAGTTAGAGCTACATCCGTGTTATCTTGGTTTTGTCCAAAATCGCCATTGATTTCGATGGCGTGGGCGTAGGGTGCTGGAATATTTTCAGCCGTTTGATATTTGAGGGAGAACGAATACATTGAGCGTCTTGGTTTTGTCAATTTTTCCCGTGGGTGTTTCCAACATTTTTTCAACAAAAAATATTTCTTTCGGGACTTCAAATTTAGGCAAAATTTCTTTGAAAGCCCGCAAAATATCTATCTTAATGCTATCGACTTCACTTTGGTTTAGGTTACTGACTGTTTTTTGAAGTACAAAAATCAATCTTTCGCCGAGTGTTTCGTCTGGCAAACTAAACACAAAGTAACGCCCATATTCTTGCATTTTTCTAAGGATACCGTCAGCAGTTCTTTCTATTTTTTCTAACTGAATCTTGACCCCGCCGCTGTTTATCACATTATCAATTCTGCCGAGCAGTATAAAACTACTACCGTTTATGATTTCCGCCACATCGTTAGTCGTAATCCATTGATTATCAGTAGTTTTTGATTTAATCATTAGACAATTTTCATCATTTAACTTGACATCAACTCCATCAAGAGTATTGAAATAATCCTCTTTTTGGCTACCATTTATTCGCCTGATTGCTACGTGACTAATGGTTTCGGTCATGCCATAAGTAGCATAAACTGGGCGATATATTTTTTGCATTTTTTCAAGAATTTCTTCGTTCACTGCCGCCCCGCCGATGATGATAGCTTTGGCCGAATTTAGAATTTCGGTAAATATCGGTTCGGCGTTAAGAATGGTTTGTATTTGTAGCGGCACGAAGGCAAAGAAATTTCGTCCACGATTGGTATTTAATAAGTAAAGATGTTTTTCGATACTCGCAAATGGATTGGAAGCTGGTTCGACCACTATCAAATCCATACCGATTTCAAAGGCCCGCACGAGCATCATCATTCCTGCAATATAATCAATATTTAAGCAACAAAAAGCCGTGTCGCCCGCTTGGAGGTCAAAGGCTTTGGTGGTCATTTTTACTGACGCAGTAATAACTTTTCGATTCAATACAATAGTCTTAGGCGTACCTGTCGAACCCGATGTTTGTAACGCAAAGGTTTCTTGCCCAGATTCCCATTTTCGTTTAAAATCCAATACTTTTTCATAGTACGGATTTTGGGGTATTGTGTTGATGTACGTGCCATCTTTTTCTATAAAAATCATTAGCGAAAAAATAAAAATCCCTCCTCAAAGAGCATTTGAGAAGGGTTTCAAGGAAATCTTAAATTGTTCAAATTACGAAAAAATCCGCAATGTGTTGTTGGTAGCATCGAATGATGTTGCGTATTTGGTCAATGGCGAGTTGGCAGGGCCTTTTGTTACGGCACCACCAGCCGCAAAAACTGAGCCGTGGGTTTGGCAATAAAAATCGTTGCTGCCAGACCGATACTCAATCGTAGTTTGTTGGTGTGTACATCTCGAATCAACGGCAAGCCAAGTGCCGTTGGTGTCATTGACACGGGCAATGATTACGTTTTGGGCTTTTACGACCACAAAGTTACCTTTGGTTTTAAGTCCCGAATTTGCCACATCATTGAGGTTAATCGTAAAATCTAAGCCACCCGTTCCGCCAGTCGGATTTGGGTCGGGTATCTCACCGCCGTCACCGCACGCTTGCAGGCAATTCATCAAAACGATTGCTCCAAAACCCATGCCTACTTGACGCATGAACTCTTTTCGGTCAATCGTACTACTGCTTGTGATATTTGGTTCTTCAACTTTTGATTGCATAATTAATTTATCAGTTAGTGATTTTTGAATATATTTTCAGAACGTTGTGTCGGTGAATTTGTTTTCAAAAGTATCAAAATAATCAAACAAAAACAAGTTAGCATTAGTTGATTATTAAGTATGAAATATCTACTTTTGCAATCATAAATGGATATTTAACCCAAATATATACCTACAAGTAGTTTTTTTATCTATAATTTTCAAATAAATCAGTTTTTTTATCATTTAAGGGCAGATTAGATTTTCATAAAAAAATTTAATTATTTACCGATAAATGCTTTTATTAAATATTTTCAAAATAAATTTGTGAATGGAAAAGAATCCGATTGATAAAATAAAGACAGCCGAGAATCCTGGTTTAATGGAATACGCCCACACGGCGGGAGGAGCAATCATTCGTCCCGAGGATATGGGTAAGGTAAAAGGCAAAGCCCAGTTGGCGATGCGGCAACAAACCCACGAGCAAGTCAGTAAAATATACCGTCAAATGGAGCTTTTGGCACAGCAAGCCAAAGAAGTAAAAAACCGAGTTGAAGTTTCGGAACGGATTTATGACGCTTCGATGGGTTTTGAGCCAATCATCGGTCACGATTATTACCTTTACGAAAAGAAAGATGGCTCGGATTTGCTTTCGATGGTTGCTCCAAACGAATGGGGAAGAAAGTTTCCATTTAACCAGTTTTTGGCAAAAGTTTTCCTTTTGGCCGACCATACTTGGAAAGTAGAGTTTTTTGAAGAAGAAGATAAAAGCGGGTATATTAACTTAGAGTTTTGAGTGCTGAATTTGGAGTGCTGAGTGCAAATTGCGAACTGATAATTGATAACTGATAATTGATAATTGAAATGATTTGGACTACCATTAAAGAATATGAAGACATACTTTTTAGTTTCCACGAGGGAATTGCTAAAATAAGTATTAATCGCCCCGAAAAACACAATGCTTTTCGCCCGCAAACGGTGAAAGAAATGATTGATGCTATGCACATTTGCCGTGAAGAGCCTTCAATCGAAGTGATAATTTTGACGGGTGAAGGCGGCAAGGCGTTTTGTAGTGGTGGCGACCAATCAGTACGGGGACACGGTGGCTACATTGGCGAAGACCACGTACCGAGATTGAACGTGCTGGACTTACAGAAAATGATTCGCTCGATACCAAAAGTGGTTATTGCGGCCGTGGCAGGTTGGGCAATCGGTGGCGGACACGTACTGCACGTGGTATGCGACATGACCGTTGCCGCCGAAAATGCTAAATTTGGACAAACTGGTCCAAAGGTCGGTAGCTTTGATGGTGGCTTTGGAGCGAGTTATCTTGCTCGAATCGTTGGACAGAAAAAAGCCCGTGAGATTTGGTTTTTGTGTGAGCAATACGACGCCCAAGAAGCATTACAGATGGGATTGGTAAATAAAGTTGTACCACTCGAAAAACTCGAAGAGGCAACGGTAGCTTGGTGTCAGCGAGTGCAACAAATGTCACCACTGGCAGTTAGAATGTTGAAATCATCATTCAATGCCGAACTCGATGGACAAGCAGGTATCCAAGAATTGGCAGGAAATGCTACGCTTTTGTATTATTTGACCGACGAAGCAAAGGAAGGTTTCAATTCATTTTTGGAGAAACGCAAACCTGATTTTAGTAAGTTTCCAAAATTTCCGTAGTTTTTTGGCTGCTACTTCTCAAACCAACTTCCCGAAAGTTTTATAACTTTCGGAAAGTTTTTTTATTTAGAAGAAAACCGAATTATCGATAAAGCAATTTATTGAATTTATATAAAATATTGATAATCAACATATTACGAATATGTTTTTTTAATTAAATATATATATTCCTTAAACACAGATGATTTAATAAATAAACTACATACATTTGTAAAAAGTTTGCGGGTGAATACATGCCGACACTTATCAGTGCCGAATATTTTCAATAGTATCATAAGCTAATTGAAAAACATCGGAAACTTTTTATTTTTTAAAAATAGTGTCTGACGGCAACTCAAACATAATTATTATCAAATTAATATTTTGTAAATAGCTTATCTGTGTTTAGTTGTGATTTGCTTTCGTTCTTCTTTTTTTACGTCAGGCACTATTTTTATTATTTCGGTTGTAAAAAATTTCTTGCTCAATATCCACAAAAAAAGTCCTACCGAGGCAGGACTTTTATTTTCACATCGGCATAAGCCTTATTGTGATTTGATTTCATTCTGTTACAAATGTAGTATTTATTTAATACTTTCAAAACATTTTCAAATTTATTAATAAAACAAATCTTGCTATGACAAAAATTCTTGGGTTAGACATCGGAACAAATTCTATCGGTTGGGCTATTGTGAAAAACAATAGCGAAATCGAAGCTATTGGAAGTAGAATAGTACCAATGGGTGCAGAGGTACTAAATTTTGAAAAAGGAAATCCACAAACTAAAAATGCTGACCGACGAAATGCAAGAAGTATTCGCAGAATGGGAAAAAGGTATAAAGCAAGAAGAAACAAATTGCTTTACATACTTCATGCACTTGGTTTGTTACCAAAACAGTTTCAATTCTCAAAGAATTTTGACGACCCCACAAAAATTCAAAAAATTAATTTGTTGCCAATAAAAAAAGGAAGTGAGCAACTAACTGCAAAAGAATTATTAGCATTAAAAATAAAAGCAATCACTGAAAAGATTGAATTAACTGAATTAGGCAAATTAATTTTCAATTATAATCAATTAAGAGGTTATTTTGGTGGAGGAAATGATGAAGATGATAACAAAGAAACAGCAGAAGATAATATAGAAACAGAAGAAACGACGGTGTTGAAATTTGAGAAATTGGTTCAACAAGTGAAAATTACTTCTGAACCTATATTGCAGTCGAAAAAGTATAAAGGAAAAGATAATTATGTTGTTGAAGCGGAGTTTGATAATGAAACTTATGAAGGCGAAACAACTTTGAATACCCTTAAAAAAGGAGATGAATTAGAGTTGCAAATTGTAATCAGAAGAGATAAAAAAGGCAATACGACTTCGATTAATTTTTCTTTACCAATAAAAACCAATTGGCGAAAATCAATGGAGGAATTGGAGGAAGAATTAGACAAACTCACCGAAAACAAAGGTAGTGAAGCATTTTTGAGTGAATATTTTTTAACAAAAATCAAGGAAGATAAAAATTACAGAATACGAAATAAAGTTGTTTTGCGGAAACGCTACCAAGCAGAGTTTGATGCCATTTGGGAAGCTCAAATAAAACATAATGAAGCATTTAGGGCGATTGTGGAAGATACAGAATTGTTGAATAAAATTACGGCTTTCATTTTTCCAATTGTAGAAAATCCTAAGGCAATTTCTAAGCAAAATGAACTTAGAGAGTTAGCAAGAAAAAAAGGTTTGAAATATTTAATCAAAGACCAGATTATTTATTATCAACGTGATTTGAAAGACCAAAGCGATTTGATTGGCTTTTGTAGGTTTGAACAAGACCAGCGAGTCGTTGCCAAAAGCCACCCAATATTTCAAGAATTTAAGATTTGGGAACAAATCAATAAACTTTCTATCAATACGAAAACACTGACTGGTAAAAAGAAAGATGGAAAAGATAAGTTTGCGTATAGCGATGTGCTATTAGATGCTTCATTGAAAGAATATTTATTTGATGAATTAGACAAGAAAAAAGAAGTTTCGGTAACGGTTTTCTATAAAAAATTAGAAAAAGAGGGTATTATCATTAAAAATGAAAGTTTTTTGAATGGTATTCATAAAGATGCCAAAGTAAAAGGCAATGAAACTTTATTGTTTTTGAAAAAACAATTAGGCGAATGGTTTGAAAAACTGGGGCTTAATGAGCGAGTAAATTTGATTTCATTCTGGGAAATCTTGTATAATGCCAAAGGCAATGAATATGATTTGAATAGCGAAAGATGCCAAACGATAAGAAAATATATCATTGAGAATTGTGGCGAAATTGATAACATTGATAAACTAAGCATTCGGTTTGCTAAAATAAAGTTTGTCAGAAACTACGCTTCACTTTCACTGAAAGCCATTGAAAAAATTTTACCATTGATGCGTGTTGGCAAATATTTTGACAATAAGTTTACGCCAAAAACGCATGATAATTTAGTTAAGATTATCAACGAAAACCATGAAGACCCTTTTCTGAAATCGGCACAAGAGCATTTGGAACAAAACCATGAGCAACTCCTACTCAATGGTGGCATGATGAGCAGCTACGCAACGATCATAGTTTATGGCAAACACACGGCTGAAACTTTTACAGGTAAAGATGTAAAATCTTATAAAGATATAAAAATGCTACCAGCAGGGCAATTAAGAAACCCAATTGCCGAGCAGATTATTAATGAAACCCTAAAAATGGTTCAAGAAATATGGAAACAACAAGGCGAAAAACCAACTGAGATTAGAGTAGAATTGGCAAGAGAATTGAAAAATAGCTTAGATGAACGAAAAAAAATAACCGAAGCTAATGAAAAAAACAAAAAAGTTAATGATATAATAAAAGAGCGATTAAGAGAATACGGAGTTGAACCAACGCTTGGTAATATTGAAAGATTAAAACTTTACGAGCAACAACGCCATTCATCGCCCTACACAGGAAATAATATCAAAATTGAAAGCCTTTTTAACAAAGAACTTACCCAAATTGACCACATTATTCCCAAATCAAGGTATTTTGATGATTCGTTGAGCAATAAGGTTGTTTGCGAAACAAGCGTAAATAGTGAAAAAGGGAATAGGACAGCTTGGGAATATTTTGAAGTTGGTTCTGACTTGATAATGTCAAAAGATGCCTTTACTACGTTTGTTAATGAACGTTTCTTTGGCAAGAAACGCCAAAATCTTTTGGCAACCAAAATTCCGCAAGACCCTGTTGCACGACAATTGAAAGACACGCAATACATTGCTATAAAAGTAAGAGAAGAATTGTCGAAAATTGTAGGTAGCGATAACGTTAAAACTACCACTGGTGGTATTACTGACCATTTGCGGCATCAATGGGGCTTAACTGATAAGTTTAAGGAAATTACTAATACACGAGTAGAAAACGCAAGAAAATTGGTAAGTGAAGCACAAGCAAAAGAAATACACTGGACAAAACGCTTAGACCATCGCCATCATGCAATGGACGCTTTGATTATAGCTTGTACCAATGAAAGTTATATTAAACAACTAAATGACCTAAACAAAAAACTCCAAGATTGGCTAAAAGAGCATAAACAGGAGATATTTCCGGATACTGAGGTAAAAGATGATGAATTAATAGAAACATTTATCAATAAAGGCGGTGAAGATAGAAAGAAAATTTTGGAACAAATAGATGGTTTTAGAAAATTTAAACACCCTTGGGCAACTTTCGCTGTTGATGCCAAACGAGCATTAGAAAACATTATAGTATCGCATAAGCCAAAAGATAAATTGCTGATTCAAAAAGTTGAAAGAGGTGAAGATGCCGATAAAAAAGAAATGCTCAGAATAAGAGGCAAACTGCATGATGCAACACTCTACGGGCTACACAATGGCAAGGAAGCATACCGCATAAAACTGACAAAGTTGGCAGGAAAACAATTTGCTACCGAAAAAACTATTGAAAAAATCATTGACCCTTTAATAAAGACGGCAATTAAGCATCATTTTGAAGTAACTTACAATAAAGATAAAGCAGCGGCTTTTTCGGCAGAAGGAATAAACGAATTAAATAAAAACAGAAATGTTCCTATTTATGGTTTTAAGATTTACTATAAAGACCCCTCCGAAAACTATAATCTTAAATCATTGGGTGGCAAAAAAACAAGCGATAAGACTTTTAATGATATTTTAGGGCGGATAATTGATGAAGATTTGAAAAGAGAAATCATTTCGCACGTTGATAAAGTAGGTGATTTTAAAGAGGCTTTTTCGGAGGAAGGAATAAATAATTTTAATAAAAATTTGGAAGAAACATTTTTAGCAAAGAATAGCGGAAAGAAATTCAAGAAACTTACCGCTATTAAATTGTATGCTTCGGAAAATGACGAAGAAGCAGAAGAAATAAAACTTTCACTACTGCCATTGCTCCGAAAAAGTAGCTATAATGATAAACTAATGATTTCAACAGGCAGCAACTATGCTTTGGCGGTTATGGAAAATGAAGGACTAAGAAAATTTGATTTGATTAGTTTTTTTGATGCCACAAAATTAATAAATAATGCTTTTAAAGCGGGCAATAAAAATATCAATGCTATCATTAAACAGTATTTTGAAGAGAGAAATCCGTCATCCAAACTCCTTTTTACGTTAAGACTAAATGATATGGTTTATGTGCCAACAAATGGTGAGGAGGTAATATTGGATATTGAAAACCCTAATTTTATAAAGTTTTGGAATGATAAATATAATCGCTCAAAAAACATTTATATTCTTAAACAATTTAGCGGAAAACAATATTATTTTTTGAAACATGACATTGCAAATATTCTTGTAAATAATGTTGAGTTTGGTAGTCAGAACGCTTACGAAAAAGTAAATGGTATCGCCATTAAAGATGTTTGCATCAAACTAAACGTTGATAGATTAGGTAATATCAAGCCAATTTAACAGAAATCCTACCGCTTGCTAAGTTCCTCTAAGAAAAACATATCTTGGAGGAATTTTTGTTTTTAATCCTTTCGGAAAGTATTTCAACTTCCCGAAAGTTAGATGACGAATATTAATTTATTAAACAGCTTTTGCCATGATTAAAAGAACGCTTTATTTCGGAAACCCCGCTTATCTTTCTATGCAAAACCAGCAATTGGTGCTGCGACTACCAGAGATTGACAAAAACGCCAGTCTGCCTCTACTTTTCAAAAAACAAATCGAAGCATCTGTACCCATCGAAGATATTGGTATGGTCGTGATTGACCATCGACAGATTACGCTTACCCATGATTTGTGCGAAACGCTGATTGACAATAACTCTGAATATACATTTTTCTGGTTTTTTAATTTCCTCCCCTCATTTTCGAGGGGAGGTGGCGAAATTCTGACGTAGTCGAATTTTGACGGAGGGGTCTTCGGGGTAAACGTTTCAAAAAACTTATTCTTCGCCAAAAAAACCCTCCGTCCGACTTCGTCAGGACACCTCCCCTCGAAAATGAGGGGAGGAAATAAACTTTAAGCAAAAAGTTCTTTTTTAGCAAAATTCAACACCACACGTGGGCAGTTTGAGGCTCCGCCCAACAATTATCTTAACTATGGCTATGCAATACTGCGGGCTTGTGTGGCCCGTAGCCTTGTGTGCAGTGGACTTTTACCTGTGCTGGGCATTCATCACCGCAATAAATATAATGCTTATTGTTTGGCTGACGACATTATGGAGCCTTACCGACCTTTGGTCGATAAATGGGTGTTTGATTATATCGAAACCGAACAAATACTTGTGGAAGACCTCGGCACAGACGAGAAACGGCATATCTTGAACCTTATGAACATTGATGTAGAGATTGAGCAAAAAATGAGTCCGCTCATGGTGGCTACCCAACGTACTACGGCATCGTTGATGAGGTGTTTTATGGGAGAAAGTAGGAAGATTGCTTATCCTGTGCTATGACCCAACCCTCCCCGCCCCTCGGCTACGCTCGGGGAACGGAGAGGGGAGTAAAGAACCCCACCCCCAACCCCACCCCAAAAGGGAGGGGAGTAAATCTGTATACTATGTCATTAGAACGACTAAATCAATACCGAATCATGTGGATATTTGTCTATTTCGACTTGCCCACCGAAACCAAGCAGGAACGGCGAGCCTATACCGATTTTCGTAAAGGAATCATGCGTGATGGCTTTACGATGATGCAATACAGCATTTACTCTCGCCACTGCAATAGCCGAGAAAATGCCGAAGTGCATAAAAAACGAGTAAAAAGCCTGATGCCTACCAAAGGCGACATCATTATTTTTGAAATAACCGATGCTCAATTTGGCAGAATGGAATTTTATTTGGGTGGAAATAAAGACCGAGCCAAACACCAATCCGAGCAGTTGGAGATGTTTTGAGGTGGGGGTTAGGTTTTAGGAGTCAGGAGTTAGAAACCAAAAAAACCTCGGATTGAGGCTTTTTTGGTTATTGATATTTGTCATTTTTAAATCCTATTTTCGAGCGTAAAAGCCTGATAATAAGCAACTTACAGCATGGTATGTTGTTACAAATATCAATATTTAATAGAATGAAAGCAAATCACAACATACCGATGACTGAAAAGTCATTTTATAGTGTTGTTACAAATATCAATATTTAATAGAATGAAAGCAAATCACAACATTATTACTCCTGTCAGCATATAAAAAACAGTTGTTACAAATATCAATATTTAATAGAATGAAAGCAAATCACAACAGTCCTTGAAAGTTGGAAAAATGGTGCGAAGTTGTTACAAATATCAATATTTAATAGAATGAAAGCAAATCACAACTACTTAGAAACATGGCACTTGGTTTAAAAAGTTGTTACAAATATCAATATTTAATAGAATGAAAGCAAATCACAACCTTTGGCGTAGGCAGTTTTGTTGAGCCTGATGTTGTTACAAATATCATTATTTAATAGAATGAAAGCAAATCACAACGTCTTTGTGCCACTTGTTTGTTTTTTCCACGTTGTTACAAATATCAATATTTAATAGAATGAAAGCAAATCACAACGCACAATCTCCTTTTTGAATATTTCTATAAGTTGTTACAAATATCAATATTTAATAGAATGAAAGCAAATCACAACTTGGTGAAAAATGAAAAACAAGGTGTTAATGTTGTTACAAATATCAATATTTAATAGAATGAAAGCAAATCACAACTTGAACAATGTTTATAAGCAGGATTTGGCGTTGTTACAAATATCAATATTTAATAGAATGAAAGCAAATCACAACTTGGCTTTATGCTGTTAATGGTGGTGTTCCTGTTGTTACAAATATCAATATTTAATAGAATGAAAGCAAATCACAACTCAAAATTACCAAACTGCATATTTGCAGTTGTTGTTACAAATATCATTATTTAATCGGGGACGCCCAGTCGGGGATACCCAGTCGGGGACGCCCAGCGGGTAGGTTGTCCAAAGTATATAAAAAAATTCTTTCATATTTTTGTAGTGCGAAAACAAAAATAAAGAAAGAATTAGATGTATAAAATACACCATGAATCAAAAATAGTAAAACTTAAGGAACAAGTCAAGTCTTCCAAGTCAGAAAATCGTTTATTGAAACAACGGATTAAAGAATTAATTCAAAGTCGAGATCTTCACAAACAGAAGTATAAGACTTTGCAAAGCCAGAAAAGTCAATTTTCGGACAAAAAAGGTTTAAAATCTATCGCCATTAAGCGGCACAAATATGATGAATTGACAGTAAAAATCTGTGTAGCTTTAGCCTTGATTAGTGGCGTAAGTTTACGAGGTGTGGTGGCAATTTTATTGTGTATTCAGACAGAATTGGGCATTTTTAAGGAAATTCCCAGCAAAGGGAGTATCGACAATTTGCTCAAAAAAGTTGGGTTTCATAGGTACGGAGCATATGAATCTTATCAATACCAAGAAGATTACTGTTTAATCATTGATGATAGCATGATGGTTGGGAGTAAACGGCTATTAATTATCTTATCTGTGAGGGCAAATAAGTTGAATAATGGGGCAATTAATTTTTCAGATGTGCATATAGAATGTATTGCCATCAAGAAAAGTTGGAGTGGCGAAGCTATCGAAGCGGAAATACAAAAGGTAAAAGAAAAAAAGGGGAAAAGCCCACGCTATTGTATCAGTGATTCGGCAACGATTATGCTAAAAGCACAAACTTTGGCATCGCTGACACATATCTCTGACTGTTCGCATGAGTTTTCCAATATTTTGGAGAAAATCTTCAAAGACGATGAGGCTTTTATAGATTGGCAAAAGGCACTTGGACAGGCAAAATTCAGATCGGACCGCCGATGCGGGTGTAATGAAGGATTATGCCTATTTTGGGTGTTACTCATTCTGTCTTGCAGCTAAATTTAATGACACAACCGATAGAAAACTTTGAAATAAAGGAGGCTTTGGAGTCTGTTTTTCTTTCACATTTAATGAAATGGAAACAAGAGCAACTATTTGATAATCAGGTAGTTAGGCGGAAAAATATATTCAAAATATGAAAGAACTTTTTTATCGGTTGGACAACCTACCAGTCGGGGGTCGCCTTCGACACTGAAAGCAAATCACAACGATATCTAAAAGTACAAGTAAACCTTCCCGAAAGTTTTTCAACTTTCGGGAAGTTAAAGCAATAGCAAATATCAATATTTAATCGCAGTTGCTCGTCAAGGGGTGCCTTCAAGAATTACATTTACCAAAAGTTGCCCACCAGCAGGATTGTTTTGAAAAGTTATAAGGTTGGCTCATTCAAGAAATCAATCAAGAATCAAACCTGATTTATGCAACTCTTCCGTCACTTTTGGAGATAAATCTTTTTCTTGAATAACTTTAAACTGCTCCAAATTACCAAACCAACTTAGAGCCTCATCACGACTCAACTGTGTTTTTTTGAAAGAAATAAAAGAATGTAGCGATGAATGTTCCCAATCGTAAGCATTTTTTACAAATCCATGATGAACTGGATTATTATGAATATAATGAATCAAACTGGTATAATACCGTTCGGAACTTACAGTTTTTCTCTTGAAATTAGGCATAAACAGACTACCCTTTCGATTTTGTTGTTTGTTAAAAGCTTGAGTATAGGCACTAAAAAGACTACCAAATTCACGACTAATAAATTTTGGCAATTCTTCAACGCTCAGTGGCGGATAATCACTTTCAGCATCGATCTTCTTCATTTTCTGTTGATATGCAAACTGTAAATTATCAACGTTCGCAATCTTGACCATAAAATGTATGTGATTGGGCATCAAACAATAGGCAAATGTATCCGCTATCGGGTTAATATATTCACCGTAACGTTTCAGGAAATAATTAAAGTTTTCTCGATTTACAAAAAGTTTTTCGCTCCCATTTGCACGGTTATAAATATGATACATCGTATCTGGTAGAAGATGAATTTCGTTGTTTTCAAAATAGCTGATCTAAAATTTTCGACATATTGACTTTCCAAAACATCCCAAAAACTTTTCAGCTTTCGGGATGTTCTCCGACTACATACTTTCCGCTTTTGCCGCCGTTTTGGTATTATCCTCGGCGTGGCGGTCAATGAGTTTGTTGATTGGGTCGATGCCTGCCTTGCGGGGTTCTTCCTTTACAATAATGATGAAAGTATTGTCTTTTCTGGCAACTTTACGTTTCTGCAAATACAATAATTTATCCTCGCCCTTGGCATCTTTTCCATAAACGCCCACATCAATCCAATCGTTGATAGCAATCGGTTTTTCGTTGCCCGAACTATCCGCTCTAAACTTCTCGCTCTTGGTCTTGATTGTCACCTCGAAGGTTTTGTCTTTCAATGCCTTATAGCTCACGCTTTCGGTTTTGTTTTCAAAAAGCGTAATGGTTTCAAACATATCCGTAATGATGTGCTGCAACGAATCGGGAGTTTGAGCTTTAAAATATTTCAACAAATCGTTGCTCGTTGGGTAGCGTTTGTGCTTAGAGTCTGGGCCTGGATATTGCCATTCGTTCAAGAAATTACGTAAAGCAAGGTTTACTTTTTCTTCACCGATATAATCTTGCAAAGCAAACATGACCACCGAACCTTTGCGGTAATGAATATAGCCTTGCCCTTCGACCATGTTGAGCGGTTGCTCTTTTTTACGCTCGCTCGAACGCCCCTGTAAATAGCTGTTTAGCTCGTATTTCAAGAATTTTTGCATCAATTCGGGCGAAACGTCGTGTTTCATCACCATCAAAGCCGAGTATTGGGCTTGCGTTTCTGATAACATCGCATTGCCTTTTACACTTGCTTCGGCCACTTGATGCCCCC
>JANNEN010000270.1:0-2176 GCA_031378715.1 Emticicia sp.
CGAGTGGTACAACCAGCGAAACCAAACTCGGCAGGAATAATTGTTTGATAATATTGAGGGGCGTTATCTGTCCGCCAATCCAAAGCATGGTGGTTGTCACGTCCCCAATCGGCGACCACGCCCCGCCCGCATTGGCAGCAATGATGATGATTCCTGCAAAAAATTTCCGTTGGTCGGTATTGGGGATAATTTTTCGGAGCAACGAAACCATTACTATCGAAGCGGTTAAATTATCAAGAACGGCTGATAGGAAAAATGCGAATAAGCTGATTGTCCAAAGTAATCTGACGGTGTTTTTGCTCGTAATCTGGTCGGTGATAATTTCAAAACCTTGGTGGGCATCAATCAGCTCAACAATGGTCATTGCTCCGAGTAGAAAAAACAGAATCTCGGTAATGTCCGAAAGGTGGTGCGAAAGTTGGGCTTGTGTACTTGTAATGGCTTGATTATCAAGGACATAGACCGTCCAGCAAAGCGTGCCGACGAGTAGGGCGGAGGCAGTTTTGTTGATTTTTAGGGGGTGTTCAAATGCAATGGCAGCATAGCCAATGATAAAAATGAGTGTGATGAGCATAGTTTAAGTTGGTGAATTAAGTGTTTTTTGAAAAAATCAATTTCCCTTCACGGCCTCAATAATCTTGATTTGCTCCAAAATCTGCTCGGGTTTTACTAATAATTCTTTGCCTTCGGCGATGGCTTCGTAGAGATTTTGGAAAAGAAAATCCCAGTTGCCGACCTCCGTTTCTACCGTTCCTCTAAAATGCTGACCGTTGATTTCGGTGTTCAAAATTCCGTACTTTTCGCTTGATTCTACACCAAAACCTGCCATTCGGGGCAGAAGTCCCGCTTTTAGGTGGTCTTCCTGCACATCAATTCCGTATTTGATGAATGAGCCTTTGGTGCCGTGCAGAATATACCTCGGCCCTTCTTCACGCACCAAAAGACTTGATTTTAAATGTACTTTTAATTTGCCATAATCCAAACGAATATCAAAAGCGTCGTCAATCTCTGAACCTTCTCGTTGCGTAAAAGTTTCGCCCGAAATGGCTTTCGGTTTACCAAAAAGTAGGAGCGTTTGGTCAATGATATGCGAGCCTAAATCATACAAAATTCCGTTAGCTGGACTAACAATTTCTTTCCAACGCTTTGGGTTTAAGATGGGCTTATGGCGGTCGAAATGTATCTCAAAAGCGACTAAATTACCCAAAAACCCGTTTTCAATAACCTTTTGAACGGTCATAAAATCACTATCAAAACGACGATTTTGGAACACTGAGAGTACTTTTTCTTTTTTTTTGGCAAGCGAAATCAACTCCTCGGCTTCGGCAACGGTGGCCGTGAAGGGTTTTTCTACCAGAACGTGTTTGCCCGCTAAAAGGCATTGTTTGGCATAGTCAAAATGCGTGTGGCTGGGCGTGCAGATACTCACCAAATCAATCTCGGCATCAGCCAAAACTTCGGCTAAACTTTTGGCGGCTTGCACGTTGGGGTAAATCGTCTGCGGGTTTTGGGAAACGGTGACGATGGTTTTTAGACAAAAATTTGGATTTGCAACAAAAAACGGAGCTTGGAGGTATCTCCCCGAAAGTCCGAATCCGACAAGGGCAACATTGAGCATGGTTTGAGGCTTTGGTTTAAGCCACTAATCTACAACTTTTTGCTGATTTTCTCGACTTTCTAAAATTTCACATCACTAAATTCATGTTTTACCCTAAACTTTCCAACGATTATATGGTCTTTAACTTTGGGGTCGTTGGTAGCATCTCCGCCAAACACTTTCACTTTTATTATGCCCGTAATTATTCGGTGCGTATCTCCGTATCGTTTACTTTCAGTAATAATTATGGCATCAGACACGGGAATTGAAGACGCTGGAAAGTTGGTATTAAAGCTATTACAGGTATAGTTTTTTTCGGGATAATTTTGCAGCGAAACACTTCCTTGCGTGATTTCGTCATCAAAGTTCTTTGAGCCTGACGGTGTGCTTGACGGTTTCGTAACATCTTCGGTTGTGGCAAGCAAAAGGTTAATTTTGCCATATTCTCCTGCAAAAACCTTGAAGACTGGCTTTTTCAAGGCTGTATTGTACGACGTTGAGACTTCTTCTGATGGAATATTTACAACTTCTTTTCCATCAATCGTGAAAGTGAAATATAGCTCTTCGTTTGTTTCGGAT
>JANNEN010000271.1:0-3546 GCA_031378715.1 Emticicia sp.
CAAATACGGGTCTTCGAGCGTCCACAAGCGAGGGAACGGAATCGGCACTACGAATGAATATTCTGATTTACCTTTCGGACACATTTCCCGCACCGAGATTCGTTGATTTCCGCCAATTTCGATGTTCAAATCAAGATCTTTGGTGCCGTTGGGCAAATCGAACTTGCTTGTAAGGTCTTCAAAAGCAATCGGCGACACAATGACCAATTTCGGCGGCGTGCTACCGTTATAATTTTGGTTCAACGAATATTTGATAAAAGCATCAAGTTCGGCTTTGAAATTAGCTAATCCTGTTGGCCCTTGAAACGACTCGCTATACCCAAAAAATCCAATAATCACATCGGTTTTCAGGCGAGTAAGCCACTGGTCGGGACTATCGAAATGCCCTTCGCTTTGGGAATTATTGGCATATTCGGTCTGAAACTTTTCGGCACCCGCAAAGGCCCAGGGCAAAAAACGGCTGGCGTGCGGCCTAAACCCTGGGGTATCTCCACCGTCGCACATATTACGAATCGTGAGCGAATAATCGGGATAACGGACGTGCATTTCGGTTTCAAAATGGTCATAATTTATCATGCGAGAACCAAGATTCCCCCCGATTAGAGCAATGTGGCTGCCTTTTTCTACTTTGATAGTTTCGGGCGGAACGGGCAGAAACGAACTGACCAGAAAAACCATCAGTATGAATGATGCAAGTAATAATTTGATGTTAGGTTTCATTAGATTTGTTTTTTATCAACAAGGTTCGTAAAGAATCTTTTAGTAGTTATTCAATTTAATATAGTCGAGTGCTTTCACTTTACTAAGCCGATTAAAATCGGCTTCTATCTTAAACAAAGGATTTTCTGTTCAGTACCCGAATAAATTCGGGTATAGCCAACCGACAATATTTACTCAATAAAATACTTGGTGTTTCTTAGTTCCTTAGTGGTTGAAAATTATTTCACAATGCCCCGATACGGCACATTTATATCAATTTTTCCTTTCCAGCGTTTGGGTACTTTCTTGCCCAATTCCCAGTGAACGGCATTGATGATGAGGTGCTGAAAAGCCTCTACCTGAAAATCTTCGGGGTGGCCGAGCGTAGTCGTAAAAACCTTCGCTCCAAACGAATTTGTACCCGTCCAAGCAACGGGATTGTCGATGGCGGCTTTGTCGGGATTTACCGATTTTCCCATCAGCAGCCACTCCGAGCCTTTGGTTGGATAGTCGGGCAGTACCCGATAAAGCCACGAACTGACGTGGAAAGTAGGGTCAATTCCTGTTAATATCGGGTGCTTTTTTGCGGCTTCAATCACCGACACATCGGTCGTGCTGGCGTGTCCGTAGTGGGTGTGGGCAGCTTTTCCGCCCCAACCTGGGGGAGCATTGAGGGCAAATTCACCAAAGGCGTTCCACTTCTCAGACTCATGACCCTTCGGAAAATTAAAGGCGTGCGTAGTGGTTCGGAAACCCATAATCGGTTTACCCGATTTGAGGTATGCGTCAATATGGGCGAGTTGGTCGGGCGGAAGTTGTCGCCAACGGAGATAAAAAATCGCCAAGTCAGCATCGGCCAAGGCCTCTAATTCTGGAATATTTTTTTCGGCATTTTGGTTGGGCGATGCCTTCAAAACCTTGGTACGAAAGCCGTAATTGCGTTCGAGTTCGGCGGCAATCAGGGGCAGTGTAATTTCGCCACCGTACTCATGGTCACCCGTTACAAACACAATGAACGGCGGCTTGGCTTGCCCCCAAGTTTGATTTATAAAAAAGCCCGAAAGCAAAAAGCTAAATAGCATTAGTTTTTTTAGCATATCGTTTTTGTAGATTATGGGTTGAGTATAAAGAGCCGATTAGTAAATCTTTTTATAAAAATAGCATATAAGTTTGATTAAATGTCATTTTGACAAGAATAATTTTTAAAAACAGGTTTTGTATCAAGCACAATTAAGCTAAAATGTTTTTCAACCCATCGCTCTATCAAACCTTAGTCAAGTGCATGAGTGTAGCCAAGCCCCTGATGGTGCGGCGAGAAGTGCCTTTAATAAAAACTTCGCCCGTGATTTCGGCAATGTGGCGTTCTCGGTCGATGCTCATTACCGTGAAAATTACCTCGTATTCGGTATCGACAAACATCGGAAAAAGATACTCGGTTTCTTGCTTCATATAAATCGAACCTTCGCCTGGAAACTCCATGCCCAAAATTCGGGTAAAAACACTGCTGCTCAAATGCCCATGAATAATCGGACGCTTGAAGCGGGTCGTGGCCGCAAACTCAGGGTCGAGGTGAAGCGGATTTTTATCGCCCGTTACATCAGCAAATTGTATCACATCGGCTTGCGAAAAACTAAAATCTTGTCGGTAAGTATCGCCTATTTCTAAAAGCATCGTTATTGTTGGTTTTGAATGATTACCAAATCTAACAAAAAAAAAGCCACTCCAAAAGAAGTAGCGATTTTTTGTTTTCAGTGGAGCTATACAGCGAGTTTTATGGATTAGTAGATAAAATCGTATTGAATAAAAGTGTGAGCGAAAATTGAATAAGTTGTTTAGTTTCTGTTTTTAAGACATTATTTTGAAAAAAAGTAACAAATCAGAATATTTAACTGTAAAATTGAATTTTTTGCGAAGAAATAAAAAAGTATAGCCATTCACGAAAGCACGAAACCCTTGAAATGAAATTATTATTTGTTGCGTGGTTGAATTGGTCATAAAAACACTATTTTTGAAAAATATAACGACAGTAATTATTCAACCAAATCAATGATAACGCTCAAACGACTTTGCTTTACGCTCCTCTGCGTACTTACTTTTCAGCAAACATTTTCGCAGGAAAACATTCCGTTGCCCGAACACCCCCGCCCCGATTTTGAGCGTTCCGAATGGCTCAATTTGAATGGTAATTGGGCTTTTGAATTTGATAAAAATGATGCGGGAATTTCAGAAAAATGGTTTTCTGGAAAAAAGATTTTTACCAAAACTATTTCCGTACCTTTTCCGTGGGGTTCGCCACTTTCGGGTGTCAAAGATGAAGCCGACATTGCTTGGTATAGCAAGAAAATTACGGTAAAATCCGAGTGGAAAAACAAGCGAATCTTCGTGACCATCGGAGCATCGGACTGGAAAACCACCGTTTGGTTTGATGGTAAAGAACTGGGTAGCCACGAGGGCGGTTACACACCGTTTTCGTTTGAATTGACAAATTTGAAACACGGAACGCCCCAGAATTTGGTCATCAGAGTCGATGATAAACGCCGTGATTTTACGCTTTATGGCAAGCAAGGCTACGGCAATGCCCGTGGACTTTGGCAAACAATTTACTTGGACGCTCGGGGGCAGGATTTCTTAGAGAACCTGCATTTTACGCCCGATATTGACAAAAATCAAGTAAAAATCACCGCTTTTTTGAAAAACCCCGCCACAAAAGATCTTGATTTGAACATCGAAATTGGCGGAAATCAACGAATCTCGGTGCGGGAAATGTGTCCGAAAGGTAAATCAGAATATTCATTCGTAGTGCCGATTCCGTTCCCTCGCTTGTGGACGCTCGAAGACCCGTATTTG
>JANNEN010000278.1:0-42151 GCA_031378715.1 Emticicia sp.
CAGGCATTGCGGCAGGCATCGCTTTATTTTTGGGTTTTGGGTGGTTAATTTATAGTAGTAATAAAGGAGACAACTTAGCCGAAACTAATAAAAAAAATAACCAATCAGCTGATAATCAGATATTTAACGAAAATAAAAATCAAAACTTAGACAAAAATAAGCCAAACGCTACCAAAAATATCGAATTAGATAATCAAGAAAAAAATACCAAAGTTACTACCCCAAAGCCAAGCCTCATTGAGCCATCGAACGATTTGAGTGGCGTTGCTTCCAACGGAAAAATATTAAACAAGCAAGGTTCAAATATCGGAAAATTAAATAAACACTCGACCGAAAGACAAGTAGCCCAAGCTACCAGAAAGCGTCAGAAAGGTTTATTTAGAAATGATTTGAAAAATGTTATTTCGGAAGAAAAGATTGCTCAAAATAATGATAAATCACCGCCAATTATCGATACAAAAAATAGCGAATCGGCTGTTGTATCAAACACAGATATTGTTAATCAATTAAGTAATATTGAGTTAAATCTACTCAATAGCAAGGTTTTTAAGCAACGAAACATTCGATTTCCTTTTGGCGAAATTGCTTTTAATAACGAAATACCGTTAATAGAACCCGAGGTGCGTATCAAACGAAAAATGATACTGACGGGTAGTATCATGCCGCTCCAAACTTACCAAGCTCTTACGCTTCTGCCCCAGACCACGACCTACATTCAGCAAGTGGGTTCGCTCAACGCCATTGATGCCCAACGCCTCGGCCTACAAGCACGGGTGGGCGTGATGCAGCCACTGAGCAATCGCTTCTCGACTGGGGTTTCGTTGGCCTATTCGGGCATTAGGCAGGCGGTTAGTTACGAAGTGAACAATGGCACGTACGACGTTGATTTGACCGATAGCCAACTTACGCTCGTGGGTGTGAGCGAGGTGGTGAGTCAAAATAAATTTCTGCACACCGTTGGGCTAAAACTTGATAATTCCTACTTAGTATCAAGCAAGAAAAACAAGGTTTTTGTTTTGGGCGGAGCCGAGGCCGTTCGGATATTAAATGCCAACCAATACGCTTATTATCTTAACGCTTCGGTTGCGTTGGCTTACCCGCTGAAAGGCGGTAAAACTGTTTGGATAGAGCCAACCTACCGTTATAGTCTTTCGCAGTCGGCCGATGTGAACAATTATCTACAAATCCGCCCGTCGAATATTGGACTGAATATTAGGGTAAATTTCATGTAATTCCGTTTTTCTCTACACAATATTTCCACCCCAAAACCAGTCTTTGAAGGTTGAGTTTGACACAAAAAGTATTACTTTTTGCATAAAAGTTTCACAAAAAGTATTACTTTTTGTAAGACACACTAAATTTAAGCAGTAAATCAGCCCATCGGATAGTAATTTAATCCAGCGTTTTTGAACTTAAAAAATAGCGTTTCTTAAATTAATACCGTAAATTTATAATCAAATGTTAAATTTACGGTATTAATTTGAAATATTATGATAAATCGTTTGGTTGAAGATACAATTTTGGGGTATGTCAAATACTTTCCTTGTGTTGGGATTGTGGGGGCTCGACAAGTTGGCAAGACTACATTAGTGAAAGCTATTCAATCAAAGATTCAGAAGAAATCTCAATATATTGATTTAGAACTACCCGAAGACCGATTAAAACTTACCGAACCTTCGCTTTATTTATCAAGATTTTCTGACCAACTAATAATCATTGATGAAATTCAGCAAGAACCCGAACTTTTCCCGATTTTACGCTCGCTCATTGACCAAAACCGAGAGGCAGGCCGATTCTTGATTTTGGGTTCAGCTTCGCCCACAATTCTTAGTCGGAATGGCGAGTCTTTGGCTGGTCGTATTGTCTATACCGAACTAAACCCCTTGATTATCAACGAGATAGGGCTTGAAAACTGGGAGAATCATTGGCTAAAAGGTGGATTCCCAGATGCTTATCTGATGCCTGATATGCCCTCTTGGGCTTGGAGAAATAGCTTCATAAATACCTATATTTCGAGAGATTTGCCCCAAATTGGTCTGAATACTTCGCCCGTAATTATCGAAAAATTGCTACAAATGTTGGCAAGTATTCATGGTGAATTATTGAACGAATCAATGATTGCCAAATCATTAGGCGTAACGGTTGCCTCCGTGGGGCGATATATTGATTTCTTAGAAAATAGTTACCTCATCAGAAGGCTTTACAGCTATCATTCTAATATAAGAAAACGGCTCGTAAAAACACCAAAAGTGTATTTTAGAGATACAGGACTATTACACCGACTTTTGAGTGTGTATGAAATCTCCGAACTTTACGGCAATACGATGGCAGGAAATTCATTTGAAGGCTACGTGATTCAGCAAATAATTGCAAATTTGAACGAAAATATAAAGCCTTATTTCTATCGTACTGCCGATGGTGCGGAAATGGATTTGGTGCTGATAAAAGGCATAAAAGCCTTTGTTTCGATAGAAATCAAATTATCAAATGCCCCAAAGGTAAGTAGAGGCAACCGAGTTTCGATAAACGATTTGCAGACAAAACATAACTTTGTCGTGACCCCATCAGCATCAAGTTATCCATTAGACAATGAAATTATTGTTACTGATTTGAAGCATATTTTTGTCCAACTAAAAGAGTTAGGTGTCTTGATTGCGTGAGGGTTCTATATTCAGATGGTTCGTTGTTTTGTAATTAAGAGCAACATTATGTTTTAGTTTCGGTATCTACGTTTTTACTCGAAAAGTACATAAACTCACATTTACCAGTTTCCAACCAGCATTTCCTTTGCTTTTTTCCAAAAAATCCGTTCTTTTGTAGCATTATCTTTCACTAAAAAATATTTGACCAATGAAATTCAGAATCACCCTTCTCATCATATTACTTTTACTCATCGGCGTTGGCTACTATCTGACGGCGGGCTATTACTCGACGGGCGAGCGAGCTGGCACAATCTCGAAACTCAGTGAGCGAGGCTATATCTTCAAAACCTACGAAGGTATGCTCAATGAAGGCGGCTACTCGGGCGAAACGGGTACGCTTACGCCACGGTATTTTGAGTTTTCTTGCAAGATTGATACGACTATCATTAAATTACAGCGTGCTTTGAAAACTGGCGAACGGGCAACGCTGAAATATTCCGAGAAATTTTTCCAGTTCCCGTGGAATGGCGATACGAAGTATTTCATTACTGACGTTGAGTTTTTGCCACAACCAGTACAGCCCGTGCAGCAGGTACTGCCACCACAGCAAATGGTTGCACCCGTCCAAGCAATACCAGCACCGAGCGACTCAACTTTGTAATTTAATGTCGGTTTTTACCAAAAATTATCAATGGCTGACATCACAAAAATTCATGATAAGTATTTCAAATCGGTTTTTTCTCGGAAAGATGTCGCATTGGGTATGCTCAGAATGTTGAATAATGAGCTATTAAACAACCTTGATTTAACAACTTTTCAACTGTCTAATGCTTCATTCATTGATGAAGACTTGAAAGAAAGTTTTGCTGATTTAGTTTATCATTGCCAAACAAAAAGTAATAAGAAAGTACAAATTTCGTTTATTTATGAGCATAAAAGTTACATTGAGTTGTATCCTCATTTGCAGCTTTTACGCTACTTTTTAAATGTTTGGAATGAGGACAAAAAACAAAATAAAGCATTAACTACCCTTATTCCTGTTGTCATTTATCATGGACAAAAACATTGGGATTTTCGAAGTTTTGATTCTTATTTTTCTACCTCAGAAGCTGATTATCAAGACTTTATACCAAATTTTAAGTATCTACTATTCAATATTTCTAATTTCTCAAACCAAGAAATTGAGCGTTTTGAAAATAAGTTTTTAGCTATGTCTTCATTGGTGATGAAATATACCCAAAGGGTAAAAAAAGTCGAAGAGATGATTGAAAATTTTGTAAATCTCTTTGAAAATATTGAAAATGATTCGAACTTTGTAAAAACAACAATTCTTTACCTGACCCAAGTAAACGAAATTAAAAGAGAAGAGTTTTTGTTAATATTTAAGAAAACAACCATCAAAATCAAGAATCGTATGTTAAGCGTTTATGACCAGTTGATTCAAGAAGGGCGTATCCAAGGGCTTTCGCAGGGGCTTTCGCAGGGGCTTTCGCAAGGGCTTTCGCAGGGGCTTCATTTAGCTTACACAAATGTTGCTACAAATTTAAAAAAGAAGGGATATTCCAAAGGGCAAATTATTGAAAACCTCATCACTTTTTTTGAACTTTCAAAAAAAGAGGCTACTGCCATTGTTTCGGAAGTAATGAGTAAACAAGTTTGAGTTTTAAACTTATTTTCACGGCAAATGCCAAAAAAAAGACAGCCCAGAAGGCTGTCTTTTTAAGTTTAATCTATTTCCTATAATCTAAATTCTTAGTCTTCTTTTTCGTCTTCTACTACGCCATCTTGGTCGCCAGGTTTAGTATCCATCAAGGCATCGGCATTGTTCGATACCGTGGCTTTGATTTTTGTTTCCAACTCGGCCATTAACTCGGGGTTATCGACCAACATATCTCGTACGCCGTCACGTCCTTGACCTAATTTTGAGGTACCGTAAGAGAACCACGAGCCAGCTTTCTTAACGATTTCCAAATCAACGGCTAAATCAAGTACCTCGCCCGCTTTCGATACGCCTTTTCCGTAAAGAATATCAAATTCTACTACTTTGAATGGCGGAGCTAATTTGTTTTTTACAACTTTCACACGGGTACGATTACCCAATATTTCGTCACCGTCTTTGATGGCACCAATTCTACGAATATCAATCCTGACCGAAGCATAAAACTTCAAGGCGTTTCCACCCGTGGTTGTTTCGGGGCTACCAAACATGACACCGATTTTATCACGCAACTGATTGATAAATATTACGCAACAGCCCGTTTTATTAATCGTTCCTGTGAGTTTACGCCTGGCTTGCGACATCATACGGGCTTGAAGTCCCATTTTGCTATCGCCCATATCGCCTTCTAATTCGGCTTTTGGCACGAGTGCGGCCACGGAGTCAATCACCACAATATCAACCGCACCCGAGCTAATCAAATGCTCGGCAATTTCGAGGGCTTGCTCGCCATAATCGGGCTGTGAGATGAGCAAATTCTTTGTGTCAATGCCCAATTTCTCGGCGTAGCTACGGTCGAAGGCGTGTTCGGCATCAATGAAGGCAGCAATGCCACCCGCTTTTTGTGCTTCGGCAATGGCCTGCATTGCAAGGGTAGTTTTACCCGACGATTCTGGGCCGTATATTTCTACAATACGAGCTTTTGGAAATCCACCGATGCCCAAAGCAAGGTCTAAGCCAAGTGAGCCAGTCGAAATCGTAGGAATTTCCATTACTTTGGCATCGCTCAAACGCATAACCGTACCTTTTCCGTAGGTCTTGTCCAACTTCTCCATGGTGGTTTGGAGGCTTTTCAATTTGTTTGCTCTGTCGTCGCCTTTTGGTTCTTTTTCTGCTGCCATTTTATTTTTAAAATTGAATTTTAATGATAATATTATAAACTGTTACGATTTAAGTAGAATTTTCTTATATTTCAAAAGTATGTTTGTTTTTTCGAAAAAAACCTTAAAAAATATATTTTATTTTATTAGAATAATACAATATGTTTTTTGGAAACTAAATCGAATTTTTTACTTACTTTACCTCTTTCTTCTTAATTAAACTTATACTTGTCTTGCTCATTTGAACACTACAAAGGTAAGACAAATATCCAATATAATGCAAAATGTTTTTTACGAACGGTTATTAATAATGATGAATGGTTTTTTAAAACAACTACTTTTTTGTATGTATTTTGTTACGTGCATACACGTCCAGACATACGCACAGGTGAATAATAATAACCTCGAAAACAATGTATCTTTTTTGGATAGCAATATTAAAAAAATACAATTTCGACTTAACTCATTGATTTATGTTAAAAACAATGAATACTTCAATCAAATAGCCGATGGCTACACCCTTATTGGCTATTATGCCAACCCGCAGGTGAGTTATGAGATTCATAAAAAAGTACAAATTTTGGCGGGAGTATTTGTGAGAAAAGCCTACGGGCAACTTGGTTTGAAAGAAATTGAACCAACGCTCACGGTGCAAATAAAACAGAACGATTGGCGGTTTTTGTTTGGAAACATCGAAGGAAACATTGCCCACCGAATGATTGAGCCGTTGGTGGGTTTTGAGCGACTTTTGAACCAACCGCTCGAACACGGTTTTCAAGCAAAATACCAAAAAAAAGAAGTTTTCTTTGATGCTTGGCTCGACTGGCAACAAACGACTATGGCGGGACAAAGCCAACAGGAGCGAATCTGGGCTGGTGTGTCGTATTATAGTACCGCTGTGAGCATAAAAAATATCAAGTTTCAAGCACTTACACAGGCGAGTGTGTTTCATGCTGGCGGGCAGAACATTCAAACCATAATGCCCGTCAGAACGCTCCTAAATCCTGCACTGGGGCTACGTGCCAAGAGAGATTTTGGTAAAAATCAGTCACTCACGGTTGATAATTATTATGTGGGTTATTTCGAGTCGCCGTTGCGGGGTTCGGCTTATTATTTTAATACGTTTTGGCAAAACCCGAAGTATCAGTTGGGAGTGAGCTACTGGTTGGGAAGTTTTTTCAATTCGCCCTTTGGTAATGATTTAATGCAGTCAAATTCAAAGAAATTCAACAACGAAAATTACTACGAACAAATTCGTAACGTATTGATAATGAGGCTTGTACGTGATTGGGAGATTTCAAAAAAAATTACGGTTTCGCTCAGAGTTGAGCCTTATTTTGATTTGAACAATAAGATTTTTGAACACTCAGAGGGGCTATACTTACGGTGCGGGTTGTAATCGTCGGTGGGGACACCAACAACAGCATTTTTGTCACCCCCATCATTGAGTGGTTGGGGGCATATTTACTGAACAATTTTATTAAAAACTCCCAAAATTTCGTTCAGATTTTGCAAATAATAACGTTTACTATCAAGTAAAACAAGGCTTTCCTCTATCTTCAAAAACTGCCAATCTTCGCCAGTTGTAACACAGCCATAGACGTGTTCGACGGCATAGCCTTCTCTTTCGTTCAAGATTTTGGTAGCAATCATCTGGGCAATATATTGACCTAAACCCACTTCAATGTCTTTATCTTTTACCCCCACCATACAAAAATCGGAGCTTCTACTTCGTAGTTTTGCGTTGAGCGACCTAAGATAAAATCAACTTCGCCATTCAATCCCTGCTTTTTATCAACATCAAAGATAGCTCTTGAATATATCGCAAAGGCATTGTTATGATTTTGTCTAACTTCAACCAAAATCGGCATTACGATAGCTTCGGAACGAGATTTTTCGGAGAAATAAGCGATTGATTTGGTTTTTGATAACGTTTCGGATAGCCAGCTACTTGGTTCTATCTTTTCTGAGTCGCCAAAAAGACTAACGGTAGCGTCGGTTAGTCCAAACTGTTTTTTCACAGAAATCAATGTAAACCTATTATATGCCATCTTCTTTTTTTACAAATTTAATTAAAAATGGCTTTCAAACTCAAAATCTCGCCTTAATCTTACCCGAAAACGAAAGAAAGGTTTCGTAGTCAATCTCATCAAAAACGAGGTCATCGGGTACTTTATCTTCGGCACTGTGATTGACAATCATGTCATAAAATTTGAAGCTGCTGACAGGAACCGAAAGCCTGTAAATCACGCCCCGCTCGAATTGCTTGTCTTCGATTTTCCAGATGGCGAGCTTGGTGGTTTCGTCCAAAACTTTTATAGTAAACTTACTTCCCTGAAAGCTCTCGATGATGGTCGAGTTCTGGAATCGCTTGACTGATTTTATGAAATGAGTTTCGGGACCTTCGCCTTTGCTGGTTACGATGGTAGAGTCGGTCAGGTAAAAAGCATAATGTCCTTTGATTGATTTTGGGCAAAAAACGTAGGTCTTGCTGTTGAGTTCTTGGGCTTCAAACCATTTTTTTGGTAGAGCGTTGTATAGCGTATCATCACCAAACGACCAAAGTTTTTTTATTTTTTTGGCCGCCTTGAAATCTCGGCAATGACGAAAAATGATGGATTGATAATAATCATCGAGTTCGATTCGTTCTTCAAGATTTTTACAAAAAACCGAGTTTCGGGTAGTATCAATAAATACTCCGTGGCGTTTTTTTATAACCTTGTCGGGATTGTCGGGACGAATCGTAATGGTTTCATTATAAAAACTTCGGTAAATAGTTTCGGATAATTGGCTTTCAGTTTGGGCAAATGCAGTAGTCATCGACAGCCAAAGTATTAGGTATGCAACAGTTTGTTTCATAAAGTCACGAGGTGTTATTTCCTTATAATATGATTAAGCGGTGCAAAAATCGTGCTAATTTTTTTGAAATTTTAATTGAAAACTTATTTTCTCCAAAACATTGATAATCAACAACTTACAACTTAAATTGGTACGTTGAATAACGAAATCTGCGTTTCGGAATGGTTATTGAGTGGTGGTAAGATAAGTTTTTGGCGAATGAAAATCGGTATTAGTGAACAAAAAAAGCGTGCCATATTTCGGTGAAATATGGCACGCTTTTTTTGTTCTCGAAACCTAATTTTAATTATTCCCGTACTTTAGGTTCGTACTTTTCGGGGGCGTACAAAAACCCGAACGCCTCAGCACCGTCTTTGGTGTGTACTTTGTGATGAATGTAGTGGGCGTGCATGATTCGCTTCATATACTTACTTTTGGCAATAAATTTGATTTTGATTCGACGATGGACAATTATGTCGTGAAACACAAAATAAGCCACACCGTAGCAAGTTACGCCCGCCCCGAACCACGTCAAATACCAAAAATCAGCATGGGTATTGCCATAAATAATAGTTGATGATGCTACCACCGCAAAGACTACGGCGTAGTAATCATTTTTCTCGAAAAACCCCTTGTGGTGGTTGTGGTGGTCGGCGTGCCATGTCCAGCCAAAGCCGTGCATGATATATTTGTGGGCAAACCACGCCATAAATTCCATGAATGCAAATGTGCCGATTACGATTAAAAAGTTGATAGGCATAATACTGTTAATGTTTGTTTGATGCTGTATATTTAAATGATGTTACGCACTTTTTGGAATTTCCCCTCCTTTTTTCAAGGAGGGGCGACCGACGCTCGGTGGCAAAATTCTGACAAAGTCGAATTTTGACGGGGTGGTTTTTCGGCATAGAAATTGTTTTTTAGGGCTTCTACTACCCTTCTACCCCTCCGTCCGACTTCGTCAGGACACCTCCCCTTGAAAAAAGGGGAGGAAATTAACCCTGCGTAACATGAGTATTTAACACAAAAGTACAAATGAATGTTTGAGCTGAAATAATTTTTAGCATAAAAAAATCTCCAATTAAGTAAAATTGGAGATTTTTTTATTTTTGAAACTCATTTTTTGCTTTGTTCTGATGAATTGAAAATAAATTTCTTAAAGCCCAAACGCCACTGGCAAAATATACATTTGTTTGGCAGGACGGTTATGGTGGCGAGCTGGTAGCCAATTTGGCATTTCGTTTATCATTTTCAATACGGCACTGTCAAAAACCGCTCCGAGTGACTCCTCAATTTTAGGTTCGCCGATTGAGCCATCTTCATTCACCCAAAAGCTCACTACAACCTTTCCTGCAATTCGGCTCGCAATTGCTTCGGCTGGATATTGAAGATTTTTTTTGAGGTATTCACTCATAAAGAGCTGCCCACCACTAAATGATGGCAACAAACGCTCGCCCGCACTTTTGTTAATCAAACTCGTTCCGTTTTCGTTCCAATAGTCTTCACGCACCCGATTACCGTTTTCGTAAGTTTCTAAACTACTCATTTGGCCATTCGGGAAATAAAATTTCCATTCGCCCGTTGGCTGATTTTCGGCATAAACACCTTCATAGTCAATGACACCACTCGGACGATAAAACTTAAATTTACCCGAGCGTACTTCTAACTTTTCGTCCATGAACGTACCCTCCATACGTAAGAATCCATCGGCGAAAAATTCGGCAATATCCCAAGTACCTTTATCGTTTCGCTTTGAAATCTGAATGAATTTTGCTCCATCTAAGGATTTTAGTTGCTCACGGTTGGTGTTAAAATACTTTCTGGATACATCTTTTGCCGTCAAATCCATCGGCGAAGATACGCTTTCTGATGCTTTGGCATAGACCTGTGAGTTTTCAGAATTTGGTGTTTGAGCGAAAGCGACTACGCTAAGACTCAAAATGACAGCAGAGGTCAAAATCTTTTTCATTTTAATCACTTTTTGGGTTTGTTATAAGCACGTAAATTCTTTTTTGAAAAGAATTTCGGGAAACATTTGTATCCGTTAGATAACTTTTCAAAAACTATGCCAAATTTTAGGTGTTGGCATTTAACAGCAAAAATCTGGTATAGATGTGGCTGATTGGGAATTGACCAGCCACGCTCTGTTTATGGTATTATTAGGCAATAATTAATTTTATTTTCTGAGCGTAATCGTAATTGGCATCGTGAATTTTGAGCGTACCAGTCGGTTGTGGGTTTTGGCGGGAATCCACTTGGGCATTTGGTCTAAAACCTTAAAGGCGGCCTCATCTAAGGCACGATTGAGCGAAAGTTCAATCTTAGGATTGGACAGTTTTCCATCGGGTTCGACAATAAATCCGACGGCCATTTTACCCACGATTCTGTTTTTTATTACTTCATCGGGCAGCTCAATGACTTTCTGCACAAATTTATCCATCTCAACAACACCATTCGGAAAACTCGGTCTTTCACGGACGGCCTGCGTAATATCCGTTAGTTTACTGCCGTCTTCATTAAAATATTCGGCATCAACGAGAAGGCCATCTTCGTAAATTTCTTTCCCGCTCAGTTTTCCGTTAGTATGATAGTAATACCAGTTGCCTACCTGTACATCATTTTTGTACATACCTTCGTTGTCAATCAAAAATCCATCGGGGTAATAGAGTCGATAAGGGCCGTTTTTGATGTCATAAGCGGTATTTGTTACATACAACTCCATCGAAGGGCGGTTGTCGATTTTATAATCGCAAACTTGATAAAGTTTTTCGGCTACTTGCTTAAACTCACGATAATAGGCAGCATCTTGGGGAGATTTTACTTCTTTTTTGTTGGCAGCGTAGTACTTTGTGATGATTTGCTCATTAGAAGTTTTTTTTACATCAGCACCAATAACAAGCACCGATACAGGTAATTGTGAACTTTGCTTTTGCCCTTGGGCATGGACAAAACTTACCAGAACGCCAAGAAAGGCGACTATGCTGATTTTTTTCATTATTTTGAAGGTTACGTCTAATCTACTACTAATGTTTACAAATGTAAATAGAAGTTTTCGTATTTTCAAAATTATTTGAAAGTTTTTTTAATAATTTTAAAAATTATCGTCAAATATTTAAAAAAACTTTATTAGCCGAATAAAAAAGCACAAGATGTATTCGTTAGCGAAACATCTTGTGCTTATTACATAGAATATGAATCTTTTGTCAATGCTTACCTTTGAGCAACTCAGGAAACTGGGCTTTCATACGTTCTAATCTCGGCACCGAAACATTCTGTACGTACGGATTATCTGGGTGGTTTTGCTCATAATCTTGGTGGTAGCCCTCCGCTTTCCAAAATACCTTGAAGGGGACAATTTCGACCGCAATCGGTTTTTTGTATTTTCCCGAAGCGTCCAACTGTTTTTTGTAGCTTTCGGCGGCGAGTTTTTCGGTTTCGTTTTGGTAAAAAATCACCGAACGGTATGAGTCGCCTTTATCAGGGCCTTGTCCTTTTACTTGGGTGGGGTCTTGCGAGGCAAAATACACTTTCAGAAGGGTTTCGTAAGAAATCATTTTTGGGTCATAAATTACCTCCACCGACTCAGCGTGTCCCGTGGTTTCGGTGTTTACGTCTTCATAAGTTGGGTTTTTGGTGCTACCTCCGCTGTATCCCGAAACGGCTTCTTTTACACCTTTCAAACTTTCAAAAACTGCCTCCACGCACCAAAAACAACCAGAAGCAAAATAGGCTTTTTCGGTTGTGCCATAAACCGTTGTATCGACGACTTTTTCAGTTGGCTTAGTGGTTGTACTGCACGACAATATCAAGATAAAAGTACTAAGAGCGAAGCTCGCAAAAAATGTTTTTTTCATTGCTTTTCTGGATTTTGATTAAAAAAAGCGTGTCAGGCTTGAACTTGACACGCTTTGTATATAAACGCTGAAATATGTGTTTTGGTTTTAGCAACAATTTAGAAAATTGTTTTACTCAATCTCAACAACCTTAAACTCAGTTCGGCGATTGACTTGGTGTTCGTCTTCGGTTTTGGCATTTTTGATGATTAATTCTCGCTCGCCATAGCCCTTGGCCGACAATCGCTCCCGAATAATGCCTTTTGATACGATATAATTAATGGCCGATTCGGCACGTTTTTGCGACAATCGCAAATTATAAACGTCCGTATCACGGGCATCGGTATGCGAGCCTAATTCGATTTTGATTTGCTCGTTATCGGTCAATGTCTGCACCAACTTGTCAAGCTCGGTGGCAGCATCGGGGCGAATATCCCACTTGTTCAAATCGTAGTAAATATTATCAACTCTGAATGTTTTTCCCACAAAAACTTGCTCCAAGTTGAGCGATGTATAAAAGGTTGTATCGGTTACGGGTTTCTTCAAAAGCGACTGCGGAATATCTCGCCCCGTCATGGAGAATGCCTCACGGTTGGTCAAGAAGTTAGGTTTTTTAGCCATAACCAAATAGTTTCCATCGACTTTTAGTAGAATCGGGCCAAATTTTCCGTCCTTACCCGTTGAGAGTTCGGTTACGATTTCGTTTTGGTCGGTGTCCATGATTCTGACCCGTGCCGAGTCGAGCGGAGCAAAAGTATTGCCAGTAGTTTTTGTGTTAATCGTTCCGACTAAGTAATAATTCACGGTTTTGATTTCTAAGGCTTTCGTGGTGCTGTCAGTGTTGATTTTGGGTGAAAGTAGCGGGTTTTTAGATGGGTCATCGCTATCGGCCAAGTCGGGTTTTGGCGGAGCTTCATAATAATAAATATCATCATCGCCCGAGCCACCCGAACGGTTTGATGAGAAAAACACATCGCCTCGCTTGCTCATCACTAAGCCAAAATCGTCCATGTTTGAGTTGTACGGAATGCCCATGTTTTCAACCGTAATCTTGCCACTTGCCCGAACGGCCAAGAAAAGATCAAGTTTACCAAGCCCAGGGTGACCATCGGAGGCGAAATAAAGTTTGCCGTCTTCGGCCACGTAGGGAAACATTTCGTCGCCCGCCGTATTAATTTCCCGACCCATATTGGCAGGATTTCCGAAGCGACCCGAAGCGTCCATATTTACTCGGTAAAGGTCAAGTCCACCAAAACCACCTGGACGATTTGAGGCAAAATAAATCGTTTTTCCGTCACGAGAAAAAGCGGGGCTACCGTCCCAACTCGCTGAATCTGAGGCACTTACGTAACGTGGTTCGGTCCAGCCGCTACCATCAACGTAGCGGGCAATGTACAAGTCCATGTCGGGCGAAAGGTCTTTTCGGCGGCCTGTATTGCCCAGTGCGTAAATTACGGTCTTGCCATCGGGCGTAAAACTCGGCGTGCCTTCGTTGCGTTCTTCGTCAAAAATAGCATCGCTAAATTTCTCAATTTTACTCATTTCGGCAATCGTCTTATCAATTTTTACTTTGTAAAGCCCCACGTACGGCAAGCCGTTGGCGTAGGTTTTATTTTTGCGAGAAGCCGTAAAAATCAAGTCATTGCCCAGCACCATCGGGGCGAACTCCGAGCCTTTGGTATTGAGTTGCGAGAGGTTTTTGAACGCCACAACGCTTTGTTTTTTCTTGATTTCGTCAATCGTTTTGAGGGTATTTACTTCCCGATAAGCCTTTTCGTTGTAAGCCTTGATGGTACTTTTTGCGTCAATAAACTGCTGTAATTCTTTCAGAGCCATGTCGTAGTTTCCTGCGGCTTTCAGGGCAAAAGCGTAGTGAAAATGGGCTTCGGGGTTGGTTATTTTCGCCTCAAATGCTTTTTCGTAATACGGTACGGCCTCCACCCAACGGTTAGAAAGGCGGTAGGCTTCGGCGATTTTGTAATAGAGGTTCGCCTTTTCGGTTTCGGCAATATTTGTTACCTTCACCAAATCTTTGATGGCGATGTCGTATTGGCCTTTTTCAAAACTCGCAAGCCCACGTTTATAGGTTTGGATTTGCCCGAAAGCGAGGTTTGTAAGTAGCAAAAGAGCAACGATATGCAGGATTTTTTTCATTTTTATATGGGTTGAGATTTGGAACAAGTTTATTTTACCGCCGAGATAACAGAGGAAATACCACAGAGAATAAGAGATAGTATCCGCTTTTCTGTACTAAACCGTTTTCGGGCAAATTAAAACTTTATCTTATCTTCCTTTCAAGAAAATTTAATATTTTGGCTCAATTTATGAGTTTAACCTAACCAATCAAACGTTTTTTTTAAAGAATTGTTGTATTTTTATAAAACACCCCAGATTATGTCTTTTACTGTTTCCGAAATCGTTGTTTATCCGATAAAATCGTTGGGCGGAATATCGCTCCAAACCGCCCTCGTGGAGGAGCGTGGATTGCAATACGACCGCCGTTGGGTGCTGGTCGATGCCGATAATGTGTTTATTACCCAACGCCAAAACGAGCAAATGGCCTTGATTGATGTGCAAATTGATGCTGACGGGCTTCGGGTTTATCACCGAATAAAACGTATTGCTCCGCTGAGTGTTCCTTTTGTACCACAAACGGTTGCGGGCGGCGTACCGCATAGTCAAACGATTACGATTTGGGACGATATCGTAGAAGCGATTAGGGTAAGCGATGAAGCCGATGCTTGGTTTTCGTTGGTTTTGGGTATGGACTGCCGCTTGTTTTACCAACCCGATGAGTCGATTCGTTTGACTGACCCGAAATATAGCATCACCAAAACCGAACATACGAGTTTTTCGGACGGCTACCCGATTTTGATTGTGGGGCAGGCCTCACTTGATGGCTTGAACGAACGCTTAGAAACGCCCGTGTCGATGAAGCGTTTTAGGGCAAATATTGTTTTTTCGGGCGGGGAGGCTCACGTGGAAGATTCTTGGAAAAATTTTGGCATTGGCGAGGCAAAACTCGTGGGCGTGAAGCCCTGTGCCAGATGTGTACTGACTACCATCGACCCCGAAACCGCCACCAAAGGCAAAGAACCCCTCCGAACGCTGAACCAATACCGAAATTTTACTAACAAAATATTATTTGGACAAAACCTGTTGGTTACAAAAACGGGAAGGATTTCGGTCGGGGATTTAATTGAGTTTTGAACAAACCAAAAACGTATTAGGAATGAGTTGTTCCATCATCATCTATTTCAAAGGATTGTATGTGTAGTAATCAGGACCATGATTGTCATCAAAATACCATTCAAAAAGACCTATTTCAATAGGAAATCCATCTACTGCCATATATCTTGGTGGGTTGATTTGGGTTATGAATGCCGCAAAAGCAGCACTAAATCCATCATTATAGACGACTCCATTAAAGCGTCATGCAGGTCTTCCATACCACCAACCTTCAATAGCATTTATGTTAGGGCATCTGATATATGCTATTTTATCTTGACCTCCCGATGCCCAGCGGGTCTTAGATTCTTTTTAATATTACTAATGTTGAGGGAAATAAAGTTGGTAATTCAAAAGGTATTTCCGTTTGAATTTGTTGAACCTCCTCCAATACTTGATTTTTATCACAAGAATTTAAGAACAAAATTGATGTGAGAATAAGAATGATAATTGCAATTTTTTTTCACAAATTTGACTGTTTAATTGTTAAAATGTTAGACAATAAGCCTCCCTCGGTCTGCCAAGAATGATGGGGGGCTTATTTATGTCAAAGGTCGGAACTAAAAAAAACGCCAAACAATAACCAAAATTGGCTATTTTATAATAAAAGAACCCAAGTAGTTACGCTAAAACATAATTTATACACGAATAGTAACTATTTTGTCCAACTATTTGGGTACACCATAGGCTTACTTGAAAGACATACCATATTTGGGCTACTCTGCGGAATATTACAACAAAAAATTTTCGTATTTTAGTAAATCTTGTTTAGTTTTGACAATTACTTAAAATCACAGGTCGATAAAACAAATCAATGCGTTTTGTCGTTTTCAGAAAAACAAAAAAACCAACAATTATGCAAACCATTTCAAAAACATTTTTTCTTATTATTTTTCTTTTTTTAATCAATCTAAAAGTTTCTGCCCAAAGTGCCGATGCGGTAGTAGGCGTATGGAAAAACGGTGAAGGCACGGGTATGGTGCAGGTCTATAAAAAAGGGGATAAATTTTTCGGTAAATTAGTTTGGCTAAAAGTACCTAACGACCCCGACGGAAAACCACGGGCTGATATTAATAATCCCGAGGAAAAACTGCGAAGTCGTCCGTTGAAGGGCTTGGAAAATCTCAGAGATTTTGTTTTTAAAGGCGAAAACAAATGGGAAGAGGGCAATATATACGACCCAAAAACGGGTAACGATTATTCGTGCGAGATGAAATTGGTCGATGAAAATACGCTCGAAGTTAGGGGCTACATCGGGGTTTCGCTCTTTGGTCGTACTGACGTTTGGAAACGCCAAGTAAAGAAAGGTTGAGGTGTTTGTGATTAGTCATTACAGCGGTTATTTGAAGTTTTTATCTTCAAATAACCGCTATTTTTTTGCCAAAACTACATTTTACTGCAAACTAAGATATTTGGTTTGCATATCAGGAATAGCCCATTTTTGTATCGTTAAGCTGTTCCACGACCATTTCATAAAGTTTTTGATGCTTTGCGTATGGCTATAATCGTGTAGATTAATGATGATAAAAAACAAATAAATGAGCTTTGGGTTGGTAGTTTGGTTGAGTATCACAATCGTAAACATCGTTACGCCCAAGTCGGCAAAATGCCCGTATAGAATTGCTTCTTTCAGTGCCTGTGTGGGTAATTTTATGCTGAAACTATTGGTGTTTTTCAAGCCTTTCGTTACTTTTCCTTTGATTGTAGAATAATGAAACGCCTGCTTATCAACCTCAAATCCGATTCCTCTCGGAAATAAAGCCGCCAACATCAATCGACTTCCGTTCATTTTCTTTTCTAAGCGTTGCTCATCTTCTTCGGTAAAATCGGCCGTTAATTCTAATTCAAGTCGTTGTTTTATTTTTTCATTAATCGGCTCGGCATCGTGATTATAATTGGCTGGACTGATGCTCGTATGACTAAAATCTTCGAGATTGAGCGTGGTATAAGGTGCAAGCAATGTCGTTTTGGAAGTCCAGTGCTGCTGCATATCTTCGAGCGTAACCTTGTACTCGTTCGCCCACGAAGCATCGGGTCTATAAAAAATCACTTGACTCGCAAAGGGCAAGAAATAATCAGCCTCCAAGGCATTCATCACGCCCGTTAAGTAAGTTACGTAATCTTTCTTTTCTTTTACTGTTACTAATTTTCCATCTTTTCGCACGCTGTTCACGATGCTTGCGGGCGAATAACTATTCAAAACTAACACTTTTTTTCCGACGGCGTACTTGTCAATGTAGCTTTTCAGTTGTTTGAGTTGATGCCCGAATGGTTTTGCATCATTAAAATTAATGATAAAAACTTTTGGCGTATCAATCAACAAGCAGCTATCATCGCTAAACAACGGAATACTCAATATCTTCGCTTTTTCGTGTATTTGGTACCATTCCATTTGATCCAATACCTGCGTTTTTAGGTTCATATCCGTCAAAAAAGTAGCGATATTTTCCTGCGGCAACGTTGGACTTAGGTACAAAGGCTTATTGCCCAGCTTTCTGATAGATGGTAAATTGTAGTGGTCGGGGTGTTCGTGGGTGAGGTAGCAATATTTTACGTCGCTCAACTCGTCTAATTCGGCCTTGGTTGGATAGTTTTGTAGCCACCAGCTTCGCCAATAGGTAGAACCCAAAAGCCAAGGATCGGTAATAAAAAAAGGTTTATTATCATCATCTCGCAGCACCAAACACGCATGCCCAATCGTCTGTAATTTCATTCTTGTAATCTTTTGTTGTCTGAATAAATGCCCTATTTCTGTGCAATAACAAAAATATTGGGCGAATAGTTTGTTTTTGGCGAAGCTCAACGGCAAGCAATCACGGACTAACCAAATTGATACTTACATTAAAGTACAAGGGATTTCCGAGGGCGTTCATCACCAAAGGCGTTTCGTTTTTGACGGGATTTTGGGTCGAGAAAGCATCAAAACGCCAATTATATCGCCAGCCCGCTTGTGCCGAAAGCCAAATAAATCCACTGATTTTTTTCTCGAATGTGATTCTCGGTTTCATTTCACCTCTACGCAAATATAAATCTGAAAAAATATTATTCACAAAATACGTATTTCCTTCAATTTCATAACCCAACATCAAAAACGAACTCGGACTAAAATTGCGTCGAACATTGAATTTAGCAGGAAGAATACCTTCAATTCCCCATTTCTGATTAAACGTTCGGTTGAGCAAAATCACGGGAATATGCAGCAACTGCCCCGCCCGATAGGTACGAGTCACGCCCACGCCCCACATCAAATTGTCGTTTTTCTTCCAGCCATAGATTGCCGTTCCGCTGTAAGTCATGCCTTTGGCATTGATGTCACCGAAATTTCGGTAGTTTCCGTTGAGGTCTGCATTGGCCTGAATAATCATAAAGTGCTTATTATCAAAGGGTTTGAACACCGTGGCGTTGATGCCCGTACTATTTAAAGTAGATATGTTACCTATAAAATTTGAGTTTATTGGCTTTTCATACTTTGTTGTGGTATTCCAAAAGGTCAGACCTAAATTTAGGATAAAATTTGACCTCGAAATCACGGGGGTATTAAGCCCTAATCTGATGCCTCCGAAAGAATGAACGTGATTTTCTGCTTTGGCAGGAAACCCCAATGAACTTTCGGAAGCCAAATGAAAAGGAAGTTGAGCTTCATAGCCAACCGATATGAGTTTGGTAGGCGATAAATAACTCACTTTTTGGGTACAGTACGTTCGAACGTTTTTATTATCGACATCACCAAATTCGTCAAAGTTAAAATCTTCGGTTTTGGTGCTATCAGTTTGGGCAAAAGCTAAACCATTAAACAGTAGTAAAGTCCAGAGAATACATTGTTTTTTCATAAAAAATGCAAGAATATTTGGTTGAAAATCAAAGTTTTTTTTAGATAATATAACGATTCATGTCAAGTATTGTTTTAAAGAATATAGGTAGAAAACTTAAATTCTCGACCGAACCAACAAGTTTTTGGCTACTTCGTTGCTCACAAAAACCGTTAGTTTTTCGTCAAGTAAAATGCCATAAGATTTATCAAACTCACTAATTTCCAGCACTTTAAGCTCGCAACCGAGTTTGATTTGTTGCTTGTCAAGGTGTTGTAAAAAAGCGGGCGAATGAGCCGAAACGCCCATCATCACAACCGATTGGTTCAACGGAATCTCGGATAGTTTTTGGTAGCTCATTGAAGGCATTTTTCCTTTGGCATCGGGAATCGGGTCGCCGTGGGGGTCAAACTGCGGATTGCCCAGAAAATCATCAAGTCGCTCGGTCAGTTCCTTCGAGTCGATGTGTTCGAGTTGCTCGGCAATGTCATGGATTTCGTCCCAGCCGAAGCCCAATTTTTCAACCAAAAAGACTTCCCACAATCGGTGCTTTCTAATCACACTCAAAGCGATTTGCTCGCCCGATTCGGTCAGTGTTACGCCCTGATATTTGCGGTAATTGATGTAGTTTTTCTCGCCCAATTTGCGTAACATATCCGACACCGACGCCGCCTTGGTCTGCGTATGCTCGGCCAGTTCATTGGTACTCACCTCATCGCCGCTCTTCCGTTCGGTAAGAATATAGATGATTTTTAGATAATTTTCTTCGGTGAAAGAGGTCATATTTTAGTCCACAGTCCACAGACCATGGTCGATAGTTTGGAAAAACAGCCGATTGCCGATTACCGACAGCCGAAGTAACACAAAAGTACGATTTTAGTGTAATCAAACAAAATTTTAGACTAATCTAAATATTTATTTTGATTCACAAATATTTTGTTTTATGTTTGTATTGAAAAATATGATTTTACGACAAATGGAGAAAAATTTAGCTAATAACAACAAAGCGTGGCGTTCGACGACGAGTAATCTTTCGTTGCCCGAAGTTCACGGTAGCATAACAGTACATACAAAAGGTAGTTTTTGGAAAAAAATGTCAGCCTTCATCGGACCAGGGTTGATGGTTGCGGTGGGCTACATGGACCCTGGCAACTGGGCAACCGACATTGCGGGCGGGGCAAAGTTTGGCTACACACTCCTTTCGGTAATCTTGATTTCAAATCTTTTTGCTATGCTTTTGCAGCACCTTTCGCTCAAATTAGGCATTGCTACGGGGCGAGATTTGGCACAAGCCTGTCGAGATTCTTACTCAAAACCTGTTTCGTTTATACTCTGGGTTTTGGCCGAAATCGCCATTGCCGCCTGCGATTTGGCTGAGGTCATCGGGGCGGCCATTGCCTTGAATTTACTTTTTAATATTCCCCTAACTTACGGAATATTAATCACGGCTATTGACGTAATTTTCATTTTATTTTTGCAAAACAAAGGTTTTCGTATCATTGAAGTAATCGTTGGGGGGCTGATTTTGATGATTTTGCTTTGTTTTGGTTACGAAATTCTCGCTTCAAACCCTGATTTTGTGGCCGTTACGAAAGGCTTGATTCCGAGTAGCCAGATTGTGACTAATCCCGAGATGCTCTACATTGCCATCGGGATTTTAGGTGCGACCGTCATGCCCCATAATTTGTATCTACATTCGAGCATTATTCAAACCCGCAAGATAGAAAATACACCCACCGCCAAACGCAGTGCCATCAAATACGCCACCATTGACTCCACGGCTTCGTTGTTTATTGCTTTTTTTATTAATGCTGCAATCCTGATTATGGCCGCCGCTACTTTTCACTTTACGGGCAACCAAGAAGTGGCCGATATTACGGTGGCGTATAAGCTACTCGACCCGATTTTGGGCGTAAAATTTGCAGGACTTTTCTTTGCCGTGGCACTCTTGGCAGCAGGACAAAACTCGACCCTTACGGGGACGCTTGCAGGGCAAATTGTGATGGAGGGTTTCTTGAATATTCAACTAAAACCATGGCTTAGAAGGTTGATAACCAGGCTTGTAGCTATTGTACCAGCCCTGATTGTGGCTATTATTTACGGAGAAAAAGGTACGTCCGATTTGTTGATTTTGAGCCAAGTGATATTATCCTTACAGTTGAGTTTTGCGGTTGTGCCGCTCGTAATGTTCACTTCCGATAAGCTCAAAATGGGTGAATTTACCAACCCTGCCTACGTAAAATATACGGCTTGGGTCGTTACAATTATTATTATTGGGCTGAACAGTTATTTGTTGTACGATACCTTGTTTTGAGAAGAAAGAAAAGGCAAACCAAATCAATGATTGCCTTTTCTTGTAATCTTCATGAGCATCTTAAAAATAATTACGTAGAAATAATTGTAAAACTGACACTTGATAATTTACTTCGCATTGTTTATTCAATATTAAAGGACGATTCCAAAATAACAAAACCATGTCGAAACTAAATATCACTCTTGGGCAGAAAGAGTATTTCCCGTTTATAAAAAACGCAGTTGCTTACGAAGGACGAGAATCAGATAATTATTTGGCGTTCAAGTTTTATGATGCTGACCGCATGGTGGCGGGCAAAACCATGGCCGAACACATGCGTTTTGCCACGGCCTATTGGCATACTTTCTGCGGTAATGGTGGCGATCCGTTTGGCCCAGGAACAAAAACTTTCCCGTGGGATTTGGGCAAAACACCCATGAACTCTGCCAAAGCAAAGTTAGATGCGGCTTTTGAATTTATGACAAAACTCGGCACGCCGTACTACTGTTTTCACGATACAGATATGGCTCCCGAGGGAAATTCTCAAGCGGAGTTTGAGCGAAATTTGCAAGAAATGACCGCTTTGGCAAAGCAGAAGCAGCAAGAAAGTGGCATGAAATTACTCTGGGGAACGGCCAATTTATTCTCCCACAAACGCTACATGAATGGTGCTTCTACTAACCCTGATTTTTCGGTGGTGGCTCACGGAGGTTTTCAAGTAAAAAACGCCATTGATGCCACTATTGCGTTGGGTGGGGAGGGCTACGTTTTTTGGGGAGGTCGTGAAGGCTATATGTCACTGCTGAACACTAATACAAAAAAAGAAATTGACCATTTAGCACAATTTCTCACGATTTCTCGTGATTATGCCCGCAAACAAGGTTTTACGGGAAAGTTCTACATCGAGCCAAAACCCTGCGAACCATCAAAACACCAGTACGATTATGATGCACAAACGGTGATTGGTTTCTTGCGTAGCTACGGTTTGGACAAAGATTTTCAGCTAAATGTCGAGGTAAATCATGCTACGCTGGCTGGTCATACATTTGCCCATGAGCTGCAAATGGCAGCCGATGCGGGAATGTTGGGCAGTATTGATGCCAACCGTGGCGACTACCAAAATGGTTGGGATACGGATCAGTTTCCTGTTGATTTATACGAACTGACCGAAGCAATGCTGGTAATTTTGGAAGCGGGCGGACTCGTAACTGGCGGGGTGAACTTTGATGCAAAAACCCGCCGTAGTTCAACCGATTTAGACGATATTTTTATTGCTCACATTGCAGGTATGGACGCTTTTGCTCGTGCATTGTTGGTAGCAAATGACATTCTCGAAAAATCGGCTTACAAGAAACTCCGTACCAACCGCTACGCCTCGTTCGACGGGGGTGATGGTGCCGCTTACTCCACGGGAAAACTTAACTTAGAAGATTTGCACCGCATTGCTTTGGCATCGGGTGAGCCACAGCAAATCAGCGGGAAGCAGGAGCTATTCGAGATGATTATTAATCAGTACATATAATTTTTCTTGTACTTTGGCTAAATAAGTAATGTTTAATGATAAATGTTGAATATTTAATGGTGTAAAATTCTTATAAGTAACAAGATAGATATAATCGACAATTTCAGGGACAACTAAATGGCTGATTATCAACACATTATATTACTATCGACTTATCGACCATTGACCATCGACTACTTAATAAGCAAGTTAGCTAAATTTAAAATGTCAATTATTTCCATTCAACTACTTATTTCTACTTTGGCACGCTGAAATCTTTATTATTTTTAATGCTGTTAGGCATGAAATATCGGTAGAAAAAGTAGTTTTCTCATAGAAATAAAGTTCCGTAGGAACGAAATATTCAAAATAATGTACCGTTCCTACGGAACTCTGGACAGTTTTCTATCATTGTTACTACCGATATTTCATGCCTAACGGCATAATGTTCAAAGTGCCAAAGTAGAATTAAAGATTAAGTATTAAAATAATTCCTATTTAATTCTCATTCCTAAGTTATTTAATTTCTCTTCCTAAAAAACAAAAGTGGCCATCTTTTTCAAGACAGCCTACTTTTTTTATAGTCAGTTGTTTTAGGGTAATCGGATATTATTTTTTGGTAACTCTCACCGCAATTCGGCGATTTTGGGCTTTTCCTGCTTCGTTTTTATTCGAGGCTACTGGAAACTGCGAACCGTAACCTTCGGGAGCTAATCGTTTGTCCTCAATCCCCATTTTTACTAACGCAGTTACTACGCTCGTTGCACGGTTGGCCGAAAGTCTTTGGTTTGATGCCTCCTTTCCTACATTATCGGTGTAGCCACCGATTTTTAGTTCGATGGGATAGGCTTTCAAAATCTCGGCAATATTACGGACTTCGTTCATTGAGGTTGAGTCAATGATAGCACTGCCCGTTTGGAATCTTAAATCACGAAAATTGAACCACGTGGTTTTATCGACTGGCTTTGTTGGGTCTTCGATGAAACTAATGAGTTCGTTCTCGATGCTTTTTTCACCGAAGTTTAATTCAACGCCCGTAGAAAGGGTTCTCTTTATTGCTCCTACTGCTGTTGAAGCTGTACTATCTGCCGAAGCGACTACCGCTGTTGTATTGGCTTTCATTTCGGTATTTGTTGCTGCACCTCGGCAATTTTTCCAATAGTATAACGACCCTAGTAATAATGCCCCTATCAATGCCCACGGAAGCCACGACATCGATTTTTTATCTTCTTCAATCTCTGTTTCGAGGATTTTTTTTGTTGATGTTGCTGTTTTGCTATCTCCTAAAAAATCGCCCAAACTATCAAGGTTTAGCACGCTACTGATACCCGCTGGCAAAGCATCTTTTACATAATCTTTTTGGCTCATTAATAAACTCGCCAAGCCCGATACACCCATGCCTTGCGAGGTTACTTGCTTGCCCAATACGCCCATTACTAAGGGTGCTGCAATATTTAATAGTGAAGTAGCAGATCCTTTTTGTATGCCCGATACGCCCGCAATGATACTACTTAGTGCGGTGGCTTTGTTGCCAAAAATATTGTTCATTAAACCACCGCCAAGTGATGCAAGTGTAGAAGTTGTAGCAACATCGTTTAGTACATCTCCGAGTTTATCAAATACACTACCATCGTGACCGCCAGTTTTGATGGTATTAAGTAGCTCGCCAGTACCTTGTGTGGTGGCGGCTTTTTGCATTAATCCGCCCAAAATTGCGGGCAAGGCATTACCCAGTGCTGATGTGGTGTTTTCAGCAGTTTCGCCCAGAAAACCACTGATTTTTGAAATAGCAGCCGACGAGAGCTGTTCTTTTAATATACTTAATAAGTTCATAGGTTTTTACTATTTTAGATTTGGGATATTCGTAATAACAAACTTCTGACGGCTTAATAAGAAAAAGTAACAATTAAAAGAAAAATATTTTTTTAAACAACAGTTTTTAATAAAAAATATTCGTAAAGTACAATTTATGATACAGTTGCATGAAATATGGGTTAATCTAAACGATTTTAATAAAAAAAGCCCCATTTTGGGGCTTTTTGAGAAAATACTATCGGTATTAAGTAGATTTAATCGACAATTATTCGTTTCTAATTCGTTGATAATCAGCACATTAGCATATCGACAAATTAGCACATTTACTCAACAATTTTTTATAACATCAGAAATGATTTCGATACAATCCCACATCTGAGATTCGGTCATAACTAATGGCGGAGCGAGGCGTATTTTATTGCCGTGGGTTGGTTTTGCCAGCAAGCCGTTATCCTTAAATTTCATACAAATATTCCAAGCCAAGTCCGAGTCTTCGTGTGAGTCAATCACGAGGGCATTGAGTAATCCTTTGCCCCGTACTTCCGTAACTACATTTGTTTCCTTGATTAATTTACTCATTTCGTAGCGAAACAGTTTGCCCAAGTGGTCGGCATTATCGGCTAAATGTTCATCTTTTACAACTTGTAAAGCCTCCATCGCCACGGCACAAGCCAGCGGGTTTCCGCCGTAAGTTGAGCCGTGTTCGCCAGGTTTCAGGGTTAGCATGATTTCGTCATCAGCCAACACTGCCGATACGGGCAAAACACCCCCCGAGAGTGCTTTTCCCAAGATTACAATATCGGGACGTACGTTAGAATGGTCGATTGCCAACATTTTCCCAGTGCGAGCAATGCCCGTCTGGATTTCATCAGCAATAAAAAGCACGTTACTCGCTTTGCACAAACGGTAGGCTTCGGGCAAATAATTAGCGTCAGGCACAACTACGCCCGCTTCGCCCTGAATCGGTTCAAAAATAAACCCCGCAATGTATGGATCGTTGATGAGGGCTTCTTCCAAAGCCTCAATATTGTTGTATGGTACGGTTTCAAAACCTGTCATGTACGGACCAAATTCATGGCGAGCCGTTGGGTCGGTCGAGGCCGAAACCACCGATAGTGTTCGCCCGTGAAAATTACCACCCGCAAAGATAATCTTGGCTTTGTTTGCGGGAATTCCCTTAACTTGGTAGCCCCATTTACGGCAAAGTTTCAGAGCAGTTTCTACGGCCTCAACGCCCGTATTCATGGGCAACACTCGGTCATAGCCAAAATAATTGGTGATGTATTCTTCGTAACGCCCCAGTATCGAACTGTAAAAAGCACGGGAAGTGAGAGTCAATTTTTGGGCTTGCTCCGTAAGTGCATTGATAATGCGTGGGTGGCAATGTCCTTGATTGACTGCTGAATAGGCCGAAAGGAAATCGTAGTAACGCTTACCGTCCACGTCCCAAACATACACTCCTTCACCACGGTCAAGCACCGCCGCAATCGGGTGGTAATTATGGGCTCCGTAGCGTTCTTCGAGTTCGATTAATTGTTCGGCGTATGATGTTTGTACCATATCATTGATGTTTTGAATATTTCAAGAACAAAAGTGTTAAATTAGTTTAATTATATTTATTTATGCGTTATACTTTTTATTGTGTTGTGTTTTTAAGATATATTTGTTTTATTATTTAAATTTAAGAGTCAATATGACTACAATAAATCAAGAAACCTTAGATGAATTTGACCGAAAAATCTTGCTTCAACTCGAAAAAGATGGACGAAAGCCATACTCGGAAATTGCCAAGAACTTAGAGATTTCAAACACGATGGTGCATCAGCGAGTTACTCGGATGAAACGAATTGGGGTTTTGAAAGGTGCAGGGATTATTTTGGACGAGCGAAAGCTCGGCTACGAGTGGAGTGCATTTACAGGCTTGGTGTTGAAAGAAGACTCGGACTCGAAGCAGATTATTGAGGAGTTACGCAAGATTCCCGAAGTGACGGAATGCTATTACATCACGGGACAATATACGCTTTATATCAGAATCGTGGCAAAATCGAACGAACACATGAGAAGCGTGTTGTATGATAAAGTAGATCACATTGCGGGGATTCTAAAAACCGAATCAATGATTGATTTTGGGGCGGCGTTCAAGCGAAATGTAAGTGTGGAACTTTGATTAGTCCACGGTCGGCGGTCAATAGTCCACAGTTCGTTCACGTCTAAAAACCAAATAAAATTCGCCATAGTCTATCAAAACAGTAGGTTGCAAAAGTGAAAACCAAATATTATTTTTGTGAAAAATAGTTTTAACTCTTTTCGTTAAACATCAATCATTAAACATTAAGCATTAAAAATGCCCAAAATATACCTTGATAATGCCGCCACTACTCGCCTTGATGACGAAGTTTTGCAGACAATGTTACCACTAATGACCGAAAACTTTGGTAATCCGTCGTCTATTCACTCGCACGGGCGGCAGGTGCGGTCGGCGATCGAAAAAGCTCGTAAAACGGTGGCAACGCTTATTAATGCTTCACCTTCGGAGATTTTTTTTACTTCGGGCGGCACCGAAGCCGATAATATGGCAATTACGTGCAGCATTGATACTTTTAATCTCACGCACGCTATTACGTCGCTCACGGAACATCATGCCGTGCTGCATACGCTCGAATATTTGGCAAAACAAGGTAAAATCGAATTAAGCTACGTAAATATTGATGAAAAAGGACACACCGACTTGGTGCATCTCGAAGAATTATTAAGTACCAAGCCCCGCACATTGGTATCGTTGATGCACGGTAATAACGAAATAGGAAACCTGATTGATTTGGAAAAAGTGGGCGAACTTTGCAAGCGATACGATGCCATTTTTCACTCCGATACGGTGCAAACAATGGGGCATTACAAGCACGATGTTCAAGCCACAAAAATAGATTTTTTGGTGGGAGCCGCTCATAAATTCCACGGGCCAAAGGGCGTGGGATTTTTGTATATTAATGCCGAAAATAAAATCCACCCGTTTATTCATGGCGGTTCGCAGGAACGCAATATGCGGGGCGGCACCGAGAATGTTTATGGAATTGTGGGTTTGGCAAAAGCCCTTGAAATAGCCTATAAAGAAATGAACGAACACCGTAACCACATCGAAGGCTTGAAGCAACGCATGATTGAAAAGCTACAAACGGCTATTCCTGATGTGCGTTTCAATGGCGATTCGGCAAATTTGGAGCGGAGCCTCTACACAGTGCTGAATGTAAGCCTTCCGCCAAATGCTGATAATGATATGTTGTTGTTTAATCTCGACATTGCCCAGATTTCTTGCTCGGGCGGCAGTGCCTGCACGAGTGGCTCAGATGTAGGGTCGCACGTTTTGGGGGCATTAAATGTGCAACCCAAGCGGGGCAATGTACGCTTCTCGTTCGGAAAATATAATACTGCCGAAGAGATTGATAAGGTCGTCGAGGTAGTAGCTGGGCTGTACGGGTCTGCACCGCAGGTCTGATCCGACTAAAAAAACTTGGTAATTAATGTTTAATGATAAATATTGAATATTTAATGGTGTAAAGTGCTTATAATTAGTAAGTTAACTAAATTTAGAATGTCGATTATTTCCATTCAACTACTTAATTAAACAAATATTTTTAATTTTTTTCTTGAAAATCGCTAACTACACTTTCAAATTTTCAAGGTAGAATGTTTACTGATAGAAAATAGTGTTTTGGTCAGACCTTCGGTGCAGACCAAAAAAAACTCCCACTTCTTTCGAGGCGGGAGTTTTTTTGTAGCAACTACTTGATAATCAATTAGTTGTGAGCCGTTACGCCCGCACCGAGTGCTTTATCACCAGTACCTCTTACTAAACCTTTAGCAAATAATGTATAAATCTTGCCATTTCCCAAAGCTACTTTTGGTATTGATAATGCAACTGGACCAGTGGCACTGCCTGTACGAACTTCAATGGTATATTCGCCAGCTAAGATTGGCGTAAAGTTTGCAAAGTTTACCAAAGTTGCCCCCGTTCCAGTTGAGATTGCTCTGTAAGCACGGTTAGCAAAAGAGGTTATCACCTTCGTACCGTCCAAAACATTTACCCAAACCGCAGGGGCATTAGGCGATAAATGAAAGAAACGAACATGTGTATTTCCTTGTGCAGGAGCTGCCAAGTTATCCGTTACGCTCAAAAAACGTGGACCACCTGGGTCGGTTGCTCCAAGAGCGGTAGATTTTGCACGATTCAAGGTATCAGTTACAAAGAATGTATAATTTGTAGCCGTTACCATCGTAAAGTTTGTTTGGTTCGTAGCACCTGCTCTGAATAGCAAATCTGCACTACCCAATAAGCCACCAATACTGCCCGAAGCCGCTTTGCCTTTCAACTGAACAGAACCAACTGGGGCAGTATTATAGGTGGTACTCGCACCTGCGGCGATATTCGTACCCGAAGCCAAATTATTCAAGAAGAAATTCAAGGCTGGGGCATCAGGCGAAGCATTGACAAACAATACTTTTGCCGACAATGCAGAGGCAGCCGACGCTGGCTGCGGGTCTGGATACTGAGTGCTTTCGCAACTCGTCAAGACCGTGGCAGTAGCCATACAAGTTACTACCAAACTGTATATTTTATTTGAAATTTTCATTGTATCTATGTTTATAAAGTAGGTTATTAATTAAAAATGTAACGAATACCTAATTGCATCTGCCAACGTGAACTTGTACCTGGGTCATTTACGAATGAACTCGACAACGGTGTGTTATCAGGGTTTGTGGCAAATGTAAAAATCGGGCGACCAGTCGTTGGAGCGGCAGCCGTGTGGGCTGTTTCGTAACCAACAAAGTTGAGTAATGCCGAACGGTTGGTTGATTGAGCCAAGCCTGACTTAGTATTAATTAAATTCAATACATTGAAAACCTCCCATGATAACTGTATCGTGTTTTTCTTACCCGCAACGTTTGTAAAAACATCAAACAATACACGAGTATTTAGACGGTGTACCCACGGAGCCAATGCACCGTTTCTTTCGGCATACTGACCACGACGGCTATTCAAATACTTGTCTTGGCTGATATAAGTATCCAACTGATTCCAGATTTCCTGTACTGTACGAGTATCACGAGCGTCGGTTGTTGTCAAAAGAATCTCGTTTTGGGTACGTGGAATATAAATCAAGTCATTGGTATTGATACCATCACTATTTGGGCTACTTCCATAAACATAAGAGAAGTTGAAGTTATTAAAACCTTGGTACGTAGCTTGTACCGATGCCGCTAAAATATTCTTGATCAATGTACGGCCGTAAGATACATAACCTACCACACGGTGGGGAGATAAGTTATTGGCATAACCAAGATTTGGCAAGTTTGGAGTTGATACAACAGCATTTCCTGTGAATAAACCACCAGCCGTCGAACCACTCTGACCGTTGATGTCTTTTGAGTCAGTGTAAGTATAGGCAATCGAACCTTGAACGGCTCCACGCACTTTCTGAAACTGAATTGTTGTACTTGTCGAGTATCCTGCATTGATATTATCCAAAACCAAAGCCTGTACAATTCGGTCGTTCAAACGACGGTCAGCACCAGGTAATGTAGCGGCATTTCCAGCTACGTCCGTTACACCGCTGGCTGCACCAAACAACGGGCGACCATCACCCGCAACAGTCCCTACTGGGTTCGCTAAGTTTGCATCTCTGATATATACAGCATTCAAATCTTTTGTATAAATAAACTCCGCCGTGGCTACGTAATCCGTTCCGATTTGAACATCGGCTGCTACGTTGCTTCTCCATACTTGCGGAAATTTAAAGTTTGGTACCGTGGCATTAATGGTGAATGTTTGCGACAACGGGCGACCCTTAAACTCGCCTAATGTTGGCACATAAGCATCTGGATTTGGGTTAAATCTCGTTGCCGTCAAAGCGGCACCCGTTGGCTGAACTACCCCAAAGAAAAGACCATTGTTTGACACCTGATTTGATACCCAAACGAATGGAATACGACCAGTGAAAATACCAGTACCTCCACGAATTTGAATCTTCTTATCGCCCAATACATCATAGTTGAAACCAATACGTGGCGACCATAATGGCGTAGATTTTGGTAATTTACCAACGGCTATTTTCTCACTGCCTCCTGTAAAGCTCATTGAGTCAGAAACTGCATTTTGGAGTAATGCTTCATCATTGAACGAAGGAATATCAACACGGATACCGTAAGTCAAATTTAATTTTTTGTTTACGTTAAATTTATCTTGGGCATAAAATCCGAACTGAGCTGTTTTCCAACGAGCCGCACCCGTACTTCCTGGGATTGCGATGTATTGCACACCGTATTGTTGCGGAGCGGGGAAAGTTGCACCAGCACCAGCCGAAGCAGCACCGATGAAGTCGTTTACACTTCCGTACTGATACACACCTTTTACTAACTGTGTAAATACGTTATAGAATGTATAAAACTCATTTGCTGTTCCGAGTGTTACGGTATGCTTGCCCAAAAACATATCAAACTTATCATTCAACTGAATGATGTCTTGGTCAAGGCGGTTATTCGGTGTAAATGGCTCTGCACCAAACGAAGTAAGCGTATTACCGTTTGGTCCAACAATATCAACCAATGGAAAGTTAGGTACATCTGCACCACCTGCCGATTGACGGAAATCTCTGAAAGCTGAATAACCTACTTGCAGGTTATTAGCAAATTTCGATTTTCCGAAAGAAGAATTTAATTCAGCAATAACGTTTTTAAGGTTATTATTGATTCGGTAGTATGAATACGAAAACGGCAACGCATTATTACTATTCATGCGACCACCAGGAGGCGAAGAAAATGGCCCACCCGAACCACTTGGAGGAACATCTCTGAATGAGTTCATCTGGTTATAACGAATCGTGAATTTGTTATTATCGTTAATATTCCAATCAAGACGAGCCAAGAATTTTGTACTGGCGGTTTCCAAGTCAAAGTTTTCATAAGTACCAGGGTCAAATGACCAATCTTTGCCATTACCCGTATTGACCAAAAAGTCACGGAGTCTTTTCAATTCAGATGTTGTTTGTTGGTAAGAAACGCCATTCGTGCCAACACCGTCGGCTGGGAACAGAACGGCTGGGTCATTACGGGTTTCACGCTCGGCGTTGATAAAGAAAAACAACTTGTTTTTAACCAAAGCACCGCCTAAGCGAAAACCAAAATTATTGTTAGCAAAATTTTTCAAAGGGTCAGAAATATCACCCACCTTCTTATTCGTAAGGTTTACATTTCTATTGAAAAAATAAGCTGAACCTTGCAAATCATTTGTACCACTACGAGTAATGGCATTCACACCCGCACCCGTAAACGAACCTTGACTCACATCGTACGGTGCCAACGAAACACTTAACTCTTGTATAGCATCAACCGAAATCGGCTGAGCACCCGACTGACCACCTGGCAAAGCACTCAAACCAAAAACGTTATTTGAAGTAGCACCGTCAATCGAAAAATTATTGAATAATGCACTTCTACCACCAAACGAAAACCCCGGTCCAGCTTGTGGTGTAAGTGTACTAAAATCAGTAAAACTACGTGAAAGCGAAGGCAATTTTTCAAATTGTTCTCTTCTAATGTTGGTTGAAGCACCCGTTCTGTCGGAGTTAATTACATCACTACGAGTAGATACAATCTTGATTTCGTCAAGCAACGTTCCTTCTTCTGTCATTTTCACATCAACGTTTGAGGCAGCTCCCAAACTTGTGATTACACCCTCTTTGATTTTATCAGTGTAACCAACAAAAGTAACAGTCAATTTGTAAGGGCCACCAACACGTACGGCAGGAAATACATAACGTCCTGATACATTAGTAACTGTACCGTACTTTGTACCTGACGGCACGTGAATTGCTATAATTGTAGCACCTGGGAGGCCTTCGCCCTTTGCATCGGTTACATTACCATTGATACTTGAAGTGGTAACACCCTGTGCAAAGCCTTGAAAGGCAAATAGAATCCCTACAAGAAAGCCTAACGCTCCTCGCAGTAAAGTAAATTTTCGCATCATTTTGTTTTTGGAGTTTGAAATGTTTGAAGTAAAAATCATTCAGTGGTTTTTATTTTTCGGTACAAAGGTCTTAATTTTTTTCTCGAAAAAAAACAAGCATCTATCCTTTTTATTTAGATAAGTGATTGATATATAAGATTTTATAAGATTTTTGATGAAAAATATTGGTAAAAGCCAATTTTGATAGATTAAGAAATTGTTATGCGTGCAGAATAATATTACGAAGCCAATATTTCATGTCCCATTTTATCTCTTTTGGTTTGTAGATATTTTTCATTGTGCGGGTTTGAAGCAATTTCAATCGGAATCGAATCAACTACTTCCAAACCGTAGCCAATCAAGCCCGCCCGTTTCTTGGGATTATTCGAGATGAGTTTCATTTTTTTGATGCCCAAGTTTCGCAAGATTTGAGCTCCAACGCCATAATCCCGCTCGTCCATCTTGAAGCCGAGTTCGAGGTTTGCTTCGACCGTATCACGCCCCATTTCTTGTAGTTTGTAGGCTTTTAGTTTATTCAAAAGTCCAATTCCCCGTCCTTCTTGATTCATGTACAATATCACGCCCTTGCCTTCCTGCTGCACCATTTCCATAGCCGCATGTAATTGTGGGCCACAATCGCAGCGACACGAACCAAAAATATCGCCCGTTACGCACGATGAATGTACCCGCACCATGATTGGCTCGTCTTCGCTCCAAGTACCTTTGATGAGTGCCAAATGTAGTTGGTCGTTGTCCAACTGACGAAACGCAATCATATCAAAATCGCCCCACTCGGTGGGCATATTCACGCCAATTTCTCGCTTGATAAGGCTTTCTTTTGATAAGCGGTATTCGATTAAATCCTTGATACTCACCAATTTAAGGTCAAATTTCTTGGCAATTTCAAAAAGTTGAGGCAAACGAGCCATTGTACCATCTTCGTTCAAGATTTCGATAAGTACGCCCACGGGAGCCAAGCCCGCCAAAACCGCCAAGTCGATAGCCGCTTCGGTATGTCCCGCCCGACGAATAACGCCGCCCTCGGCAGCACGAAGCGGAAAAATATGCCCAGGGCGACCCAAATCTTCGGGTTTTGTATCAACATTAACCAATGCTTGAATTGTCTTGGCACGGTCGCTTGCCGAGATGCCTGTGGTACAGCCGTTTCCGAGCAAATCTACTGAAACCGTAAAGGCAGTTTCGTGTTGGGCGGTGTTTTTGCCTACCATCATCGTTAGTTCCAATTCCTCACAACGCTTACTGGTCAGTGGTGTACACATCAGCCCACGTCCTTCCTTGACCATAAAATTGACCATTTCTGGCGTAGTTTTTTCGGCGGCACTAATAAAATCACCTTCATTTTCACGGTCTTCGTCATCAACGACGATGATAATTTTCCCGTTCTTGATATCTTCTATTGCGTCTTCTATGCGGTCTAATTTCATTTCAATTTTTCTTTGATGTATTTTTTATAAACTACTTTTTTGGTAAAAAGATTTGCAAAGGTAGTGGATTATGAGAGAAAACTTGTTTTGAAAATTTCAATACAGAAAATTATAGAACTAATTTTGAGGATAATTGTATTATATTTGTTGTAAATAAAATGCTCAATTCCATGATAAAAAATAGAAAACCACGTAGTTATTCGGATTACACTTTGGAAGATTTGAGGGAAATTTGTGGCATTGATAATAACAAAACTCACTTATCTTTACTGCATGATTTGGTGCAACCAAGTGGAATTTTGGTGGAAACGCTCAAACGTAATCAAGTGATTCCTATAAATTCTGAAAAAGCACGTTCTGAATTACTTATTTCGCCAATATTAATCGAATGGCTGACTAATAACCCTAAAAAACTGCAATATTTTTCAGGAAATACCTTTGATGTTGATGCCGAAAAATCACTGAAAGGTCGTTGCGATTTTTTATTTACAAAGCACTTTTCTTTGGATATTGTTGCCCCAGTAATAGCAATGTTTGAAGCCAAAGACGATGCGGAACGCCGCCCGAACGTCGATAATTGGTATGGGCAATGTGGTGCAGAAATGTATGCTGCAAGGCTTTTTAATGAACAAAAAAATGAGCCATACCGTACTATTTTTGGTGCAGTAACAGATGGCTACGAATGGGTGTTTTTGAAATTAGAAGAAAATATGCTTTTGATTGATGCCGAGAGGTATTATATGCAAGATTTACCTCGACTAATGGGAGCTTTACAAAGTATTATGGCATTTTATGAATAAAGAAAATTATTTTTAATATTGTAAACATCTGATTATCAATGTTTAATAAAAAATTAAATCAACTTATCAATCTGAACTTTTAGCCCTTTCAAAATTCTAAAAATATCAAAAACTTCATTAGCTACACACGAAAAATCTTTACTTATGGCGTATTCTTTGCCAACTAATGCCATAAAATACCAATCCCTACCTATAATATAGCTCCCAAAAATTGGTTTTTGATTACTATTTAGGTGCTGTGCCACCAACATAGCTATTAGTGCTTGCCCTGTTGGGTCGCCGTTGGGGTCAGTTTGTCGTTTGTACTCACTCATACAAAAGTAAGGCACTTTTGGATTCCGATAACCAGTAGCAATCATGCCATCAACTCTACCAGCAAGTTCATAATCATCAATTGTAGCTGAAAGCTCTCTTTCCAAAAAATAAGAATATTTTTGACTGGAAATTTCTGAAAATACAATCAAGGGACTAATGAATTTATTTTCGAGTTCCACCTCATTCCAGCTATCACCACCGAGTGCGACATAGCTCTCGCTTAAATTTAACAAATAGCGTCTTTCGTAATCATCGGCTTGATGTTCGTGAGCCAATAACTCTTCTAAAATTGGTAACCTTCTGACTTGCTGTAAGCCAAAGGCATCATCAATTTTATCTAATGTCCATTCTTTGAAGTTGCTCTTTTCCATTTTAAAACACTAATATTACAGACAAATTTACATATTAATTTGAAAATCTACATCTTATTGTACTTAAAAAAGGTAAAATGTTTCATTATGAATAAAAAAGTCGAGCTACATTTTTTAAATGTGGCTCGACTAAATTTTTTATTTTTTATTTCTTATCAAACTCCCGATGAGCAACTTCATCAAAAAGACGCTCTCTTGGCAGACTCTTGAAATATTCGTAAGTTATTTTCAAACCTTCGGCTCTATCTACCTTTGGCTCCCAGCCGAGTATTGCTCGGGCTTTCGTAATATCTGGCTGGCGTTGCTTTGGGTCATCTTTTGGTAATGGTAAATGCACAATTTTTTGGTCTGTGCCTGTGAGCTTGATGATTTCCTCAGCAAAGTCATTCATCGTAATTTCTGACGGATTTCCGACATTGACAGGCTGTGCATAATCTGACAAAAGCAAACGATAAATGCCTTCTACCAAATCATCAACGTAGCAAAACGAGCGGGTTTGTGTACCATCGCCAAAAATCGTTAAATCTTCTCCACGCAAGGCCTGACCTATAAATGCTGGCAAAACACGTCCATCATTGAGTCGCATACGAGGCCCATAAGTATTAAAAATACGCACGATACGAGTTTCTACGCCATGATAAGTATGGTAAGCCATTGTCATGGCTTCTTGAAAACGCTTGGCTTCGTCATACACCCCACGTTGTCCAACTGGATTTACGTGTCCCCAATATTCTTCGGTTTGTGGGTGAACCAATGGGTCGCCATAAACTTCGGAAGTTGAAGCAATAATTACTCTTGCTTTTTTGACACGAGCCAAACCAAGACAATTATGAATTCCGAGTGAGCCAACTTTCAAAGTCTGAATCGGAATTTTCAAATAGTCAATCGGACTTGCTGGTGAAGCAAAGTGTAGAATGTAGTCGAGTTCGCCAGGAACGTGAATAAATTTACTCACATCGTGGTGATAAAACTCAAAATTTGGGTGTTTGAACAAATGCTCGATATTGCGTAAATCTCCCGTGATGAGGTTATCCATCGCAATGACATAATGCCCTTCTTTGATAAATCTATCGCAAAGGTGCGAACCCAAAAAACCCGCACCGCCTGTTATTAATACTCTTTTCATTTTTGGTCAATTATCAATTATCAATTATCAATTATCAATTATTTCAATCGTAATTGACTGATAATCAGCGTTTTATTTTAATTTATTCTGGTCTTTTTTAGAATTGCATAAAGTATTTTTCCAAGTTCGTCAGCATCTTGAAATATACTTTCGTAAACTTTTGGGTCAATGTAATCTGTGTCTTTTAATAACGAAAGCCAATATTTTGTTTCTAAACATTCCTTGTAAGCTATTGACATTTTTGAAGAAAAATCAGCTGTTGAAATTGCCCCATTCGCTTCTGAAATATTAGCTCCAACTGAAGTGCCACTTCTCAAAAGTTGTTTAGACAAAATAAACGCTTTCTTATCTTCTTTCAAATATTGATAAGCCTTCACTATTCTTATTGCAAAGGCGTAGGCTTTTGGATAAAGGGTTGTATCAAGAGCCATAAATAGTTGCTTTTTTAAATTCTATTCTGAGATCGAGCGTTAATTGATAATTGTTAATTGATAATTGACCGCCCCACTGAATGATACGTATATCCCAATTCTTGCATATCTTTTAGTTCATATAAATTACGGCCATCAAAGATAACTTTATTTTTGAGAGCGGCACTCATTTTATCGAAATCTGGCGTGCGGAACTCGGGCCATTCGGTCATAATCATCAAGGCATCTGCTCCTTCGAGGGCTTCGTAGGGAGTTTTGGCGTATTTTACTTTTTTACCAACTACTTCACGGATATTGTCCATCGCTTCGGGGTCGTAAACTACCACTTTTGCTCCTGCTTTTCTGAGTTCTTTTATATTGTACAATGCTGGTGCTTCACGAATATCGTCGGTATGTGGTTTGAACGCCAAGCCCCAAAGTGCAATCGTTTTTCCTTTCAAATCGCCGTCGAAATGTGCTTTGATGTGCGGCATCATTTTGGTTTTTTGCTTTTCGTTTACTTTCATTACTGACTTCAAAATCTTGAAATCGTAGTTAAACTCGGTTGCTGTTTTTTCCAAAGCCTGCACGTCTTTCGGGAAACAACTGCCGCCGTAGCCGATTCCTGCAAACAAAAAACGCTTGCCGATGCGGCTATCAGTGCCGATTCCTCGACGAATGGCATCAACATCTGCTCCCGCAACTTCGCAAAGATTAGCGATTTCGTTCATAAACGTTATCTTCATTGCCAAGAACGCATTTGCTGCATATTTCGTCATTTCGGCCGAACGCTCGTCCATAAAGATAATCGGATTGCCTTGACGAACCAACGGAGCGTACAATTTTTCCATTACTTTTTTTGCATTTTCCGACTTAGTGCCAATCACAACTCTATCGGGTTTCATGAAATCTTCCACGGCCACGCCTTCACGCAAAAACTCAGGATTTGACACGACATCAAAATCAACTTTGGCATTTTTGGCAATACGCTCATGTACCTTTTGTGCTGTACCAACTGGAACTGTACTTTTATCAATGATTACGGCATAATTTTCTAACAAAGGCCCCAAATCGTTGGCTACGCCCAAAATATACTTCAAATCGGCCGAACCGTCTTCGCCAGGAGGTGTTGGTAATGCCAAAAATATCACTTGTGCATCTTTGATTCCTTCGGCAAGATTAGTCGTAAATTTCAAGCGACCCTCTTTGGTATTTCGGTCAAAAATCACATCTAAACCTGGCTCATAAATCGTGAGTTTTCCTTTGCGGAGTTTCTCAATTTTACGCTCGTCGATGTCCACGCACGTAACTTGATTGCCCGTTTCGGCAAAACACGTACCTGTTACGAGTCCTACATATCCTGTTCCGACTACTGCTATTTTCATATTTTTTTACTTAAAATGATCGAAAAGTTTTCTTTAAGCCAACTATTTTTTGTGTTGTTTTTATTATGCAAATGTATAACTTTTTTTAGATACAAAAATTTTATTTATACAAAAAAATTAAAAATAATTTCTAAAAAATGGCACTTAATCAACACTTTACTTCATTAAGTGCTAATTTTCGATTCGAAATGATGATTTTTGAAAATGGGATAAAAAGTTATTTTACTAAAAAAATAAGAATAGACAAAAATTAATATTCTTTATGAAGAAAAAAAAATTGGACAAATTTTGACGTTTTCTCGCATTTAGCCAACTTTTCGTTCGTATATACTTGCATCGACAAATGATTCTTTCGTAAATTGTGGCTTTAATATGAATTATCAATCCTAAAAATAAATCTGACATTGAATAGAAGAGATGCCATGCAAAGAGTTGCCTTCCTGATGGGAGGTGCTTTGTCTGCCCCAACGATGATTGCGATGCTGGAAGGCTGCAAGTCAAGTCCTGCCTCCGAAGCGGCAAGTTCATTTAGTTTCTCGGCCGACTACAAGACGTTGGTTGCCGAAATTGCCGAAATCATCATTCCAAAAACCGCCACCCCAGGAGCAAAAGATGCGGGTGTAGGTCCATTTATTGAAATGATGCTGAAAGACTGCTACACTGCTACCCAACAAAATCATTTTGCCAAAGGTCTTGATGCTCTCGAAGAAGCCTCGAAAAAAGCCAACGGCGGCAAAAAATTCTTGGAAAGTACGCCTGCCCAACAAACCGCTCTACTGAAATCGTTTGAAGCGATGTCGAACGAGGAAGCCAAGAAAAACGAAACAGCCAAAAAGGTTGTTGATGCCGAAACGGGTCTTGCCAAAGAAACCAAAGCCAAAGCAGAAGCCCCGCCGACACCATTCTTCAAAATTATGAAAGAACTCACACTGCTGGGCTATTTTACATCGGAAGTTGGTGCAAAGCAAGCATTGGTTCATGTTGATGTGCCAGGCAAATATGTAGGGTGCGTAAAAATGACTCCTGGGCAGAAGGCTTGGGCGTTGTAACAATGAGTGAATGTTTGAATGATAGAATGAGTGAATAATCCTGTCAGGCAAGCCAAAATCTAAATTGAGAATTTTGACTATGGACAGTGGTCTATGGTCTGTTTATTTATAAAATACTATTCAATCAAATGAACATACAAGGCAAAGAAAAAGAAAAAATGACTTATGACGCTATCGTTGTAGGCTCTGGAATATCAGGCGGATGGGCTGCCAAAGAATTATGTGAAAAAGGCTTAAAAGTACTCATGGTAGAGCGTGGACGTGACATCAAGCACATCGAAGGGTATGACAATGCCATGAAAAACCCGTGGGATTTTCCGCACCGTGGCAACATGGACAGCATGGCAAAAGAACAATATTGGGCGAGTGTCCGTACAGGTTATACTGGCAGAGAAGAACACCGCAATATGTTTGAAAATGATAAAGAAAATCCGTATTTAGAGAAAGCTGGGCGTGGTTTTGACTGGATTCGTGGCTACCACGTGGGCGGACGCTCGTTGATGTGGGGTCGGCAAAGTTACCGTTGGAACGAGCGTGATTTTACGGCAAACCTCGAAGACGGTCACGGCGTTGATTGGCCCATTCGTTACAAAGATTTAGCTCCGTGGTATGGCTATGTCGAAAGTTTCATTGGTGTTAGTGGTACAAAAGATGGCTTAGATGTTTTGCCCGATGGAAACTTCCAGCCAGGTATGGATATGAATTGTGTTGAGAAGGAATTTAAGACCTCAATGAATAAAAAATTCGGTGGACGTGCCGTAACCATTGGGCGAACTGCTCACTTGACAGCACCGACCAAAATTCAGACTGATTTAGGTCGTGCCTCTTGCCAATTTCGCAATGCGTGTATGCGTGGCTGCCCGTATGGGGGTTATTTTAGCACCCAATCGGCTACTTTACCTGCGGCAAACAAAACTGGAAATTTGACTTTGACGACCGATAAAATTGTTCACCAGATAATTTTTGATGACGAAAAAGGCAAAGCCGTTGGCATAAAAGCCATCGACCAAAACACCAAAGAAGAGTACGAATACTACGCAAAAATTATATTTTTGAATGCTTCGGCTATCAATTCGACGTGGATTATGATGCAGTCAAAGTCAAAAACCCACGAGAATGGTTTAGGAAATGACTCTGACCAACTCGGCAGAAATATCATGGACCATCACTTGGCAGTGGGTGCCTCTGGAACTTACGACGGCATGGAAGATATGTATTATTACGGTCGCCGTGCCAATGGTATTTATGTGCCTCGCTTTGCCAACTGGGGTAGCGATAAAAAACGTGATTTTGTGCGTGGATTTGGCTATCAAGGCGGTGCAAGTCGTGGAAATTGGGGACGTGGCGGACAAACGGACGGCTTCGGTGCGGACTTCAAGGAAGCCATGACGCAAGTGGGGCCGTGGTCGTTTAATATTGGTGGCTTTGGTGAAACCTTGCCCGATGCCAATAATCGTTTTACGCTTTCAAACCAAAATGATAAATGGGGCTTGCCCGTCGTAGAATTTGATGCAGGTTGGGGCGAAAATGCTTTAAAAATGCGGGTAGCGATGATGAACGAAGCTGCCGAAATGCTCGAAGCCGCTGGCATGAAAAACATCAATACGTATGACGACAAAACTAAAAACCCAGGAATCGGTATCCACGAAATGGGAACGGCACGTATGGGGCGTGATGCCAAAACTTCGGTGCTAAACGCCAACAACCAAGTGTGGGGAGCAAGTAACGTATTCGTTACGGACGGTGCCGCCATGACTTCGGCATCGTGCGTAAATCCATCGCTTACGTACATGGCACTTACGGCTCGTGCGGCAGATTTTGCAGTAAGCGAATTGAAGAAAATGAATTTGTAAGTTACTGATTATCAAGTGATTAAGAGCGAACCTGCGAGAGTGGGTTCGCTCTTTTTTCGTTTAAAAGTATTATACAATTTACTGGTGCCGTTTTAAAAACGGCTGACGTAGCGACTAATTAAACAATCAGTCGAGCGGGGCGGGCTTTCAACGAGTAAGTATGTATTTTACATTAGAAAGTTTTCTGTATTTTTTGTAATCATATTCATAGTCAGTTGAAATTATCATTTTTTTCTGTTGTTCAAAAATTCAACTTTATAAACTTGTACACGACCTACACTTTCATAGGGCATTAATTTTTTATGTTTTAAGCTAAACTTTAAATCTAAATAATCATATCCTTCTCCAGAGTAGTCATAAGTAATGTTAAATGATAAAGGTTGAATATTTAATGGTGTAAAATGCTTATAACCAACAAGTTAACTAAATTTAAAATGTCGATTATTTCCATTCAACTAAGTACTGGGACAAAAATAACCGTTAATAATTCATTGTAAATTCGATACGATATTCAGTACCAAATTTTCTAAGAATGTTTCTAATAGCATCTTTTAAAGCTTTTAAGTTAGCATAATCCTTTATTTTAAGCCATTGATACTTAATGAATCGCCATAAAGTT
>JANNEN010000370.1:0-23268 GCA_031378715.1 Emticicia sp.
CCTGCATCGCCGTATGTACCTTTATCTTTATAGAAATACGCCCCAGGCGATAAGCCTAAAATCACCATTGTCTTGAAGTCAATGTTCTTTCGATAATAAAGCACTGGCCCCACAAACTTAATCGAACGTTTATTGGAGATATTCCCCGTTTCGGTTTTGTTTAGTATTTCGTTGCGGTAAGCGATATTTTCAGCCTTATTATTAGACTGAAAATTATTAAACATTAAACCAGCCCCGATATGATCAGTAAAAAAATATGAAACATCAGCTCCCCAAGTGAACCCACGCAAAAGTTTTTCTTGATAAAGCGAATACGCATCTTCGGTCGGAATCTTAGCCAGCATATTACCAAAGCCCGCCTTCCCGCCTACTCGCCATTTCAAATAATTGTTAAACTCATTATCGGTTTTCTTGGTTGAAAGTGGCATTACGCCTTTTTCCTCTTTCAGTTTCTTAACTTCTTTTTTGGCAGTAGCCTCTTCAGGTTTAATCTTCTCTGCTTTCTCAGTAGATTTTTTATCGGTCGAAGATTTTTTCTCTACCGCCTTCTTCTCAGAAAGGCGACTTGACTTTTCCTCTTTTGTCACCTTCGCTGTTTCACCCGACTGTTTAGCAGCACTTTCCGACTGTTTCTCCGAAACTTCGGCTGCTTTCTTAGTGCTATTTTCCTTAATTACCGATTTCTCGTCCAATGATTTTGCGTTTTTCTTGCTACTTTTCTTCGCCTCCTTATCAGTCTTTACGGACTCACCCTTGCGGGTATCTACTCGTTGCGTTTCGGCGGTATTTTCATCTCTGGCTCCGCCCAAACCTACGGGCATTTTATTGCCTTTGGTTACAATATCACTCGAATGAAAATTATATTTGAAATCAGAAACCAAGTTTTTGAAAATCTCATTTCGCAAAACTTTACCTGCTGGTGAAAGATAAGCATACACAAAACGACTGGGCGTTTCGTCCAAGATTCGGCAACGAATTTTCTCACCCGCTTGGGTAGTAATCTGATCACGTTGTCCAAAAGATTGAACGGTGGCTAATCCAAAAACTAAGAAAAGTACAATTATTGATTTGTAACATTGAGCCTTGAAATCACCAAAAAACTGACGGCTAATTGCTCCATCATACCTGCGAATATCTTGACCGATAATTCTATTGATGAGGTGATTATTAACTTTTTGATAAAAATTTTGCGTAAAGTTTGACATTTTTTCCATGATTAATTTTATTTCACTTCACAAATAGAGCAAAAATGATACCGAAAAAAACAATGTCGCATCACTTGACTTTAAAAGCCTGAATATCAGTTATTTACAATTTTATAATTACACAAAATGGGTGTTCGTATTTCGGGCTTTTATTTGGCATAAATGATGTAAAACGAAATTTCATTTGGAATATTAACAAAGTATTAACTTTATTTTTAGTAAAAACACTTGACATGAATCATTTTTTTTTACTACCTTTCGGCATAATGTTAAGATAACATTGTAATTCTACAAAAATATAAACCAAAATATACAATATGGCATAAAGCTCTACGTTAACTAAATTGAAATACTGAAATGGGAAAAATCCAAGTTAACGACAGTGAGCTGATTTCATTGTATATCCGAGGTAACGAAAAATCTTTTGGTACGCTTGTGCAACGCCACAAATCAAAAGTTTATACCACCATCTACCTTGTTGTAAAAGACCAATACGTAGCCGAAGATTTGCTGCAAGACACATTCATTAAAGCAGTTGAGGTTTTGCGTGATGGCAAATACAACGAAGAAGGCAAGTTCCTTCCGTGGGTACTTCGAATAGCTCATAACCTTGCGATAGACTATTTCCGTAGAGAGAAACGCTACCCGACCGTGGTGTTTGAAGACGGAAGCAATGTGTTTAATTCACTCGAATTTGCCGAAGATTCAATCGAATCAATGCAAATCAAACGTGAGTCGCACGAACACTTACGTGATTTAATCAAGAGATTACCCGACCAGCAACGTGAGGTCTTGGTGATGCGTCATTACGATGATATGTCGTTCCAAGAAATTGCCGATGCCACTGGGGTAAGTATCAATACGGCGTTAGGGCGAATGCGTTATGCTCTCATCAACCTTAGAAAAATGATGAGTAAATCAGCGTATGCTTATGACACAAACCTCTACCAGCACTCAGAATGACGTCGTTCGTTACTTATATAACGAAACCTCAAACCAAGAAAACAGTTTAGTTGAAGAAGCCCTTCTCTATGACCGAGAATTGCTTGATTTCTACCTCGACTGTGCCGACCTAAAATCGGGCTTTGACAAAATTCGGCTCTCCCCTCCTGATAGGGCGATTGAGCGAATCCTTAGCTATTCAAGAAATTACCAACCCAAGATTTAATCTTGGGTTTTTTTTTAGCTTTGATTTTTAAACACAAAATTGGCATCTTTGTACCTAATTTGAGCAGTTTTGAGAAAATTCATCACTCATCACTCATCACTCAAAAAATGTCTTTTTTAGAAAATTTATACCACCGCTTGGAAGTAAAACTCACATCGTTTTTGTCAAGCCCGCAATGGAAATTGAAGGTAGTCGTGGCCGCTGTCGGAATTATGTTCCTTTCGTTTTTTAATAATATCTCGCCACTCCGACATTTCGGCGATTTTTACACGGCAGTTGTGAAAGAAAAACGAGAACATTTTCTCTACCAAACCATCAAAGACCGAGCATCGAGCATCACTTATAACTGGACTTATCCCGAGTTTACGGGGACAAATAACCGTACTTTTCGACTCACGTTACCCGTCTTTGTGAAGTTTTTTTATATCAAGCACGTCGGTATCGTATTGTATGGTTTACAGTTAATTTTAGGCATTGTGTTTCTGTATATGCTCATCACTTTTTTTGAAAAACATCTCTCCGATAAACTCAGTGTTTTCTACGCCACCGTGGGTATGATTTCAACGTATATTGGGTCTTCGTTTTTCGTTGATATTGCTTCCTATGGTGACTTTTTTTGCTACTTTGCCCTGTTTTTAAGTATTTATTACCGAAATCCGCTACTAATATTTGGTTTTCTATCATTGGCTTTCTGGGGCGACGAGCGAGCGGGTGTAGGCTCAGGAATGGTATTTCTGTGGTGGTGGTTTGTGCCACAGCTACAAGCCGATAAGCCATTCAAGGTGCAGATTAATGGACAAATGTTGGCGGTAATAACAGCATGGATTGCCTACGGAGTGATTAGAAAGTTTTATTTAATCGACCACCTCGGTATGCACGATACCACCAAACCAGGCGAATTTGCTGAGATGTTTGGCGGCAGTTGGCCCGTTTGGGGGTTCAAGTTTCTGTGGGTTTTTGAAGGCTGGTGGCTACTGATATTATTGACATTTTTATTTCTGGCTGTGGCAAAAGACTGGCTCAGACTTATGGCAATCTTTGGGGCGTTGATGGCCATGTTGGTAGGATCAATTACCACCTATGACTCCACACGTAGCGGTTCGTACGGCATTATTGTAATTTTTTTATCGTTGATTATTGCCAAAAAATACCTTACCGAACAAGAACTGAAAGTAATACTCTTTGTCATTGCTATCATTTGTTTTTTACACCCAATGGCTACTCACACGAATGGTACGGGTTTTTTCTTGATGTAAAGGTTATGTTTTTGTAACTTTGACAGTCTAATATTTTTGTATTCCGTAGAAATCGCTGAAAATCGCTGAAAGCATGGTTTTTCTATGAAAACCTGCGGTTGCTGCAAAATAAAATCTTAAATCCCGTTGAAGTCTGATGTTCAAACTCCTTTTGGTTGTTCCGTGCTATAACGAGCAAGAAATTCTTGAAAAAACCTACGAAACACTCTCGTTGTATTTTTCGGAGTTGAAGCAACGAAACGCTATTACTAATGATAGCAAAATTTGCTTCGTAAACGACGGAAGCCGTGATAGCACTTGGGCAATAATTAATAGCATCTGCCAGCGAGATGAAACCATTATTGGGCTGAAACTATCCCGCAATTTTGGGCATCAGGCGGCACTTGTGGCTGGGCTTTTGCACCACAAAAATCAATTTGACTGCTATATTTCGATTGATGCTGACCTCCAAGACGACCTTCGAGCGATTGATGGAATGTTGGAAAAATACAATGAGGGCTCAAAAATCGTCTATGGTGTGCGTAACGACCGAACCACCGATTCGTTCTTCAAACGCTTCACTGCCGAGACGTTTTATACACTCATGCAACGCATGGGCGTACCGACGGTTTATAACCACGCCGATTTCAGATTAATTGATAATCAAGTACTTAACGAATTTGCTAACTTTGGCGAAACCAATCTTTTCATTCGGGGAATCATTCCGATGATTGGCTTTCAGAGCGATAAAGTTTATTATAAACGACTCGAACGAGAAGCAGGCGAGTCGAAATACCCCCTTAGAAAAATGCTAATTTTCGCTTGGAACGGTATTACCTCATTTTCGACCGTCCCGATGAAACTCGTGCTTTGGTTTGGCATCTTCAATTTCGTGTTTGCGATGGGCATCACGGCTTGGGTTTTAGTCTGTAAATTGTTTGGTTTTACGGTGCAAGGCTGGACTTCAATCGTGCTACCAATGACTTTTTTTAGTGGCTCAAACATGATTGCCATTGGCTTGATTGGCGAGTACGTCGGTAAAATATACGAAGAAGTAAAATCTCGCCCCCGCTACATCATTGAAAGCGTTTTGAATGAAGAAAAAATTTAAAATATTGGCACCATTATTCTCTCATAAAGCATTGTTTATCTTGAAACGGTGCTTCTTTTTTATTTGCACTTCCACCCCAATCTTTGCCCAAACTCCAACCAGCACGTGGCGAACCCATGCTGATTATAGCAATGCCAAGGGCGTAGAAATTATTGACAATAACAAGATTTATTGTTTCTCCCGAAATGGTTTTTTTTACCTCAATAAGTCTGATAATCAAACAGTTAGGCTATCAAAATTAGATGGATTCAGCGAAGCCAATATTGAACAAATCCGATATAGTGCCGCACTTAAAATACTGGTAGTTGCTTACGAAACGGGCAATTTAGACCTCGTTTATATCAATGCTAACGGCACGCCCGAAAAAATTCAAAACATTGATTTTATCAAAAAAACCGAAGCCATTCAAGGCAGCAAAGCCATTAATCAAATTACATTTCAAGGTGATTTTGCTTACTTAGCGGCTGATTTTGGTTTAGTGGTTTTAGATGCAAAAAAAGCGGAAATCAAAGAAACCTATCAAAATATTGGTCAAAACGGAAAAGCGGTGCGTATCAAACAAGTTGCTTTTGCCCGTGATAGTATTTTTGTGAATACATCAGACGGTGTTTTAGGGGCAAAATTTGGCTCGAATATCAATCTGCAATTTTTCGGAAACTGGAAAGAAACAGCGGCGGGCAATCAATTATTCAAGCCCCAGATTTTCCCGAAAGATGCCCTAATTATTTCTCCCAACGAAATCAAAGTTGACGCCGAAGGGAAATTTTGGATTGCCGATGGCGTAAATGGCTTGCTTAGTAATGTTTCGGGAAGTTTCAAGACTTATACTCCCAATAGCGTAAAAGGCGATATTTTTGAAGTTTTTTACCAAAACAAAAAAATATATACCGCAGGAATTGAAGGCAATATTTTTGAAGAAAATCTATGGAAAACATTGACTATCAGCACTTTACCCAAACACTCGAAAGATGTTATTGACCGTTTTGGGTATCGTTGGCAGATGATTGGTAGCGGCTTGCGGGTTACGAATGAGGCAACTAAACAAACCCGCTTTTTCTATTCGGGCAAGGGTTCAGGCAACCTCTTAGGCTCAACCGTTTATACCATCATCGAAGACAAAGATAATTTGATTTGGATTGGTACGGACAATGGCGTGTCGGTAATTCCAACCACCCGAGATATTTTTAATGTCGATGCCAACGGCTTTTTTACAAATAAAACCGAAGCCTATCAACCATTCGTCCGCACTCGCCGCTTGCTTTTGCAAGAAATTGTTACAAAAATCGTAGTCGATGGCGGCAACCGAAAATGGATTGCTACCCAAAGTGGTCTGAACCTTTTTTCGCCCTCGGCCGATGAGCAAATTTTGAATTTTACGGAAGAAAACAGTCCGCTTCCTTCAAAAAATATTACTGATTTGGCACTTGATCAAACCACGGGCGAACTCTTCATTTTGACCCAAAACGGACTCCTCTCCTACCGCAGCGATGCTACCGAAGCGAGCGAAAACCTGAACGCAGTACGTATCTTTCCGAATCCCGTACGCCCTGACTATCAAGGAGTTATGACAGTTTCGGGCTTGCGAGAAAATACCAGTATCAAAATAGCTGATACCGCAGGGCGGCTCATTTATGAAACAAAATCGAACGGTGGTACTGCTTCTTGGGACTTGCAAAATCCGCAAGGAAACCGAGCAAATGCGGGTATTTACGTAGTGTTCTGCATAGCCGAAGATGGCTCCGAAAATTTCGTTGGAAAAGTGGCGATGGTGCGGTAAACTTACTGTTTTTCACTTCGGTTGCTGCTGCGTTACGCAATGCACCATTCCCCCATTAGCGTATAAATTTCGTACATCAATGCCCACTACGGCTCTGTTTGGGTATAAATTTTGAATGATTTTGTTGGCAACGGCATCGTTTGGGTCGTTGTAATTCGGTACTAAAACTACATTATTGGCGATATAATAATTAATATACGAGCCTTTGTAGCCTAATTTTTTACCGTATTCGGTTGTTACATTATTTTGTGTCAAAGGCAGTTTTAGAATCGTGTAAGGCGTGCCGCTTTTATTTTTTGAGGTAAAAAGTTTGTCAATATCTTTTTGTGGTACTTGCCAATCCACCAAGTCGTTTTGCTCCATTGTTACCAATGTATTTTTATTGGCAAACTTTGCAAAACCATCAATGTGCATATCCGTAACCTCCAAACCCGCCACGCCGTTTAACCAAATAAAATTTGTTACCCCATAATATTTTGTAAAAATCTCCTCCGCCTGGGCTTGGTTCATTCCTGCATTTCGGTTGCTATTCAAAATCGCACTTTTGGTTGCCATGAGTGTTCCATTACCATCAATTTCGACGGCCCCGCCCTCGTTTATCATTATTCCATTCAAATCTACGAGTGTCTTATCTTGGTCAGCCGCTATTTTTGCGGGAATGGTATTGCAATTATTGTAGTCAAATTTTTTACCCCAGCCATTGAATCCCCAATCTTCAATAATCAGTTTTCCGTTTTTATCTTTGGCATAAATCGGACCCGTATCTCTCGCCCAAACGTCGTCGGTTTTATAAATTTTAAAATCAATATTTAGTAAAGAAACGCCTCCCACGTTCAGCAGGGCAATAATTCTGACTTTTTCTGTTTCATCGTAAGCCACAATATGCACTTTTTCGCTACCAATCAAAGCCTTCGTCATGGCTACCCAAGTGGCATCTAACCTATTGCGATACGTTACACCAAACTGATATTGATGCCCCCAATGAAGCCAAGTTCCTTCGTGCGGCTCGCTTTCATCGGGCATGGTGTATAAGATTTCGGTAGCGTTTGTATTGGGCATATCGGTAGTATCTATTTGATTTTCTTCACCACAGGAGAAAAACAGCATTGACATCAGAAACAATGTTTTATTCATTTTCTTTGAAAAATTTACTTGTTCACAACCTTTAAAGTCACATAAAAATTCTCATCAATTTTCAAATCTTTCTTGCCTTTTAAGGTTTTCCAAGTAGTTTCGGGGTAAATAAAGTCCATTTTTCCACCATCAACCGATACTTTTATGGGCATATCAAAACCTTCAACGGCGTTGCTCCAACGGTATTTTATTTTGTTTTTTTCGAGCGAATATTCCAGCACAGGAATCTTGGTATTGCGTAAATATTGGTCGAAAACTTTGCTTAAATTTCGACCAATATTTTTAGAAATATATTCCTCAATCTGCTGAGTAGTAACGGTTTGGTGATAAAAAGTGCTATTCAAACCTCGTAAAATTTGTCGCCAAGCCTCGTCAGGGCGGCTTTCCGTGGTTTTTGCAAGCTGGCGAATCGTATGCAGCATATTTCCGCCTTTATAATACATATCACCCGAACCACTTTTATTGACATCATAAGTACCGATAATCGGCTCGTCATTGCGAATGTTTTTGCGGGTACCAATCACGTAAGCCGCCCCCGCTTCTTTGCCAAAATGATATTCGGTAAAAAGGCTTTCGGAATAGTTCGTAAAACTTTCGTGAATCCACATATCGGCCATGTCTTTGTAGGTGATATTATTGGCAAACCACTCATGCCCCGATTCGTGAATGATGATAAAATCCCATTTCAAACCCCAGCCCGTACCTGATAAATCTCTGCCCAAATAGCCATTTTTATAGCCATTTCCGTAAGTAACCGAACTTTGATGCTCCATGCCCAAATACGGTACTTCGACTAATTTATAGCCATCTTCATAAAACGGATACGGCCCAAACCAATGCTCAAATGCCTTCATCATCATACTGGCTTGCTTAAATTGCTCTTTTGCTTTGTACAAATTTTCGGGCAAAACATAATAATCCATGGTCAGTTTGCCCTTTTCACCCGCATAAATTTCATCAAAATGCACGTAATTTCCCGCATTTACGTTGATTCCGTAGTTATTGATGGGGTTTCGCACAAACCAATCGAAAGTTTTTGTGCCGTCACTGTTTTCAGTAACTTTTCTCAGACGACCATTTGAAACATCGGTCAAATGCCTCGGAACGGTTACGCTTATCAGCATACTATCGCACTCGTCGTACATGTGATCTTTGCAAGGCCACCACGCACTCGCCCCCAAACCCTGACACGAAGTAGCCACAAAATCATTACCCGATTTGTCTTTCACCCATTGAAAACCCCCGTCCCACGGCGGACGTTTTGCCACAATCGGCTTGCCCGAATAAGTTACCACGATTGACTCATTTCGCCCTTTAATTTGTTCTTTTTTCAACGAAATCATGTAAGCATTAGCACCATCTTTCCTATACGAAAGCTCTTGCCCATCTTGCGTAACTCGCTCAATTTGCAATGGTGGTTGCAAATCAATTTGTAGCGTTTGATACAGACCGCCCGAAGGTTTCAAAACTTCATAAAACACGCCTACACTACCCGAAATGGCTTTTTCGGCAGGATTTACGCTTACCCGAAGTTCATAATATTTCAAATCCCACCAAGCTCGCTCGGGCGTGATGCTTCCCCGTAGAGAATCTTCACGGGTGAACGTTTTTGGAGTTTTGCTTTGCCCACAAGCGGTAATAAACGGAAAAAGACAAATGAGAAAAAAAATCAATTTTAGCAATTTCATAAATGCAAATAATGTTGAAGGTGACACTTGGAATTATCCATTAAATTAAACGCAAGATAAGTAAAAAGCTACTAAACCTATAAGGTTTTTTTTCAAACCTTATAGGTTTAATCCTCCCAAACCTTATAAGTTTTGAAGTCTCAAAATCGCCTTTCGGTGGTGCAAAATATGGTAGTGCATAAAATAATAAAACTCCCTGATAGTCAAGGCTTTAAGTACGGGGTGCTTGATGCAGTATTCGTCAAGTTCTGACTCCAACCAATCATTCAGAAAGTCGGTCAAGGTTTGGTGATGCTTCACAAAACTACTAATCAAAATTCCTTTTTCGGGATTTTCGGGCATTTGCGGCACAAAACCCCCACGAGCCGTTACGCCCGTAGCCAATGCCGCCAAATATCGCTCCACCACTTCATCATAAGACATTGGCTGGCGGTCGATTTTTCCGAATTGTTGGGCAAGAAAAACCTTCGGTAATGCCAACCCTTGATTCAAACTTTTGACCGATTGCGTAAGGTGCAGAATATTCTCGGCAACCGACCATTTTTCGCCGATTGGGGCAAAAAACTTCGTTTCTGACATATTTTCCACGTCCGAAACGATTGTCTTGTAACATTCTTCTAATGCCGTTTTTAATGCTGGTTTTGTCATTTTTGTAGCACAAGTTTCCAACTTGTCGATTTTTGTTGATAAAAAAATAAAAAATCAAGAGGACACGCACACGCCCGCCCTCTGATGAAACTATCTGTTAACGCACTATAAAAAATTTATGATTATGGCCGAACAATTTGGAAAATTGCTCTACAACATTTCCTCTAATTTATGCAGAATTTTGACCCAAATTGTATCCCGAAATTGTTTCTTGAAAAAACCAAAATGACCGATTTCCTTTGCTCCCAGTTCGGCAGGAATTAGTTTTTCGGAGGTGAGCGTTTTGGTTGTTTTGAAGTTTTGGAGTAAAAGCGGTACATTTTTTTCGTTGGCGATGGGGTCATCGGAAGCCCAAAAATGAGCAATCGAAAAATTAAGTTCGTGGTAATGCCCCACGGGGACGGTTTTTCCGAAAAAACGTTTATCCCAAAAATAATCGGGTACACTGCACCAATCGGCCCAGTCACGCACAATATTTCGGGGCAAATCTTCCATAATTCCAAAACGCTTGGCCGCCACATAGCCCGTCAAGGCAATGCTGATTGGCGTGAAAACCTTGAAGAAAAAAAGTGCTTGAAAACGGTACCAAAAAAACATATTTCGCCAGTAGCCCGACCCCGACCCAACGGCCACTAAACCCTTGATTTTGTGGTGGTTAGGCATCAGTCCGAAATTCATTCCACCCACGCTATGCCCTACTATCAGTTTGGGTAAAGTTGGATATTTTTCGTCCAAAAACTCCAACACGGCGGGCATATCCTGCGTGCCGTATTCGATATAATGATAAGTACAATCTTTCATCGAATCGGGAGCCGACTCGCACGTACCTCTGTAATCAAAAGTACAAACGACGTAGTTATGCTCAACCAAAAACTTGGCAAACGGAATGTAAAACTCTTTTTTTGCCCCAGTACCGATGTTGAGTTGCACAACGGCTTTCGGTTGTTTAGGCTCGAACAAAAGTGCCGCTAACGCAACGCCATCATCACACTTTATTTTCACTTTCTGCATAATTTGTAATAAAATAAATCAAACGTTTGTTTTAATTTAAAACCTAACTCCTAACCCTCTACTCCCTATCCTAACTTCATCATCGTACGGGCAAAGGCATCGTTAAGAAATTGCTTTTCGTTGTATAATTTTGAAAACATGATAGCTCCTTCAAACTCCATGATGGTTTGCTGGGCGAGTCTGAATGACTGTTCGGGACTTTTTCGAGTAGCAAATATTGTCTGCAAAGCGGCCGTCCAATCGTCCATGATTGCTCGCAAAACGGGCTGAAACGTTGGCACAACGCCGACGGTTTCGAGGGTTGTATTACCCACCAAACAGCCTCCTTGCTTCTCTAACAGCAATTTTCCCATTTTTTTCAGAAGTTTTTCCATGCGTTCGTCGGGCGTGAGGGCGGTATCTTGAGCAATCGGAAAGATTCGTTCCACCAAGTACTTATGAATCGAAAGGAGCAGTTCTTTCATCAACATTTCTTTACTCGGAAAATAATAGTAAAGGCTTCCTTTGAGCAAACCGCAACATTCGGCGAGGTCTTGCATCGACGTATTATGATAGCCTTTCAGCCGAAAAGCATCTGATGATTTTAATAGAATATCTTCCCTGGTGATTTTTTGCGTTGGCATATTTTTATGATTCTGTGACAAATATAAGGAAAAGTTTTGTTTTACCAAACGGTTGGTAGAATAATTTTTATACGTTTTTCTATACGTTTTTTTACCACAGAGGAAGCGGAGGAGATTTTTTTGCCAACGTTACACAAAAAAACACTTTTTATAATTGAACCTGCCTTTTTATAATTGATTTGACAAAAAACAGTACCTTTGCTGACCTTGAAAAAAAATAATATGGGCGTTCGTTCGATACTCAGTAAACCAATAGCGGCGTATGTCGTTGCACAGCAAAGAAAATGGATAGCCCGCTCGGCAATAGTACAAGCCGAATGGAGGCAACGCCTCGTTGGTCAGGCGGTTAGCACAAATTTTGGCACTGACCATTATTTCAAGGATATTCGTACATATTCCGATTTTAAGCAGGCCGTTCCTGTGCGGGACTACGAGGATTTGACACCCTATATTGACAAAATTTTGGCGGGAGAAGAAAACGTGCTTTGGACCGGAAAACCGCTTTATTTTGCCAAAACTTCGGGTACGACCTCTGGCACAAAGTATATTCCTATCTCAAAGGATTCTATTCATAACCACATTGATTCGGCTAAAAACGCTTTGCTCAACTATGTCCACGAAACGGGAAAGGCGAGATTTTTGGACAATAAGCTCATTTTTCTTTCGGGAAGCCCCGAAATGCACGAAAGTGCGGGTATAAAAACTGGCCGACTTTCGGGAATTTCGACCCACCACGTGCCTGCTTATTTGCAGGCCAATCGGCTGCCATCTTACGAAACAAATTGTATTGAAGATTGGGAAACAAAACTCGAAAAGATAATTGACGAAACCATCAACGAGCCGATGAGTTTGATTTCGGGGATTCCGCCGTGGGTGCAGATGTATTTTGATCGTATTCAGGCCCGCACAGGCAAGAAAATTAAAGATGTCTTTCCGAATTTTGGTTTGTTTGTCTATGGTGGGGTAAATTTTGAGCCATATCGGGCAAAACTATTTGATTCCATCGGAAAGCCCATTGATTCGATTGAGCTTTTTCCTGCCTCCGAGGGATTCTTTGCTTACCAAGATTCGCAGCAAAACGAGGGAATGTTACTTTTATTGAATACTGGTATTTTTTATGAGTTTATACCCGCCGATGAGTTTTTCGACGAAAATCCTACTCGACTCAGTATTGAAGAGGTAGAATTAAACAAAAACTACGCCCTCATCATCAATAGTAATGCAGGGCTTTGGGGGTATTCGATTGGTGACACCGTGAAGTTTGTTTCGCTCGAACCGTACAAGGTTGTTGTTTCGGGGCGAATCAAGCATTTTATTTCGGCCTTCGGCGAACACGTCATTGGAGAGGAAGTAGAAAAAGCCATGAAATATGCTTGCCAGCGACACCCCGAAGTAGAAATCGTGGAGTTTACGGTTGCTCCAATGGTTACTCCCAGCGAAGGGCTACCTTACCACGAATGGCTGATTGAGTTTGCTACTCCTCCCCAAAACACGGAGCAGTTCAATGATGATTTGGACAAAAAAATGACCGAACTAAATGTTTATTACGATGACTTGATAGTGGGCAGTATTCTACGCAGATTAGTTGTTAGACCTTTACAAAAAAATGCGTTCATTGACTATATGCGTTCGCAGGGAAAATTGGGCGGGCAAAACAAAGTTCCTCGGTTATCAAACGACCGCAAAATTGCTGATGCTTTAAGGCGTATATAGTATGACGATTCTGGGTTAGTATTTTTTTGGAAAAAAAAATAAATGAGAAATCTAAAATAAAATATGCTGTTTTTGGGGTATTTCTGCACTTTTTTAATTGATTTCACTCTAAAAAAAAAAACTTTTATTTTTTTTTAACAAAAATTAAACAAAATCAAATTAGTCTTGTTATGTTTATAGTTATTATCTCTTAAATTATATCTTTCACTTATTCCCTTACCAAAATGAACAGTATTTTATTAGACATCATGCCGGTTGCAAACGACAATTATGTGGCATTCACGTTTTTCATCGGCTGTATGGCCATGATGGCAGCATCAGTATTTTTCTTCATGGAAGTTGGCAACACAAGTGCTGTGTGGCGTACTTCAGTTTTAGTTTCGGGCCTTATCACATTTATTGCTGCCGTACACTATTACTACATGAGAGAGTACAATTTGGCCACTGGTCAGTCACCAACATTCTTCCGCTATGTGGACTGGGTACTTACTGTGCCGTTGATGTGTGTTGAATTTTACTTAATCACCAAGAAAGCAGGTGCGAAAATTGACTTGCTTTGGAAATTAATTTTTGCTTCAGTAGTGATGCTCGTTACGGGTTACATTGGTGAGGCTATCTACCCAACAGAAACCGTTAGTTGGTTCTGGGGTGCAGTATCGGGTGCAGCTTATTTCTACATTGTTTACTTGGTATGGTACGGTGACGTAGCCAAACTTGCAGCAAGTGGTAGTGCAGCAGTTCGCAAAGCAAACAGTACACTCGGTTGGTTTGTATTGGTAGGTTGGGCGATATATCCAGTTGGATACATCTTGGGTACAAAAGGTGGATTGTTTGGAATGGAAATCGCTGGTGGAGCTTATGCAAAATCAATGGACATTATTTACAACATCGGTGATGCAATCAACAAGATTGGTTTCGGTTTAGTAATTTATGTTTTGAGTCGTAATGACGAGAAATAATAGTATTGTGTGCGAAGGAAGGGGAATGAACAAAACTGTTCATTCCCTTTTTTTATTTTATAGGTTGTTAAGTAATGTTTAATGATAAATGTTGAATATTTAATGGTGTAAAGTGCTTATAATTAGCAAGTTAACTAAATTTAGAATGTCGATTATTTCCATTCAACTACTTACTTAGTTATTTCGTGCAAAAACTACCCATTTTTTTTAACTTGACATCATATTTTATATTTTGATTGAATTATAAAAAACAAACCCAACGAAAACTAACATTAGTAGTCGGCAATCGCAGCTTTTTTTGCTCCCAACGCAGCGGCAAATGTCAAGCCCAGTTTCAGAGTAGGTACTTGCGGTTGGTCAATCAATAATGTATCGAATTTGGGTGCGATGGAAATGGCAAAAGCAATCGGACTTGACGGCGTGCAGATAAATATTTTATATAATACTACATGACAATTTTTATTGAGCATTGAAAAAATCCTTTTAAATCTGTGTTTTTGCAGGAATCTGTGTCATCAGTGTTTCGTTTTTCGACGAATTTGGGACACTGATGGCACAGATTTAAAAAATTATCATGTAGTATTATCAAATTGAGCAAGTTAGTTATTTTCAATTTAACCATCGAATGAACACAATATTCACTCCATAAAACAAAAACGCCCCCCGTCGTTTGACAAGAGGCGTTTTTCAAGAAAACATTTTCTTTATTATGCCTTTTTCTTAGCTGCGGGAGCCGCTGGTGCTACTTGGGCAGGAGCGGCTGGTGCCGAACTAACTTCGCCTTTAATAGTCAATACGAGTGAAGAGTTTTCGGCATTGCTCATTACTGTAATTGTCTTTGTGAATGGGCCTGGGCGACCAGAAGTGTTATAACCTACTTTGATTACGCTCTTGCCACCTGGCATGATTGCATCCTTCGAGAACTCAGGCGTTGTGCAACCGCACGATGCTTGGGCGTTTGAGATAACCACGGGAGCAGTGCCTGTGTTTACTACCTCAAAGTTGTAAGTGGCCAATGGACCCTCGGTTAATTTACCGAAATCGTGTACTTCTTTGTTGAATTTTAATACACCTTGTGCTTGAACTGACGCTACAAAAGCAAAAACTACGGCAATCGTTGAAAGTAATTTTTTCATTAGATTTAATTGATTTAAGTTTGAAAAATAAAAATCTTGTTATTAGTAAAGCATTTTAACAACACAAATTAACATCTTTTACATTTTATATGCCAAATTTTTAACAATCCATTAACAAAAAATTTAGTTTTGGGTCGAACTACTTAGCAACTGAGTACGGCAATCTCATCTATTCTAAACAACTGATAACCAATGCTTTATGATACGCCACAAAATCACTTATTAACATAGAGTACTTATTTTGAAAATTGAAAAAAAAAAATTCTAACTTTGTACTAAATTAGTTGTTTTACTATAACTTTTAACATAAAAACATCACTCAATTCGTGGTATTTTTTATTTAGTGGTGACATTCCTCGCCCTTCTATCCCATTTTTTATGACAGACCTACTTGACCCAATCATTGCGACCGACGTACTCCTGACCAAGGACGAAGTACTCAACGACTACCAAATTGCTTGCGAAAGTAGAGAAGTAAGCTATATCGGCCGACAAGATGTATTCAGGGGGCGAGCCAAGTTTGGTGTATTTGGTGACGGCAAAGAATTGGCTCAATTAGCGATGTCGAAAGTATTCCGAAAAGGAGATTTTCGCTCGGGCTATTACCGTGACCAAACCTTCATGGCGGCCATTGGTGGGCTAAAATGGCAACAATTTTTTGCCCAATTATACGCCCATACCGACACCGCTCACGACCCCTTTACGGGCGGGCGGTCAATGAATGCCCATTTTGGTAATAATTGGATTGATGAAAAAGGCGAGTGGCTCAACCAAACCGAAATGTATAATACGGTTTGTGACGTATCCTCAACGGGTGGACAGATGCCACGTGCCGTTGGGTTGGCGTATGCTTCAAAATTATTTAGACAAAACCCTGATTTACAGCACCTTACGAAATTTTCAAACAACGGAAACGAAGTTTGTTTCGTGACCATCGGTGATGCTTCTACCTCGCAAGGAATGTTTTTTGAGGCAATCAATGCGGCGGGGGTTTTGCAGATTCCAATAATATTTTCGGTCTGGGACGACGGCTACGGCATATCAGTACCGATAGAATACCAGACAACCAAGTCGAGTATTTCGGCAGCATTGGCTGGTTTTCAACGAGAAAACGGCTCTAACGGCTTGGAAATAATCGTAGCTCGGGCATGGCATTACGAGGAGCTAATCGAAGCCTACCAGCGAGCGGCCATCTACGCCCGTGACCAGCACGTACCCGTTTTGGTTCACGTCATTGAAGTAACTCAGCCGCAGGGACACTCAACTTCGGGGTCACACGAGCGGTATAAAACCAAAGAAAGGCTGAACTTTGAGCATGAATTTGACTGCAATGTACATTTTCGGGAATGGATTTTGAGCAACGGCTACGCAACCGAGCAAGAAATTGGCACTATCGAAACTCGTGCAAAAGATACCGCCAAGAAAGCCCGCAACGCCGCCTGGACGGCCTACCAAGATTCGCTAAAACCCGAATACGATTCGGCGATTATTTTATTGAAAAAAGCAACTGCCGAAACAAAGAACGCCCAAGCGATTGCCGAACTTCGAGAAATTCTTGAAAAAACTGAAAATACGCTCCGACGTGATGTTGTTTCAACGGTTAAGAAAGCCCTTCGAGCCTTGCGTCTGGAAGATACTTCGGTCAGAAACGGCTTAAACAAGTGGCTGGAAGAGGTCGCTCCCAACAATTATATTCGTTTTAATTCGCATTTATTAAGTGAGTTTCCGACATCTCCGATGCACGTAAAGGGTGTTTCTCCCACGTACAACGAAGATAGTCCGATGGTTGATGGGCGGGAAATCATTAATACTTATTTTGATAAATTACTCGAAAACAACCCGAAGGTATTTGCTTTGGGTGAAGACGTTGGCAAAATCGGCGATGTGAACCAAGGATTTGCGGGCCTGCAAGAAAAATACGGTGAAATGCGAGTAACCGATGCGGGTATCCGAGAAACCACCATCATCGGGCAGGGAATCGGGGCAGCCATGCGTGGCCTCCGTCCGATTGTCGAGATTCAGTATTTTGACTATATTTATTACGCCTTGGCTACCCTAACCGACGACCTGGCCTCACTTCGATACCGCACCGTTGGGCAGCAGTTAGCTCCGCTCATTGTTCGCACTCGTGGGCATCGTTTGGAGGGAATCTGGCACTCAGGCTCGCCGATGTCGGCCATGATTGGCTCGTTGCGAGGAGTACACGTATTAGTGCCTCGTAACTTTGTGCAAGCGGCAGGTTTTTATAACACAATCCTACGGGGCGACGACCCAGCCTTAATCATTGAGTGCCTGAACGGCTACCGAATCAAAGAAAAGCTACCGACCAACCTTGCCGATGTTTGCTTGCCGCTGGGCGTAACCGAAACGCTCAAAACAGGTACTGATATTACCATCGTTACGTACGGCTCAATGTGCCGTATCGTGATGGAGGCCGCCACTCAATTAGAGGGAATCGGCATAAGTACCGAAGTAATTGATGTACAATCGCTGCTGCCATTTGATGTAAATCATAGCATTGTGGCGTCGATAAAAAAGACAAATCGGGTGATTTTTGCCGATGAAGATGTGCCAGGTGGGGCGTCGGCTTACATGATGCAGGAAGTTCTCGAAAAACAACACGCTTACCGTTGGTTAGATGCTACCCCTACGACTATTGCCGCAAAAGCCCACCGCCCTGCGTATGCCTCTGATGGTGATTATTTTTCAAAACCAAATGCCGAAACAATCTTCGATACCGTTTACGATATCATGCACGAAGCCAAGCCTCATTTGTTTCCTGCGTATTATTAATTTATGTTTTTGAAAGTAAAAAAGTCCCGACTGTTATCGAAACAATCGGGACTTTTTAGTATATATTCTATGATGAAAGTAAAGGCAAGGGGGGCTAATGAAAATCCCCCGATGAACCCAAAACAACTTTTGCTGTGACTAAAAAATTTTAATTCCTTAGTTTGTATGCAATTAGCAAAATTTTACTTGACTCAACAATAGTCATAATGACTAAGGCGATTTTAAATAATCTTAATAAACTGATAATCAACGAATTACTTGTATTTTTTTTCAAAAATGTTATTAAAAAAAAGCATTTTTTGCTAAAAAAACACCACAGATTATCACGAAGCTTATTTTAAACGATTAGCGTTTGATTTTAGCGATAAACGAATACCTTAAAAATTTCACCTTTTTGAAATAGACTTTGCCCCAAAGGTAGTTCAAGAAAAGCATCGGCCTCAACCAAATTTGCCAAATCGCCCGAGCCGTGTCCTTCTACGGGTGTTGCCAAAATTTTACTCGTTGAGCTGTGCGAAAGTTTTACCTGCAAGAAAAACGTCAGCTCGGGTTTGAAGCTAAAATCTTGTGTCAGCTCGGCCATTATTTGGTGATTATCAATGCCTTGCGAGGCATCAAGCCATGATTTAAAGTATCGATTTAGGCACATAAAGGTAGAAACGGGGTTTCCAGGAAGAGCAAAAACAACAGCCCCTCCCCCAGCCTCTCCCTTGAAGGACAGGGTATCTTGTTTGCCAAACCAAAAGGGCTTTCCTGGACGCTGCGAAACTTTATGAAAAAGTTTGGTAACGCCTTGATTTTCAAGAGCTTGTGGCACAAAATCAAATTTTCCTGCGGAAACTCCCCCACTTAAAATCAACACGTCGAAGGTTTTGAGAAATTCGGCAATTTTCTGCTCAATTATCTCCTGATTATCGGGTAATAAAATATTCTCCGTTTCAAGCCCCCAGTGCCTGAGCGAAGCCTGTAAAGCGTAACCGTTGGAAGTTCGGATTTGGTGCGGCAGGGGCGTTTCGGTAATCGGAACAATTTCTTCACCCGTCGAAATAATCACGGCACGGAGTTTTCGCTGAACCATTATTTCGTGCTTACCAATCGTTGCCGCTACGCCGATTTCGGCGGGCGAAAGTTTTCTACCTTTTGCCACAATTACGGCATTTTGCTTTCGGTCAGAAGCTTTTGGGTGAATATTCTGCCCCAGTTTTATATCCGAAATCGGAATAATTATCTGTACCGTTTTTCCTGAAATGGATAAATCTTCGTACCGAACAACGGCATCAGTATTAAGCGGAATCATTGCTCCCGTCATTACTTCGATGCAATTTCGGGCATTTTGTAGCGTTTTTTGTGGGTTTCCCGCAGCAGCCGTTGCTTCAATCTCAAAGATAGTTTGCCCCGAAGCGAGTTGAGCAAACTGTACCGCAACGCCGTCCATCGTCACTCGGTCGAATGGTGGAAAATCTCGATCGGCACATAAATCTTCTGCCAATATTCTACCCAAAGCAGCATCAATAGCTATTTTTTCAGTAGAAATCACGATTGTATTTGTAAGAATTATTTGTTCGGCTTGGGCTACGGTTATCATTTTTGGTTGGATTTTTTTGATTTGAGTTTTTCGTGATAATTAAAAAAATCGCTTAAATCAGTATTTTCACAGGAATCCGTGTTGTCCGTGTTCCAAATTCGTCGAAAAACGGAAGACGGATAGCACAGATTGTTACGGCTTTTAAAATTGTCAGGAGGATTTATGGTTTGCTACAAGTTTTCAAACTTTTAGCTTCAATATCACTTCTTTCAAACTCTCGAAGTTGTGTCCCGAAGCAAAAACATCAAGTAAGGGCAAGGCGGCTTTCATGGCACGGACTTCGGGTTTATAGCCCACATTACCCGCCAATGGATTGAGCCAAACGATTTTATTAGCACGCTTTTTAATCATCGTCAAACTCTCCGACACGACCGCTGGCTCGCCCGTGTCGAGTCCATCACTGATGATGAGTACGATACTTTTTCGGTCTAAAAATCGCTGGCAATCGGTTTCGGCAAAGTGCTTCAAACTTTGCCCAATATCAGTACCGCCCGCCCATTGCGGCACGCTATCAGCGAGGTGTAGCAAGGCAGTTTTGAAGTCCGATTCGTTTAATTCCTCCGAAATATTATGCAACGTTGTGCTGAATGCGTAGGTTTCGATGCGGTGGTAAACCTGCCTAAAAGCGTACATAAACTGCACAAAAAAACGGCTGTAAATCTCCATTGATTTACTGACATCGCAAATTAGGCATAATTTCACACGGGTAGGTTTTGGTTTTTTTCGGTGAAGAATCAGAATTTCCTCGCCATTCCGAAAGTTTTTTTGGAGTGTTCGGCGAAAATCTAAGATACCTTTTCGGTGCGATGGTTCGAATCTTCGGCTTGGTTTTTGGGCTAATCGTCTGGCTATGAGCTTGATAAGTTTTTCGGCTTCGACCAGATCATCGTCCGTGAAACTCGAAAAGTCTTTCTTTTCGAGCGAAATTCCCGTGCCGTAAGCGGCTAATTCTTCTTCCTTATCTTTATTGCCGTAAAGCCAATTTTTGAGTGATTCAAAAGCGGGAGCGGTTTGCTTTTGTTCAATGGGTTTTTTCTTTTTTTTGTCAGATTCTTCCTCCGACATAGCTATTTTTGCATCAACACCTTTTTCGAGTTCTTTCCAATAATTTTCAAAAAGCGGGTCAAAATCCTTTAAATTTTTGATATTTTGCGGAAAAATGCAGCGAAGTGTCAGGTAAAAATTTGCTTTATTTGGCTCAATGTGAGTCAATGCCTCAAGGGCGTCGGTTTCTCGATTGGGAGAAATAACGAAACCTTTCGTACGCAAATAGCGACTAAATGCCACGATATGGGCGGGGAGAGTGGTATTTCTTGCAATCATTTTTCTTTGTCCCGCAGAAATCGGTGAAAAACGCTGCGTTCTTCAGCGATTTCTGCGGAAAAATCACCATTTTGATGTAATGCCCGTTTTTTCGAGTAACTCCGTGAGCGACATTTGGGTATTTCTGATGTCTTGCCAATCTTTTAAAATAACACCTAATGTGCTTTCTATCAAGGCTTTATCGAGGTGGTCGAAGTGCATGGCGGCGAGAGCCGTTGCCCAATCAAGGGTTTCGGAAATGCCAGGAACTTTGTTAAGTTTCTCGTGTCGAATGACCTGCATAAACTGCGTGATTTGTTCGGCTAATTGGGTATCAATCTGCGGAACTTTCTGTTTCACGATTGCCAATTCTTTGTCGAACTCAGGGTAATCAATCCAAAGGTACAAGCACCGCCGACGCAAAGCCTCCGAAAGTTCACGGGTACGGTTGCCCGTGATGATTACGTGCGGAATAGATTTTGCTTGAATGGTGCCAATTTCGGGAATCGTGATTTGCCATTCAGATAAAATTTCGAGCAGAAAACTTTCAAATTCTTCGTCGGCTCTATCCATTTCGTCGATGAGCAGCACAGGGGCTTTTTCTTGCGAAATTGCTTGCAAAAGGGGGCGTTTCAGTAAAAATTTATCCGAAAAAATACCTTCACCCAAAACTTTATCGCCCATCGTTTCTGACATTTTCAAGAAAAGCAACTGCTGCTGGTAGTTCCATTCGTAGATAGCGTGGCTGGCATCAAGCCCTTCATAGCATTGCAGACGGATTAGATTTGTGTCCAATGCCTTAGCCATTACCTTGGCGATTTCGGTTTTGCCAACGCCCGCTGGGCCTTCGATGAGCAAGGCCTTGTTGAGCTTCATGGCCAAGAAAACCGACATCGAAACGTACTCATCGGTGATGTAGCCCTGCGATGTTAGGAGGGTTTTGATGTGGTCTAAATTCATGAAATATTGTACATTAAAAATTGCCATTATCTGTTTCCTCACAGACAATATTTGTACTACTTTTTACTTAACACAGACAAAGTATTTAAGTTTTGTTGGAAGCCAAAAAATCTATGTAATCACTTACATTCCTGCCAGAATCATCTTCAAAACTGCCTGAGCCGACCACTCCCGATTGGCCGCTTGCTGAATCACAATCGACTGACTGTCAAGTACTTCGTCGCTTACTTTGAGGTTTCGACGCACGGGTAAGCAGTGCATAAAGAGTCCGTTGTTGGTCAAATCCATTTTTTGTTTCGTAATCATCCAAGTAGGGTCTTGGGTCAATATTTGCCCGTAGTCGTGGTAGGCCGACCAGTTTTTACCATATACGAAATCTGCCCCAGCGAGGGCTTCATTTTGGTCATAAATAACGGTAGCATTGCCGACCATTTCGGGGGCTAAGTCGTAGCCTTGTGGGTGGGTGACGACGAACTCGTAGTCGGTCACATTTACCCATTCGGCAAAGGAGTTGACCACAGCCTGCGGCAAAGCCTTAAAATGCGGCAACCACGTTAGCACAACTTTTGGGCGGGCGGTTCGTTTGTGTTCTTCAATGGTTATCAAATCGGCCAAAGATTGGCACGGATGCCGAGTGGCCGACTCCAAATTCACAATCGGCACACCCGCATATTGCCGAAACTTTTCTATCACAATCTCTTTATAATCAGATTCTCGGTCTTTCAGCCCCGCAAAAGCTCGCACCGCAATAATATCACAATAACTTCCAATGACGGCGGCGGCTTCCTTTACGTGTTCGGCTTTGTCACCGTTCATGATTACGCCATCTTCCATTTCGAGTTGCCAACTATCTTGCCCCACGTTCATCATCAGCACGTTCATACCCAAGTTTTCGGCAGCTTTTTGGGTGCTGAGGCGAGTACGCAGGCTTTGATTAAAGAAAAGTAAACCAATGGTTTTGTTTTTGCCGAGAGCATGGTCGGCAAATCGGTTGGCTTTTTGATAGATACCTTCTTGTACTAAGGCTTGTACATTCTCAACGTCACGGAGAGAGATAAAATTTTTCATTCTTTTTCTTTGGTAATTTATGTAGCCTATGGTCAATTGTTGAAAGACCACTGTTAATACAAAACGTTGATTATCAGTATTTTAGGATGTACGAAACTTTGCGGAAATGACCTCACCCCCAACCCCCTCTCCACTGGAGAGGGGGCTTTCTA
>JANNEN010000427.1:0-10431 GCA_031378715.1 Emticicia sp.
CTGTGGCACAACTACGGAAACACCACCATCGGTTCACGGGAAGACATTGAGCGAGTACCGATTGATAATTTGCAGGCTTTTTACCGCAAATATTACCAGCCCGACAATGCCGTGTTGTTAGTCGCTGGAAAGTTTGACGAGGCAAAAACCTTGAAAATGATTAACGAAGAATATTTTGGCATAATTCCCCGCCCGACCCGTAAACTTCAACCAACTTATACCGTTGAGCCAACCCAAGACGGCGAGCGTTCGGTGACGTTACGTCGAGTGGGCGACGTGCAGTCTATCGGTGTAATGTACCATATTTGTGCATCAAGCCACCCCGATTATGCTTCGTTAGACCTCCTACAAGCAATTTTGACCAACGAACCCTCGGGAACACTCTACAAAGCATTGATTGAAAGCAAGAAAGCGTCGTACCAATACTCTTATTCGTTCACGAACAAAGACCCAACTTTTATGTATTTCGGGGCGGGTGTTTTGAAAGAAAGCAGCTTGGAAGATGCCAAGAAAACCATGCTCGCCACCCTTGATTCGATTGCCACGATGCCCATTACACCAGCGGGCGTGGAACGAGCAAAAAATGATATTTTGAAAAACTTTGACCTAACCTTCCAGAGTTCCGACCGCATTGGCTTGCAAATGAGCGAGTACATCGGAGCGGGCGACTGGCGTTTGGCGTTCATCTACCGTGATGCCATCATGAAAGCGAGTATTGATGATGTTAGACGAGTAGCGAAATTTTATTTCAAACCCTCAAATCGTACGGTTGGCCTGTTTATTCCTGACGAAAAACCTGACCGAGTTGTCATTCCTGCCACGCCCGATGTTGATGCACTGGTGAAAGACTACAAAGGAAAAGCCCTCATTGCCCAAGGTGAAGCCTTCGACCCATCGCCCGCTAATATCGAAAGCCGCACCAAACGTGGGCAAGAAACTGGCGGAATCGAGTACGCCTTGCTACCAAAACTAACCCGTGGAAACAGCGTCCGAACCAACATCACGCTCCGTATCGGTGATGAGGTTTCGCTCCAGAATAAAGCTACGATTGCCCAATACACTGCCTCAATGCTGAATAAAGGCACAAAAAGCATGAATCGTCAGCAAATAAAAGACACGCTTGATAAGCTCAAAGCCCAAGTAAATATCGGTGGCGGCGGAAATTCGGTGAGTGCCAGTATTGAAACCACAAAAGATAATTTGCCCAAAGTGCTGGCGATTGTGACGGATATTTTGAAAAATCCGACCTTCGATGCGAATGAATTTGAAAAACTTCGCCAAGAAAATTTGGCAGGAATCGAATCGCAAAAAAGCGACCCGCAGGGTTTAGCTTTCAATGCTTTTCAGCGGACGATGAATCCGTATCCAAAGTCAGATATTCGCTACGTAGCCACGATTGACGAAGAAATAGCTGATAACAAAGCCGTAAAACTCGAAGATTTAAAGACATTTTACCAAGATTTTTACGGTGCTTCAGCCGCTACGGTTTCGGTCGTTGGTGATTTTGATGAAGTGGCTATTCGTAAAATCATCGGCACAAATTTTGGTTCTTGGAAAGCAAAAATGCCGTTTAGCCGCATCAGAGCAGTTTTTCAAGAAATTGCTCCGAGTGCCAATGCCATCAAAACACCCGACAAAGCCAATGCTCTTTTCTTGGCTGGGCAAAATTTGCAACTACAAGACACCGACCCCGATTATGCAGGTTTAGTTTTAGGGAATTATATGCTGGGTGGTGGATTTTTGAGTTCACGTTTGGCCGTTAGGATTCGTCAAAAAGATGGACTTAGCTACGGCGTTGGCTCAAATCTGAGTGGCAGTCCGATGGACAAATCGGGTAGCTTTATGACTTATGCCATTTATGCTCCCGAAAATGCCGAAAAACTCGAAAAAGCGTTTTTTGAAGAACTCACAAAGGTAGTAACCGAAGGCTTCACGGCCGACGAACTGAAAGCCGCAAAAACGGGTTGGCTACAAAGCCGAAGTGTATCTCGCTCACAAGACAACGAACTCTCGGGACGCTTGAATAATTATTTGTACTTGGACAGAACGCTACAATTTGATGCTGATTTTGAAAAGCAAATCGAAGCAATAACGGTCGAGCAAGTAAACGGTGCGATGAAGAAATTTATCGACCCTAAGAAAATCACCATCGTAAAAGCGGGTGATTTCGACAAGAAAGTTTCGGCTCCTGGTACACCCGCCGCAAGTGGCGTGTCGGGAAGTGGGAAAAATTAAAGCTCTTTCAAGCCCTTCCTAATGGGGCAGTGCTGTAAACTTATGGTTTTTAAATAGTTTCAAACTTTAATTAATCTCAGTTTCAACGCTGGTAGGGTTTTGAACCCTGCCAGCATTAGCGTAGGTAAATTACTTAAATTGACAGCACTGCCCTAATGGGGAGGTTTTTTTTAATTCTAAACCGTTACACACATGAAAATTTTAAAACTACTGTCGATTATTAGCGTTATATTTTGTTTTTCTTTCGTCACTAATGATGATGATTTATTGAAAAAACTCGTTGCCCAACTCGAAAAATACCACGAAGCCTATCCCGCCGAAAAAGCCTATCTTCACACCGACAAACCCTATTACGTAGCGGGCGAAAAAATCTGGTTCAAAGCCTACTTGGTCGAAGCACTCACCAACCGCCCCGATACTTTGAGCGTGCCGCTTTACGTCGATTTGATTGATAATGCAGCAGGAAAAATCATTGAGCAACGTACCATCAAACTTGCAGGGGGCTTCGGCCACGGCGATTTTACGTTGCCTGATAGCCTACAAGCGGGGGTTTATCGCCTGCGGGCTTATACCAACTGGATGCGAAATTTTGACGAAAATCTTTTCTACACCAAAGATTTTCAGGTTTATTCAACTGGTGAGCAGGCATCTACTGAAACACTTAATGCCGAAAAAATTGATTTCAACTTCTTTGCCGAAGGCGGTAATCTCGTCGAAGGCATCGAATCAAGGTTAGCCTTCAAAGCTACCGATGCAGCAGGCAAAGGCTTGGATATTTCGGGGACTATCATTGCCTCAACGGGCGATACCATTCAAGAATTTAAGAGCGAACACCTCGGTATGGGTTTCACGAAATTCAAACCCGAAAACGGTAAAACTTACCGAGGCGTGGTAAAATACCAGAACATTTACACCAAAAACTTCGATTTGCCAGCCGCAATGTCGCAAGGTGCTTCGATGATTGTCGATAATATTTCTAATAAAACCAATATTCGGGTGATTCTGAGCAGCAATATTCCCGATGCCGAAATCCTCATCATTGGTCAGTCGAAAGGCATGGCGTTTTATGCAGGAAAGATGCCCGCAGGTAAGCAGAATGCCATTATTATGATTCCCAGAGATAAGTTTCCGCCTGGGGTGGCACAGTTTACACTTTTTGATACAAAATTACGCCCATTGTGCGAGCGGTTGGTGTTCGTTCAGCCCACGAGTACGTTGGTTTTTGACATCAAAGCCGACAAAGAAGTATATAAAACCCGTGAAAAAACTAACCTTAGCATTGACATAAAAGACAATGCGGGCAACCCCGTGCAGGGCAACTTTTCGCTGTCGGTTTCGGACGAAAACCAAATCAAAGGCACTGGCGAAGAGGAAAATATCTTGACAAATCTGCTCCTTAGCTCCGACCTAAAAGGCAACATCGAAAACCCAGGGTATTATTTTGACAAAACCAAACGCAGTGCCGCCTATCACTTGGATATTTTGCTAATGACCCAAGGCTGGCGGAGGTTCAAGTGGCAAGATGTGCTGCAAGAAACTTTACCCCCAACTAAGTTGTTTTTGGAGCGAGGGCTAATCATTGCAGGACAAGCCACGAAACTAAATGGTAAGCCGTTCGATAAAAAAGTAAACTTAACGCTGATGCTGGGGCGAGATTCGACCCAACAATACTTGATGAGTGAAGCCGAAAAAAATGGTTCGTTTATGTTTTATGGGCTTGATTATCGAGATTCGTGCGACGTCATGCTACAAGCGGTACTTGGCCAAGATACAGAAAATGCTGCGGCAAAGATTAGTTTCATTCCGCAAACTTCACCGAAGGTTTCAGTAACAAATAATCCTGTGGGAGTTGTGGAGATGGTTTATGAAAACCTTGCTGATTATTTAAAATACACCAAAAATGGTCTTGACTTACAAAAAAAACTTAGGATGGATAACGCCATCATGCTTGATGCAGTGTCCGTAAAGGCCAAAAAATACGTAAAACCCCAGAGAGATTCGAGGGTGATGTACGCACGGGCCGAAGCAGTAGTGAGGGGTAATGAAAGCCCCTCTGCCCTGAATGTCTTTGATTTATTACGTGGGCGAGTGCCAGGGGTTGTTGTGGGCGGCGATAGATTCAATCCAAGTATTTCAGTTCGTCCATCCTCTTCAATCTCAGTAAAAGGTAACCCCTTATTTTTGATTGACGGAGTTCCCTCCGTAATGGAAACTGTGCTATCAATCGACATCAATAATGTGGATAGAGTAGAGGTTATTAAGAGTTTAAGCGGCGGCGTTATGTATGGCGATCAGGCAAGAAATGGCATCATATCGGTTTTTACCAAAAATGGCAATATTGACGGCAGCTACAAAGTAGAAACCGAAGGCATAGCCTCCACTAAATTCGTAGGATATTACACCGCCAAGGAGTTTTTTGTGCCGAAATACGACCAAGATTTACCCCAAAATGTTCGCCCCGATTATCGCTCAACGGTTTTTTGGTCGCCCATGATTAGCACCAACGCCGAGGGCAAAGCCAACGTTTCGTATTTTAATACCGATGCCGAAACAAGCATGAAAATTCGTATCGAAGGCCTCAGCACCAATGGCCTGATGGGCGTGGGTGGTAGCGGATATTCAGTTAAAAAATAAGTAAGATTATGCCAAAAACTCAAAATAGTAACCTCGTTTTTGTTCGTCATTTATCACTGTCGCTGCTCGTAACGGCGGCAGTGGTTTATATTATTTATCACAGCATCGGCACGGGGGCGTACGTGATGATGTCGGCATTGGCGTTATCAAGTTTTTTTATTGGGTATTTGGAGCCGCACCGTGGCTGGATACTGGCACTCACGCAAGTAGCAATTTTGCTCGGGGTGCATTTTCTGCAACTTTTCAAGCCCGTAAGTGCTGATATGGCACTATTTGGTACTTTTGCGGGCTGCGGTATATCGCTGGTATTTAGCTACGTAGCGGGGCGTTTGGCGAGGTTGTTTGAGAAGTAGGGTTAAAAACAAGTATTTATTTCGATAAAGTTGTATAATTTTGTTTATCATTCTAAAAAGCTAAACTTGTGCCTGCAAAAGATGTTTACCACGATCACGTAAGAAATGTTTTAGAAAACGACGGTTGGACAATTACCAGTGACCCACTTTTTATGCGGGCAGGCGGACGTAAAATATACATTGATTTAGCAGCCGAAAAAATAATTTTGGCAAGTAAAGAAACGGAACAAATTGCTGTTGAGGTGAAGAGTTTCATTGGTGCTTCTCCACTTAATAATTTTCATGAGGCACTTGGTCAATTCTTACTTTACCAAGAAGTTTTAGATGAAAAAGACCCTCAAAGGCAGCTTTTATAGCTATGCCCAAAGATGCTTATATAGAATTAGTTGATGATTTTATCATACGAATACTCCAAAAACACGAGATTCACTTACTAATTTTTGATAACGTTAAAAATGAAATATGGCAATGGATAAAATAAAAAATTACCAAGAAAAAATAAAAGATGTGTTGAATAATTATGTGCTATTGCACAACAACACAAACGACCCTGTAAAAACTTATTTGGTTGCCGATGACCAACACGGGCAGTATCTATTGATTGATAGTGGTTGGCAAAACGATGAGCGTTTTTACAGTAATTACCTACATATTAGCTTAAATAACGGTAAATTACGCATTGAACGTGACTTAACAGATTATGATTTTACGTCCGAATTGCTGGCAAAAGGTATCTCAAAAGACGATATAATTTTGGAGTTTCAAGCACCGAGCAAAAGACCATTTTCGGGTTTTGCAGTTAGTTGAGGATAATCTTTTACCCTCCACAATTTATCACCTATTTCCCTACGATTTTGAATCCTCAGTAAGTTTTTTTATTAAATTTCCGCCCGCAGGAATCCAATCCGAAACCTTTGAAATGACCGTTGGGGCAACTTTCGCCACTACTGGATAAGTAATTGACTCTTTGACCATCTTCTCGGGAATCTTGATGTCAATGCTCGACATTAGCCACAAAAAGGTACTGATACCAAAAAGCCACGTAAACACGCCTACCAAAGCCCCCGCAAAACCATCAATCGTACCCAAAATAGTAAAACGCAGTGCTTTTCGGAGCATCCAGCCCAATTTATTGATCAAAAATATCGTCGGAAAAAAGATAATGGTAAAACTCAAATAAGGCAAAAAACGATTCGCCAGGTTTTCGCCAATGGCAGGGGCGATGAGATTCATGCCGTAACCCAAAAATTTAAAGCCAATCACAATCGCAATCACAAAAGCCACCACACCGATGATTTCGATAAAAAGCCCTTTTTGGTAGCCACGATAAGCCCCATAAAGTAGCGGAAGGATTAAAATAAGGTCAAGCACATTCATAAAATTGTTGTTCTTTTTTGCAAAGGTAAGGCTTTTTAGAATGTCTTGCAAAAGGTTAAATATTCTCGTATGGCAAAAATATTTCATTATTTGTGAAAATAATTCGTTTTTAATAAAATTAGTTTGATATTTGTGTTAGGTTATATAAGGGACGTATAAACTATAAGAAAATGAAAAAAATAGAAATTATTACCCTCCCCCCAAATTTCCAAGGAAATGAACAACACAGAAAAGTATTATTTGGCTATCATTAAGCAGTTATTGGGTGCAGAGTTAGACATCAGAAGTTAATTATTGAGCAAAAAACTGTCGAAAGAGGATAGAAAGAAATTGTTGGAAGTTTTAAAAAATATAGAAAAAGCCAAAGAGTCCATCGCCAAAGATGAAGGAAAGAATTACAAAGAAATCATGAAAAAATCGGGTGAAGTTGCCAGTTGGCTTTACAAGATTGTCAGAATGATGGAGTTCTTGGCATAAACCAAAAGTGAATCATGCACATCGGAAAAGTAATCAAAGAAGCAAGACTCGAAAAAGGTTATAGCCAGTCGGAACTTGCTCAAAAAACGGGTATTTCTAATTCATATTTATCTCAAATTGAGTCCGAAAAACAAGACCCAAGTCTTGAAACTATGGAGCAATTGAGTGCGGCTTTAGATGTGCCTACTTATATTTTATTCTTCAAAGCAATGCAAGAAGAAAACATACAAAATCCTGATAATAAGCGTTTTGTGCGTGAGATAAAAAGAGCGATGCAAGGAATTGTCGATGAACTCTACTCAGAAAAGGCATAAAAAATGCGATTTATCAAAATCGCCTTTTTTTAAAATTCTCAAAAACTCAACCGCAGCCCCAATTGCCCTTGCCAGCGAGAAGAAATCGGGTCAATTTGCCACGGCGTAGTGGTCGGATTATTGAATTGAAAACTCGGTTTTCCGTTTACTTCGTTTACATAAGTTAGTAATTGATACCCCGAATTGGTGGTATTTGGTACAAATTTTTGCTTGCCGTATTCTTTATTTATCAAGTTTAAAAAGTTGATTAAATCAAAAGTAATTTCGAGTTTCTGATTTCCTCGCAAACCGATTTTTTGGGTCAATCGCAAATCCAAGTTATGGTTCCACGGTGTGCGTCCGCCGTTGCGTTCGCTTACTTTTCCACGATTTTTGTTTAGATAATCGTACTTACTGATATAGTCCTCAAATTGTTGGGCTTGTTGGGCGGCAGTAGCAATAATTTTGCCCGTTGCATCTTTCAAATCGGTGTATTGCAACTCGCTTCCTGTGGTCGGAATGTACGCCAAATCATTGGTTGGAGAGCCATCACGGTTATAATCTCCCGCATAAATATAACTAAATGGCGAGCCACTTACGCCCGTATAAATAACTGATAATGAGCTTGTTAGGTATTTATTCCAAGTTTTTTCGTAGTCAGCAAACATTGCAATTTTATGCCGAATGTCAAAATTAGAGTAACTCATCGCAGGGTTATTTACATTAGTCGTTTGGTTCCATTCCCAGTTGGCTTGGTGCGACACCCGCACGCCATTCATTACATCTCTCGACTCGCCATAATTGTACGAAACCGATGTATTCAGTTTCTCAAAAAATGTTTTTCGTAGGCTTGTTGTGATATTATAGCGATAGCCTTGACGAGAATTTGTGAGCAAAAACACACTCGTAAAAGCGGGATTAATGCGTTGAGCATCGCCACTGCCAACATAAATATCTCGGTTATCATTGCCCGCAAACTGCTTCACATTTGGCTTCAAATTTAGGTTTTGGTGCAAAATATCGTACAAAGTTTTGGTGTAAAGTCCTTCTACTGTCAGCATAAAACCCTTGGGCAGTTGCATATCGAGTGCCAAATTTGACCGCCACACTCGGGGCAATTTAAAATCAGGGTCAATCACATTTATTTCACGCTTGACCGAACTTGAAGTGTTCAACGAAACCACATCTAATGTTTGAGGAATGACCGTCGTTGGGCGAATATCGACATTGCCAAATTGCTGTCCGTTGTATAAATAATTATAGGCAAACCACGCAAAAGGTACTCTTCCCGAAAACACCCCACTTCCGCCACGAAGCTGTATTTTTTTGTTATTATCTAATTGCCAATTAAACCCAAAACGTGGGCTAATGACTACATTTGACTTGATTTTTGAACTAAAACGGCTAAATTCGGGCGTTTTTGTAACATCGGCACTCAAATTAGTTTCGTCAGGAAATATGCCAGTTTCGAGGCGAAGTCCCGCTGAAACATTAATTTTCGAGGTCAAATTAAACTCATCTTGCACATAAAAATTCATCAAGAAAGCCCTAAAATTTGCTGATGGATTTTGCTGGTTGTATTCCCTCGTGTTTTCGCCAAAGTGATACGTTCCTCTAATGCGGGAAGGTTTTTCTGCCAAGAAATTATCAATACTCGAATACGCCCAGCGACCATTCCACGGCGTGATAAATGAATACTGAAAGTTATAAAGTTCGTTGTGCGTGCCGAAAGTCAGAGAGTGATTTTTGAAGTAAACATTTAGATTATCAGTAATTTCGACCGAGTTTTGTTTCATTCCAAAAACCGCTGCTTCTCGATAGCTACCCAAGAAAATCGTTCCCGAAGTTTTGTAGGTTATCTCGGTATGCGGAAAAACATCACCTGGCGTATCTCGTGTATCATGGACTTGACTTACGCCCGCAATGAGTTTATTAAAAACCCGATTGGAAATTCGGGTACTGAGTTCGGTTGCCAAACTGTACGTTTTGCTGAAATGGGTAAACGCCTGACTACCAAAATTCATAATTGTTGGTCCACGGGTGAGGTTTTCGGCTTGGGCATTTACGAAATTGTAGCGAATAACCAACTTGTTTTTATCGTTCAAATTGGCATCAAGTCGCAAAAACGCCTTGGTATTTTTGGTTTTTAACTCGAATTTATCGTAACTACCTACATCATAATTATATTTTGTTTTCAAGAATGTGCTAATACGCTCCATGTCCGCTACCGAAAAAATAGATTGATTAGCTCCCGCTTCAAACAAAACTGGCTCGTTGCGAGTCGAATATTCAAAATTTCCAAAATAAAATAGTTTATTTTTCTTGAAAGCTCCGCCCAAACTTACGCCCGTCTGGTAATCACCAAAAGCAAGGCGTTTGCTGGTTGAGCCACCATCGTTGAGTTTGGCAGTTGTATATTGATTTTTCGAGAAATTATAAACCGTTCCGTGCGTTTGGTTCGTGCCACTTTTCGTAACGGCATTGATACTACCGCCCGTAAAACTGCCGATACTGACATCATAAGGCGATAAATTGACCTGAATTTCCTCCAAAACGTCCATACTGATAGGTTGTGTGCGAGATAAAGCCCCAGGCGTACCCGAAGCCACCGAGCCGCCCGCCCCACTCGTAGGTTCTTGAAAACCGAAGGCATCATTGTGGGCAATGCCATCAATGCTGAGGTTATTATAACGGTAATTACTACCACCAAACGAGTTCAGATTGCCCGCCGCCATCGTTCGGGTAGCATCTTGAATACTTCGATTAAGGCTCGGCAATTTATCTAAATTAGTGATGTTGGTAGCAGTTCCCTTGCGTTTGTCATTGATAAAATCGTTTTTGCCCGATTTCACAATTACCTCACTCAATGCCCGTGAAGCATTTTTCAGTACCAAATTATACGATTTGTTAGAACCCAACTCCAAATAAATATCTGATAACGAATCGGTTTCGTAACCCACAAAACTCGCCACAATCAAATAAGGTCCACCACTGCGAAGATTGGGCAAATTGAACCGCCCATTTTCCTGAGTTGAGATACCGTATTGACTGCCCGTAGGCAC
>JANNEN010000437.1:0-4177 GCA_031378715.1 Emticicia sp.
GAGTATAATGCACCAGAGGTCAAACAAAGCTTTAATATGACGTTTTCGACCGAAAATTTGATTATTTTAGTCGAAGGCGAAACGGGCATTACGGATAATCTATTGGCAAATTATGCCGATAAAGTTGGATCAAATCGCTACGCTGTTTCCAACGATTCGTTCTTGAAAAACGTTACCAGTAAAAAAGAATTGAAAGTAAAAATTGATGTCTTCAATCAAGTAATCAATAGTAATTTGCCCGCCAACTGGAAAGCCTTTTTTGATATGCTCGACAAGAAAATCAATCCATTGACGCAACTCAATGAGGTAACGGTTTTTAAAATACCAAGCAACGACCCCGAACTGATAAAACTTTTGATTCAAAACCAAGCCATCAAAAAGCTATTAATCAAAGCCGAGGATTACCAAATCATCGTGTCAAAAAAAGACTACCCAACCCTCAAAACAAAACTCAAAGCCTACGGCTATTTACTTAATTAATTATGAGTTTAGAGTGCTGAGTTCTGAACTCTAAACTCAGAATCCTCAACTCAGCACTCAGAACTCTAAATCGCACGGGCGACCCCGTCATCACTCAAATAATGCTTGCTTGGCTCTCTCGTTCCGAATTATTGGTTGGTTCAGCAGGAATCGACCGACTGCAAAATGCCCACGTTTTGGTCGTTGGGCTTGGTGGCGTTGGCTCGTTTGCCGCCGAATATATTTGCCGCTCGGGGGTGGGCGAAATGACAATCGTTGACGGTGATGTGGTTGATCCAACTAATCGTAACCGACAGCTTCCTGCATTAGCTACAAATCACGGCGAACTGAAAGCCGAAATCATGGCCGAACGACTACTGGCAATTAATCCCGAACTAAAACTGCACGTTGTAAAAGAGTTTTTGACACCCACCAAATGCCGTGAGATTCTATCCACCAAATTTGACTATGTCATGGACTGCATCGACAGCGTAACACCCAAACTTACACTACTCACCACCGCCTATGAGCAAGGCCAACGCATCGTAAGCTCCATGGGGGCAGGCGGAAAAATTGACCCCACAAAACTGCGTGTAACCGACCTTTTTGATACCTATGAATGCCTTTTTGCCCAATATGTGCGGAAAAGAATCAAAAAATTGGGCGTTGGAGCGGGCATAAAAGCGGTATTTTCAATCGAACCCGTCATGCGAGAATCACTGATTTTGACCGATGGCTCGAATTTTAAACGTTCGGCTTATGGCACAATTTCGTATTTACCCGCTGCTTTTGGGGGCGTTTGTGCATCGGTCGTGATTCGTGATTTATTGGACTACCCAGTTGAATTAACCAAACGCCCTGCCAGTATTAAGAAAAAAGTTACTTTGAAGAAAAAAGTAATCAACGAATGAACGCAACCATTGACATCGGAAATACCTACGCCAAGGTTGGTTTTTTTATCCAAGACAATTTGGTTGAAATCCATAAAGGGCTATCAATCAGTGATTTGAAAGAAATTATCTCGTCAAAAGTCATCGAAAACTTGATTATTTCTTCGGTAACAAAAAGCCAAATTGAACTCGAAGAAATTTTTTCTGAATCGTTAATCAACAGAATATTTCTGAATCCCGACACACCGATTCCAATAAAAAAAAACTACGAAACGCCCCAAACCCTCGGTGCTGACCGACTGGCGGGTGCAGTTGCGGCAAATTTCCTTTTCCCCGAGCAAAACGTTCTCATTATTGATATGGGTACAGCCATCAAATATGATTATGTTTCGACCGCAGGGGCTTTTGAAGGCGGCATAATTTCTCTTGGTATGCGGATACGATTCGAGGCACTTCATACGTTTACTAAACGGTTACCTTTGGTTTCGGCCACTACGATTCCTGACCTTATCGGCAAAAACACCCAAACCTGTATCCAAAGCGGCGTGGTTAATGGTATCATTGCGGAGATAAACGGCATGATAGAAAATTACCGAAAACTGGGGCAATGCCAAGTTATATTATGCGGTGGTGATGCTCCTTTCTTTGAAAGTCAAATAAAAAAACCGACCTTTGCAGACGAATTAGCAAACAAAACGAGCAAAACAGCACAAAACGCTGTTTTTTCAATAGAATCTATCCCAAATTTGATCCTCATCGGTCTGAACAGAATTTTACAATACAATGTTAAAAAAAAATAACCTAACTGCTTACTTGATTATCAGTATTTTAACAATTACTGAAACTTTCGCACAAAAAGAATCTCGACAATACGGCAATTCTCCCTACTCGGCCTTGGGTATCGGGGATATTTATTCTGGAAGTTCGATCGCCAACGATGCCATGGGCGGAACGGGCTTATCGTTCGGAAACGGAATCGTGGTGAATACCATAAATCCCGCACTTTTGGCCAAAAGTCGCTACGTAGCATTCAACACGGGCTTACGTGGGCAATACAAAAACCTCACAAACGGCACCCTTTCGCAGACCGATTTCGGTATGAATCTTAGTCATATTACCTTGGTTTTTCCTGTACGAACCCGTTGGACGACTGGTATAACAATGCAACCTTACTCGGGCGTTGATCACGAGGCACGCTTTACACAAGCAATCGCCGGGACTGACAAAACGGTGTCACATAACTACAAAGGACAAGGCGGCTTATCAAAAGCGGCTTTGACAAATGGCGTTTTGGTGGGTAAAAAATTATTTTTGGGTGCCGAAATGGGCTACTATTTTGGTAATTTCAAGAAAGATACGACATCACGACTATTGACGAGCAACGATGATTTTTTTCTGAGATTTTCGGACAGAACATCAGTGAATGGTTTTGCCTTGAAAACGGGTTTTGCTTTTCAACAAAAATTTGCCGAAAAATGGACATTTAATATTGGCGGAACGTACGAAATTCAGAGTAAACTCAAAGGCGAACGCATCAGAACGGCCACCACGCTTTACGACCAAGGAAACGGCTTGCAGGTAATCAAGAAACCCGATACGCTTTCCATCAAAAAAGGTAGCTTGACGCTCCCCTCTCGCTTTGCGATTGGCGTGAGCTTGGAGAGTCCATTCAAATGGACTTTTGCCGCCGAATATAGCCGCCAAGACTGGACAAACTACCGAAATTTTGACGGTAGAGCCGAAAAATCGCTTGCCGCCAGCGAAAAAATCGCCTTAGGTATTGAGTACCTGCCAGACTTTTCTTCAACAAAATACTTTAATCAAGTCTTTTATCGGGCAGGATTTCAGCAAGTGACGACCCCTTACTTTGTAAATGGCACCTCAATAAAAGACCAAAGTTTTTCGTTGGGGCTATCTACACCATTGGCTTACCGTAGTGTGAGTTACATTGATTTTTCGGTTTCGATTGGAAATAGAGGAGTAGTTACCAATGGTTTGGTGAAAGAAAACTACGTAAAAATCGGACTCGGATTTTCGCTGATGGACACCCGCTGGTTTATGAAACAAAAGATTGATTGATTTTGTGGAGCGAAGTTCCAATCGGTCAGCAACGAAAGATGAATAAAAAAGAAATATTTTCACGGATAATTATATTTTTTTTCGGAACGATACTCGTGTTTTCGTGCGAAGAAAAGAAAACCGTTGAAGTGACACGCCGCTACAACGGCCCGTTGATGTCCACCGAAAACCTCAACGTGATGTTTAGTGATTCGGGAAAAACAACCGTACGCCTCACCACCGCCCGACAATTAAAGTTTCAGAACGAAGACGAAGTCTATCCAAAAGCCGTTTATGTGACGTTTTTTGACAAAAATATCACCGAATATTCGTCTTTACGGGGCGATTCGGGCAGATACGAAAAAACTAACGGGCTGTACAAAGTCATGGGCAATGTGTTCTTTTTTAATCGCTTGCAACAACAAAGCCTCGCCACAGATGAGCTTTACTGGTCGCCGATTAAAAAGAAGGTTTATACCTCCAAAAATTTCACCATCAAAACACCGAGAGAGGAACTCCACGGAATCGGCATGGACGCTGACCAAGATTTTACGCATTATACGATGCGGAAAACCAAGGGAACTTTCGCCGTTGATTCGCTTAACGCCCAAACCGATGCCGCCGTTGATACTACTGCAACAAGAATTAAGTAATTGATAGTTAAAAAAGAGTTCAAAATACCGAATTTATTCGGGTACTTAAATATAAATTCCGTTGATTATTACAGCAACCGAATTTATTCGGGTTAATCGGAAAAATTGAAATTACTA
>JANNEN010000440.1:0-3267 GCA_031378715.1 Emticicia sp.
GGAGTCTGTTTTTCTTTCACATTTAATGAAATGGAAACAAGAGCAACTATTTGATAATCAGGTAGTTAGGCGGAAAAATATATTCAAAATATGAAAGAACTTTTTTATCGGTTGGACAACCTACCAGTCGGGGCTTACTTTTCTTTTTTCGGAGCATTTTTTTTACCAAATTTTCGCCCATACAGGGCTTTTTGCGTAAGTCCTACTATCTTAAAATTTCTTTTATAACTTTTTCCATATCGAACTCATCTTCGCCACTGACCGAAACAACGTTTTGTAAATCGGTTTTGGGTTTACCATTTTTCAAGAAAGACTGCCATACGTGATCAATGAACCAAGTTGGTTCGTAACCCCAACGAATATCCATGGCTCGGCGAATGAGAAAGGTTCGTTTTGAAATTTTTACGTGAAATTTTTTATCGTACAAGTTGTTCATGCCTACATCATAGAAAGCAAAAAGTCCTTCGGCAATAACGACGTCGAAACGAGTCTTGAAAAGCTCAATGACTTCCTTGTAAAGTTTAAAATCTATCGAACTCGGTGATTCCCAATCGGTTTTGTTTTTTATTTTCGGGATTTGGGTTTCGGGAAAAACAAAATCATCTTGGTGAAAAATGATCGCTTTCTTTCCATTTTTTCTAAAATACGTTACCAAGAGATTTGCCAAAGTACTTTTGCCCGAACGACTCACACCGCCAATGCCAATTATCATGTTTTTGTTTTTTGTTTTGCCATCGAAAATATTTCACAAAGAAAAATAAAATTGCTTATATTTAACACAAAATTTTATAAACCTTGACAAATGAACTTGGATAAACTTTCGTTCTATGCCAGTTATGTGGCTATTTTCTGCGGGATATTTTTGTTGGTCATGCAGCTCTACACCAAAGTTTATTCTACTACTAACTTGGTTATGGCACTGCTTTTTCTCGCAGTTGGTTTGTTCGGATTACGTAAATATAGAACCAAATAATGGCTAAAAATAATCAATTTTTTCCCTTTGTCATTTCAGCATTTTTAGTTTTTTCGGTCGATTATATTTTCGCCCAAAATATCATTTATCTACGCCCAGAAAGGGTTTTTGATGGTGAACAAATGCTTGAAAAATATGGCGTTTTGATCAATGAAAATAAAATACAAAACATTGATAGTCAAGTTATTATAGAAAAAAGTCTTCCTAAGAATGCCCAAATTATTGACTTGAAAAACTGCACACTTCTCCCAGGACTAATTGAGGGGCATACGCACCTATTTCTACACCCGTATAACGAAACTCCGTGGGACGACCAAGTGCTGAAAGAGGCCCGTTCGTACCGCACGGCAAGGGCAGTAATTCATGCCGAACGAACCTTGAAGGTAGGCTTTACTACTGCTCGTGATTTGGGAACCGAAGGGGCGGAATTTGATGATGTAGGCTTAAAAAAAGCCATTGATGACGGTATAATCGTTGGCCCAAGATTATTAATCGCAACCAAAGCCCTCATCGCTACGGGAAGTTACGCTCCCAAGAATTTTTCGCCCGATATAAAATTGCCACAAGGAGCTGAGGAAGCTGACGGCTACGATGATTTGATAAAAAAAACTCGAAATCAGATTGGACACGGGGCAGACCTGATAAAAATTTATGCTGATTATCGGTGGGGTTTGCGTGGCGAAGCCGCCCCCACGTTTTCGATTGAAGAGATAAAACTCATCGTTGAAACTGCCAGAAGTGCGGGTCGTCCGACGGTTGCTCATGCTTCGACTGCTGAGGGAATGAGGCGAGCAATTTTGGGCGGTGTCGAAACCATTGAGCACGGCGACAATAGCACGCCAGAAGTATGGAAATTAATGGTTGAAAAAAAAGTGTGCTTGTGTCCGACCTTGGCTGCGGGCGATGCCGTAAGCCAATACAAAGGTTGGAAAAAAGGAATTGACCCTGATCCTGAGCGTATCAAAAAGAAAAAGGAAACGTTTAAACAAGCGATGGACGCAGGCGTAAAAATATGCTTTGGAGGTGATGTAGGCGTATTTGCTCATGGAGATAACGCTCGTGAACTCGAAATGATGGTTGAATACGGCATGAAACCCCTTGATGTTTTGAAATCAGCAACAAGTACAAATGCCGATGCCTTTCATATCAATAATGAAGTAGGTAGAATAAAAGTAGGACTTTTGGCCGATATTCTGGTGGTAGAAGGCAACCCGGTTCAGTCAATATCTAACATCAGAAAGGTAAAACAGGTGTATAAAAATGGTGTCTTGGTGAAGTAACTCAAAGTAATCTAAGCACCGAAATACCTGAATGTTTGCTGATTCGATTTAGATAACTCGTCAGCGGTTCAGATGAAACCACTACTTTTTTCTGCTCATACGAAGCATGAAGTAGGTGAAGTTTGCCATTTTGACGAATCGCAAACCCCTCGTGGTTGAAATCCAAGCCATCTACACTTGATGTGATGGCAATAATATCACCGTCTTGAATTTTCTGTTCGTGCCTTGCTAAAAACTCCTTCGGAATAAAATAAAAATCATTATTATTTATATTTTTTTGGGCGTTTTTAACTTCCGCAAAAGTCAAATCATCTTTTAAAGCTGGATATAAATCTCGGTTATTCGTCATGAAATTGATTGACTTTTTATATTTCATTCCACCAACTAAGTTTGTCACATCTTTGGCAATACCATTCTGCTCCACCTGAATCATCCACTCTCTAAAATAGTGTAAACGAGAACCATAACCGTTTATTTTACCATTTCGGTACCGTAAACTCTTTAAATTTAAGTTATAATTTTCAAACGTCCTATTGTCTGAAAACTTCGTTATAGTCATTGCAACGATGCTTTCTACGAATGTTGAGCAATCGAAAGTACTTAGATTGCAGACTAACTTTTCGTTTTTGTTACCTTCCAGCGTACCCGCCTTATAGGGCTTACCGATCAAACTTTTGGCTAAAACCAAAGCCGTTTGAGCTTTTGATTCGGCATTGGGAAGCATTATTTTTTGTTTGAAAATCGTTTCGTCGGTTGTTTGAGCAAAAGATGAAAAAGTAAGGAACAAAGAAATGAATGTGGAAAGAATATTTTTTTTCTTCATGTTAAGATTACAGATTTTTTAGAAAACTTTCTTTAATGGACAGTGTGATCAAACTAATGCAACAAGAATTAAGTACTTGATAGTTAAAAAAGAGTTCAAAATACCGAATTTATTCGGGTACTTAAATATAAATTCCGTTGATTATTACAGCAACCGAATTTATTCGGTTTAATCGAAAAAATTGAAATTAC
>JANNEN010000478.1:0-1817 GCA_031378715.1 Emticicia sp.
GAGACGATGCTTATTTTGGGTAAGTCTGGCAAAGGAAAAACTACTTTCCTGCATTTAATGGCACTTTTATTGAAACCTACGGGTGGAAATATTCAGATAAACAATCAAGAAATAAGTCAATTATCGGTTAGTCAGGCGGCAGATTTTAGGGCAAAAAATGTGGGGATTATTTACCAGAAACCACACTTTGTTCATTCGCTTTCGGTGATGGATAATTTGTTGTTAGCCAATTATTTAGCGGGTAAAAATCAAGCAAAAAATCAGGCTCAACAGTTGGCTGAAAGTTTGGGTTTTGCGGAACATTTATCGAAAAAAACAACTCAACTTTCACAGGGCGAACAACAGCGAGTAAGCATTGCAAGAGCATTGATGAACAAGCCTTCGGTAATTTTAGCGGATGAGCCTACTTCAAGTTTGGATGATGATAACTGTCTGAAAGTCATTGACTTACTGAAAATACAAATTCAAGAAATTGGAGCGAGTTTGGTAGTTGTCACGCACGACCAACGATTGAAAGATGTGTTTGAGAAGAGGATTGAATTATAACATGCCTCACCCCCCAGCCCCCTCTCCTTAATGAGAGGGGGAGCAAGCGGACGAATACTCCCCCTCTCATCAAGGAGAGGGGGGCGGGGCGACCGACGCTCGGGGTGAGGTAACAAATCAAAAATATGAATTCACTAAAAATATCAACTAATAACCTAAAAGACAAGCCATTAACGACTTCTCTGAGCATTTTATTGATGGCTCTGGGGATTGCGATTATCTCGCTTTTGCTCTTGGCAGGCAAGCAAATTGAAGAAAAATTCACTCGTAATGTGGCGGGAATAGATATGGTTGTGGGAGCAAAAGGCAGTCCACTTCAATTGATTTTAGCAAGCATTTATCAGATTGATTCGCCCACGGGGAATATTTCGATGGAAGAAGCTAATCGCTTGACTCGTAGCCCCTTAGTGAAATCAACCATTCCTCTTTCGATGGGAGATAGTTACGAAGGTTATAGAATTGTTGGGTCGAATGAAAAGTATTTAGAGCATTTTCAAGCGGAATTTGAAACGGGAAGAGTTTTTTCAAAGGCAATGGAAATAGTGGTTGGCAGTAAAGTTGCCAAAAATTTAAGCTTGAAAGCGGGTGATACTTTTTCGTCGCAACATGGTTTTGATAAAGAAGGCGAGGCACACAAAGAAAAACAATTTAAGGTTGTCGGAATCTTGAAAACTACTAATTCGGTACTTGATGCCTTGATGATTACGCCTTTGGAAAGCGTTTGGGCAGTGCATGATGAACACCACGAAGAGGAAGTTGGAAAAGGAGCAAATGCTTTGAAATTATTGGAAGAAGATAACGTAGGGGCGAATAGCATTCGCCTGCATGACGAACATCAGGTAGGGGCGAATGGCATTCGCCCGTCACAAGAAATTACTTCCTTATTAGTAAAATTCCGAAACCCAGCGATGGGTATGATGATGGCGAGAAGTATTAATCAAAATTCTACTTTACAAACCGCAACCCCAGCCATCGAAATTAACCGATTATTTGCTCTGTTGGGCGTCGGCGTGGATGCCCTCAAATGGATTGCGTTGGTAATAATCATCGTTTCGGGGTTAAGCGTTTTTGTATCTTTATATAATTCCTTGAAAGAACGAAAATACGAAATGGCTTTGATGCTTTCGATGGGAGCAAGTCGAACAAAATTATTTTTATTGTTGTTATTAGAAGGGCTGATAATCAGCATTATAGGCTTCGTAATCGGTATATTTTTGAGTAGATTGGGGCTTTTAATTATGTCAGAAAATGTAGAACAAAATTTTCATTAC
>JANNEN010000495.1:0-33313 GCA_031378715.1 Emticicia sp.
GGGGTTGGGGGTGAGGTTAATTTTATAACATTTCGTACAACTCCACCCAACGATTGGATTTCGTTTTTCAGTGGTTCGGCTTGGGAATTTGATGAACTTTCGCAAGAATATTACCTGCATTATTTCGTAAAAAAACAACCCGATTTGAATTGGGAAAATCCGAAATTACGCCAAGAAATATATAAAATGATGGATTTTTGGTTAGAAAAAGGCGTAAATGGCTTCCGAATGGACGTAATTTCGTTGATTTCGAAAGACCAAAATTTCCCTAATTTTCCCGAAAACCGCTTGGGTGATTTGAGTTATTATGCCAACGGCCCACGGGTACACGAGTTTTTGCAGGAAATGAACCATGAAGTTTTGAGCAAGTACGATTGTATGACGGTGGGCGAAGCCTTTGGTGTATCTGCCCAACAAGCCAACGATTATGTGGGCAAAGAACGCAGCGAACTCAATATGATTTATCATTTCGACCACGCCGTGCCTCGTGATGAAGTTTGTTTTGTTCAGCCCAAACCCGAATTTAAACTTTCAGAACTGAAAGCAATTTTTAGAAAATGGGACGAAGCTATCGGTGATAATGGCTGGAATACCGTCTATTTTGGCAACCACGACAACGCCCGAATGTTATCAAGATTTGGCGATACGGGCATTTATCACCAAGAATCTGCCAAGTTGTTGGCAACTATTTTGCTCACTTTGCGAGGTACTCCCTACTTGTATCAGGGCGATGAAATTGGTATGTATAATTGCACGTTCAGCGATATTTCGGAGTTTAATGATGTGCAGGTTTTGAATGCTTACAAGACTTTGGTTGAAAATGGAAAATATTCAGACAAACAGTTTCTTGACGCAAGCAATAAGATTGCCCGTGACCACGCCCGAACGCCCATTCAGTGGAACGCAGAACGCAATGCGGGGTTTTCTGATGCCCCAAAAACTTGGCTGAAAATCAATGATAACTATTTATCTATCAATGTTTTAGATCAAAATTCAGACGAAAATTCTATCTTGAATTTTTACAAAAAACTCATTCAAATACGTAAGCAAACACCCGCATTGATTTACGGAACGTACCAAGATTTACGTCCACGTTGCAACCGAATTTGGCTTTATTTGCGTACTTTTGAAAAAAATTCGTATTTGATAATGAATAACTTTACGAACAAAAAACAAGATTTTGAAGTAAAACAAAAATTAATGCAAAAGGAATTAATTTTGGCAAATGTGGTTGTCGAAAATGACGAATCAAATCAGAATTTTATCTTGAAACCTTACGAATCACGGATTTATAAGCTAATTACTCTAAACCAATAATTTCCCCTCCTTTTTTCAAGGAGGGGTCGCCTGACGCAGTCGGTGGGGGTGGTTTTTTAACGAAGACTTAGACTTTAAGGACTTCAACTGCCTTTGTTTTACCCCTCCGTCCGACTTTGTCAGGACACCTCCCCTTGAAAAAAGGGGAGGAAACTTACACCATATCAAATTGAATACCATTAAATGTTTCTTAAAATATGTCATTAAAAAACAAAACAATTCTCCTCACGGGAGCATCAAAAGGAATCGGAAAAGTATTGGCTTTGCAATTAGCCGCCGAAAACGTAAACATCGGAATCATTGCCCGTAGCGAGGCCGAATTGAACGAAATTAAAGTAGAAATTGAGCAAAAAGGCTCAAATTGCTTGGTTTTTGCAGGAAATGTTGCCGATGAAAATTTGGCAAAAACTGCGGTTGCTGGCATGGTTTCGGCTTTTGGCGGCATTGATTTCTTGATAAATAATGCGGGCTACGGCATTTTTGGACCAACCGAAAGTATTTCAGCCGAACAATGGTCTGATATGTACGATGTCAATGTGAAGGGTACATTTTTACTTTCAAAACAAGTTTTAGCACCCATGAAAGTTGCCCAACAAGGACACATTATTAATATTGCATCGGACGTTGCGAAGCGAGTTTTTGACGGTGGTTCGCTGTATTGCTCCTCAAAATTTGCCCAAGATGCTTTTTCTGCCGCACTCCGCAAGGAAGTTCGTAAAGATGGTATTAAAGTTTCGGTCATTTACTCGGGCTTGGTCGATACCATGTTTCATACCAACCCGCAAGGGCATGACTCGCACCACGATTGGCTCAAAGCCGAAGACATGGCAAATACGATTATGTATGTAATGAACCAACCAAAACACGTCGTGATTGACGAGTTAATGATTCACCCATTGAGTCAGGAGTATTAAAAACCCGAGCTTTCCCTACAAGATTAGCCTTAAAAGGGGGGCTTTTAAAATTGGTTCTTGTTTAGTTTATACGGTAAGTAGAAATCTTGGCTAACGCTGGCAGGGTTCAGAACCCTGCCAGCGTTCATTTTCGTATAAATCAGAGTAGAATCTTAAATCTTACATAATTTATTATGCTAAACACCCTCGGTACTGTTGTTATTATTGTGGTCGTTGGACTACTTTTGTTTCTCGTCATAGCAAGTATGCTTTCGAGTTTCAAGAAAAAAAGCTCCGAAGAGTATTTCATGGCTGGGCGGTCGCTGCGTTGGTGGTCGGTGGCTGGCTCTATTTTTGGAACCAATATTCATGCCCAGCAAATCATCGGTATGATGGGCATTGGTTATTCGATTGGTTTTGCTCAGAGTCATTATGAAATTTGGGCGATTCCTGCCATTTTGGTTTTGGCTTATGTTTTTATTCCGATTTACCGTAAGCGAAATTTTTTCACACTCTCGCAATTTCTCGAAAGTCGCTACAATTCGCACGCCCGACTTGCCTACACCATCACGATAATTACCTTCATCATGATTCAGCTCATCGGTGGGTTTTATATCGGTAGCCGCACCCTCGGATTTTTGTTTCAAGGTACGGGTTTTGATGTAAGTTATTTGCAAGGAATCTTTGTCATTGCTTTCATTACGGTGGTTTTTTCGGTTTTTGGGGGCATGGAATCGGTTGTTGTTGCCGATAATATTCTGACGGTAATTATGATAATTTCTATCCTGCTGATGGGAACGCTAACCTATATGCAACCCGAAATTGGTGGATTATCAGGCTTGCTAAAATTAGATCACGCCGAAGCCAACAAAATGCACCTTTATTTGCCTTCCAACCACCCAAAACTGCCGTGGAGTGGCATTTTTACAGGTTTGACGGTGCTAAACTTTTTTTACTGGACAACTAATCAATACCAAGTACAGCGAGTATTGGCCGCCAAAACCGACCGTGATGCCAAGCTCGGTACGATTGCCGCAGGATTTTTGAAACTCATCATTCCGTTCTTTTCGATTGCCGTTGGCACGGCTGCTTTCTATTTATTCAAAGCCCGTTTTGGGGCTGACGTTGTGAAGCCCGATGATACTTTTTTGACTTTATTGAAAACCGTCGTGCCTTCGGGTTATGGCTTTATCGGTTTGATTTTAGCGGGTTTGACTTGTGCTATTTTCTCAGCAATTTACTCAATGATGAACTCGGTTTCGACGATGATGGCTTTTGATATTTTCCGAAAATACATCAATCCAAGTGCTTCTGATAAGCAAACGGTGCGTTTTGGGCAAGTTTTTGTGTTAATTATGTGCGTCATTGCTGGGTTTTTGGCGTTGAAGACTTATGACCCAAATTCGACCGATAATTTTTTCTTGAAATTAGCAAATCAAACTTCCTATATAAAGCCAGGTCTGGTTGTGGTGTTTTTCTGGGGAGTTTTGTGGAAAAAAACCAACCCCGTAGCGGCAGTAATTGTTTTGATTACCTCACCATTTATCGGGCTAACTTGCGACTTTGTTTATAATCATTTTTTGACAAATATTCCTTTTATACACGATACGTTCGGAGCAGAATTTAATTTTCTTTACCGAGTATTTATGATTTTTGTGCTTGGCTCAATCGTTATTTTTGTGCTTAGTAATATTTTCAACAAGCAAGATGGTTTCATCAAAGAGCATGATTTAAGTGTTTCTTTTTCTGGCATTCGAGAAGCAGTTTTGAGGTTTTCGGTTATTCAAGTTCCGTTGATTGTTTTGTGTTTGACCAATGTCATTTCGCCACAATTTGCCGCTTTTCCGAGTGCTTTGCTTACAATGGGCTTATTTTTGTGGTATTTGAGGCAAGAAAAAGAAGATATTCCATTCTATGAATCGGATATTTTTTATGCGGGATTACTCACTTCAGCAATGGTTTGGGTGATGTTTTTCTTTGCTTAAATAAAAACGGTTAAATAAATTATATGGAAATGAACGCTGGCAGGGTTACAAAACCCCTGCCAGCGTTAGCCGAGATTCTGAGTTACCCTAAAACCTAAAACCATGCTCATACGCTACGTCAGAATGACATTTCGGGAAGAAAGCACCGATGAGTTTCAGGCAATATTCGAGGCTTCAAAAGATAAAATTCGAGCAATGGCGGGTTGTCAGTACCTCGAACTTTTGCGGGATATTAATGACCCAAAAACCTTTATGACCCACAGCCACTGGAACTCCGAAATCGACTTGAACAACTACCGAGATTCGGAACTTTTCCGAACCACTTGGGCAAAAACCAAGGCACTCTTTGCCGAAAAGCCTTTGGCTTTTTCGGTTGAAAGTATCACTGTGGCGTAATTTTTGAGAAGTTATTTCGTTAAAGAATAAAAGCAAAACAAGATGAAAAAAGTAATAGTATTTGCCATTTTAGGGTTATTAACACTCACGCCCGAATTTTCGCAAGCGGCTGATTATAAGATATTTACGCAGTCTGAAATACAAAAATCAAACGATGGCGGACGAAAAAACAAAAACGGAAGCTACCGCCGAAAAAAAGGCTTTATGTGGGGATTATTCAGAAAAAAAAGCCAATGTGACTGCCCGAAGCATTGAGGCAAAATAGTTTTCATAGCTTTACGATTCGTTTAGCTCCCTTGGTATCAATAATCTCAATGCTGCGTACGTCCGAACTAATAGTCAGATTATGAGATGATTGCGATAAAAATGATGAACCAAAACTCATTTCCTCTCGGCGGATTTTGCCATTTTTTAGCGTCAATAGTGCCGTAGTTTCATTTGCTTTCAGTGTAATCATTCGTACTGGAAAATGGTATGCAAAGAATCTCAAATCTTTCTTATTTTGAGATGTTACAGTCAATAATTTCCCTGCGGGATTCATGACCTTTACCAGACTTTTGGCATCGCCCGATACGCAATAACCACTTTTTTCAAGCGAAATTGCTTTAAAAGTGCCGTTTCCACCGCCTTTTAGCAATAAACCATTCAAGGCATCTTGTCGCCCACCCGAAATTTCGGCAGCAAAATCATTACCCGCAAGCAGTACGTCCAAATTACCATCTTGGTCAAAGTCTTGGGCAATCATGCCAAAAATAGGAGCAAACTGTGCTTGAATGGGCAAAGCCTTTACTTCAAATTGTCCATTTCCTTTGTTTTCGATATAACTACTTTCGAACCAATTTGCCCGTAAAATCAAGGCATCTTTTAGCTCTTCGGGTTTCAAGATGTCATTGATTCCTGCTTCGGCAAATTTCGCATAATTCTGAAAACGCTGGCGGGTTTGCACAAATTGCTTTGCCAAATCATCACGGGTATTGTACGGAAATTCTTGGGGTTTTCCTGCCGAATTTTTGTAAAAAACCGTCGGAATGGCATCATAGAAACCGTCATTATTAAAATCTTTGGCATAAATGCTGTACGGCTGTTCGCCCGATGCTCGCATGAGGGTATTTATTCCCAGATTTCCTGCGATATAATCCATATCACCATCATTATCAAAATCGCCCGAAGTGATACTATTCCACCAACCGATTTTATTGGCGATAGACGTATTCGGTGTCTGAGCGGAGCCGTTTTTGGGTGTCTGAGCGGAGCCGAAGACACCTTTTTCGTTCTTCAAGAAAGTAATTGGCATAAATTCTCCCGCAAGCACCAAATCCTGCCAGCCGTCATTGTCATAATCCGACCAAGTGGCATCGCAAACCATGCCAATATTTTGGAGTTGCGGTGCTACTTGGGCGGTCACGTTGGTGAAATGAACCCCACCCAACCCTCCCCAAAAGGGAACGGTACGCCGTGCGGGGCTTTTAACTCCCCTCTCTTTTGGAGAGGGGCTGGGGGTGAGGTTTTTAATGCTAATTTCCTTCATTTTTGATTCATTTTTCAAAACCCCTACAAGATTAGCTTTTGGGGAGGGGTTAGGGGTGGGGTCGTTGCGTAAAATATAACTACTAACCGCCTTCGGATAACCCGATGGTTCAACCCGCCCGCCCACGAAGAGGTCTAAATCTCCGTCGTGGTCGTAGTCGGCGGCTTTTACGCACGAGCCACTTTTTAGAAACTTCGGTAACGCATTTTCTTGCCATTCAAAATGTCCTTTTCCGTCATTTATGTACAGTTTATCTTGTAAAGCAGGCGAATCTGGGGCAAATTCTGAGCTTCCACTGACAATATAAAGGTCTAAGTCACCATCATTTTCTACGTCAAAAAGTAGCGAACCCATATCTTCGGAGATTTTTTCTGTTCCATCTTTTCCCGAAAGTAAGTCTTGTATGCTGAATTTTCCCTCTTTGTTTTGAATCAAAAATTTACCTTTATGATTGTTCGCCCCGCCCACAAATATATCTTCGATGCCATCGCCGTTTACATCGCCCACCGAAAGTGATGGGCCAAATTGTGAGAATTTATGCGGCAATAATTTCTGTACATTAAAATCAATGTAATCTTCTTCTTCGTGTGTGTAGTTTACGTTGAGTATTTCTGAAATATCACCAAAAATTGGATTTGCTTTCGCCAAAGCTACATCGGGCAGGGGTAAAGCGGCATTTTTTTCTTCGACCGTAATCACTTGATTTGCTCTAATATCGGTAATGATTTGCATTTTTCCACTTTGCCAAATCACTTTTAATTGCAATACATTTTTAGTTTTTCCTAACCCAAAATGTGCCACAGGCTCAACGGTTGATAAATATCCTCGGTACGGCGAATGCTCATAAACTTGTTTTTGCTTATTCGCATATTGTATTTCAATCCAAGCTCCCAAACCTGCCAAATTTGGCATATTTCCTTTAAATTTCACCCGTAAAAAATTACTTTCTTCGGGCTTTAGCTGCATGGCGTTATTTTGATAAACCGACGCCGAGTCATTAATATTATTGACCACATAATCCAAATCACCGTCATTATCAAGGTCGGCGTAGGCGGCTCCGTTTGAAGAAGTTGGCTGAGTAATTCCCCATTTTTTAGTTACATCTTCGAATTGGATAGCCCCGTTGGTGGCAGTATTTTTAAAGGCATAATTAGTCAATTTTACCTTCGGAACATATTCTAAAAGCATCGGTCGTGACATCAAATTATTGACTTCCGTTCGATAAGCCAAAAAATCTTGGTCAGTAATATCCCTCGGAAAGCCATTGGTGATGATAATATCTCGAAAACCATCATTGTCGAAATCAGTCACCATCGGAGTCCAGCTCCAATCGGTTTGGGCAATACCCGCCAAAAGTCCGATTTCACTAAACATTGGCTGACCAGTAGCGGGGTTTTTACCTTGATTGAGCTGCAAAGTGTTGCGAGGATACTGGTAAACGTAATCAAATTTATCATTGTTTTGGTAGCTCACGTAGCTATTGGCGGGAGTCATCATTTTTTTGCGGTAGTTACCTTCGGGCATCATGTCCACGGCAATAATATCCATCAAGCCGTCATTATTTATATCGGCTACGTCATTGCCCATGGCCGAGTAGGAGGTGTGTTTGAAGTACGCCTTGGCTTGCTCCGAAAATGTGCCATCGTGGTTATTGATGTAAAGCATATCGTTGGTCAAATAATCATTGGTGACATAAATATCCTTCCAGCCATCTTGGTTAATGTCCGTGATATTGACACCCAACCCGAAGGCATCATCAAAAATCCCCGCTGACTTTGTAACATCTACAAAATGAGTTCCCCCTTTGGGGGTTAGGGGGCTATTTCTATACAACCTGTCACTCCTCCTCGAAGCCGTTATCTTTCCTTTTTCTTGATATTTATTCGGCAAATTACTCTCGTCCATTTCATTTACGACCAAGTAAAGATCCAGATCTCCATCGTTATCGTAATCAAAAAAAGCGGCATTTGTGGTGTGGGTGGTGTCGGCAATGCCATATTCGGCAGCCATATCTTTAAATGTCGGCACACCATCTTTACCAATGCCCTGATTGACGTAAAGCATATTGGTACGCTGTTTTACGGTTTTTCGGGCTGTTGCACAAACGTAAATATCGAGCAAGCTATCATTATTAATATCAACCAACGCCACACCCGACGACCATCGGTTATCGCCCGTTACGCCCGCTTTTTGGGTAATATCCTCAAAGTGTAAGGCTTCGCCCGCTTTGGTTTTGTTGAGGTAAAGTTTGTTTTCGGTAGTGTTTCCAGTAAAGTAAATATCGGTCAGGTTATCGTTATTAAAATCTCCCATGGCTACGCCGCCACCGTTATATACATACTCAAAAGTCAGGATATTGAGTGTATCATTTTCGGCAATTCGGTTGGCAAAACTGATACCTGTATCTTGGGAAGATAGTTGAGTAAAAAGCGTTTTTTCTTTGCAAGAAAGTGTAAATATGCTTACGAGAAAAATGATGTAGCGTGAGCGTTTTTGCATTTTATTTTCTAAAATTTTCATCAACAAAGATAAACTAAAAACGTCATGCAGGAAATAAATCCTGCATGACGTTTTTGGTATTATGCGAAAAATATAATTCAGCATTCAAAACTCAGAATTAAATTAATATCCTGGATTTTGGGCTAAATTTGGTTTACCATCAATTGAGCTTTGCTGAATTACATTTTCAGGAATCGGCAAATACTCATCTTTACCTTTTCTGAAAGTTGAGCCAGCTAAGTGCGTTCTGATTTTTGATTCTCTCGCAATGAAAGCATTTCTAACTTGCTCGGCAATTCCCCAACGAACCAAATCAAAGAAACGGTGTCCTTCCATGGCTAACTCTAACTGACGCTCAAAACGAACCGCAGTACGAGCTATATTCTTATCAGTCCACGCACCAGTATAAGTACTAATTTTGTAGTTTGCGGCTGGCTTTCCTGCATCTGTTACCACCGTAGATTTGGCGGCACGGTCACGCACTGCGTTTACATACTCTTGGGCTTTTGTAAGGCTTCCGACTTCTACTTCACATTCGGCTGCCATCAAAATCAAGTCAGCGTAACGCATAATAGTTTGGTTTTTACCTAATTGACCTTGACCCCAACCGCCAGAAACGAAGTATGTACCTACTTCATCTTTCCACTGGATGTGCTTATTTGGCATCCACGGGCCGCCATTAGCTAAGTTACGAATCCAAGATGGCTTGGCTGGACCGTGATCTTTGTAAGGAATACCCACACGACCAACGGTATAGTCAAGACGGGGGTCTAACTCGCTTGCATCAACAAAATTAGCTGCATTGGACTCATGGTTTTTGATATTCACATTGTTGTATGTATCAAAAAGCGGCAAACCTTTATCAGTTTTAAAAGCATTCACTAATGTTTGTGAAGGCTGATAAAATCCGCAACAACCTACTGGGCCATCATTATGCGGGTTTGTTAGTTCGGCATCTTTGTTGCTATTTGCTCCACCAGTACCATCTCCAACGGTATATTGTACCGAGAAAATAATTTCCTTGCTACTTTCAGCTTCTCCACGGAATACATTTTTGAACTCATTGATAAGTCCAAACTTCTCGCCTGTGTTAGTCGTTCCGTTGGCAATCACTTGGTCAAATACTGCTTTTGCTTCCGCAAATTTGTTTTGATAAATCAAAGCCTTGCCATACAAAGCACCAGCCGACCATTTGTTTACTCTGCCTTTTTGTGCTTGAATGTTTGGAAGATTATCATAAGCAAATTTCAGATCAGCTTCAATCTGCGGCCATATACTTGCGGTGTTTGTAACACCTTTATATTCAGCCGTTGTTTGTACTTTTTCATCAACGTAAGGAACATTATTAAACGTTCTTTTTGCTTCAAAATGGTGATAACCTCTCAAAAATCTCGTTTCAGCAGTAATACGCTTGCGATCAGCTTCTGGAATATCTTTGGCTTTTTCTAATAATCGTAGAACTACGTTTGTCATTCCAACACCGTCATAAGCTGCTCTCCACTTAGCTGAAACTGACCCACTGTTTGGCAGTACTTCAAAACGTTCAACTGGATTTATTTCCGAACCCTGATCAGATGCTTCTGTACCTTTGTAAGCATCGTCCGAACGCACACCACCCCAAACCCAATTCATTGGGCTTGTGTACCAGTTGCCAATATTGCTACCGCCCAATGTACGGTAAGCAACAATCAATGAACCCTCAACACCTGCCGAGTTGGCAATTGCATCTTCTGAGATTGCACCCAAGGGTTTTCTGTCTAAAAATTCTTCTTTGCACGAAACTACCATTGTTACTGACAAGGCTGTGGCGGCAACGAAAACTTTAACGTTGTTTTTCATTTTTTATTTAAGTTAATTGTGATTAAAATCCAAAATTAAGACCAAAGATAATTGTACGAGGAGCTGGTGTTCTGAACTGATCAACACCCATTTGCAAGTCGCTACCACCTTGGATACCAATGTCTGGATCTGGTCCAGAATATTTTGTAATTGTAAATACGTTTTGAGCCTGAACATACACTCTGGCTCTGCTCAAACCAAGTTTTTTAGTCAAATCGCCAGGTACGGTATAGCCTAATTGCATTTGTCTTGCTCTCAAAAAAGAACCCTTTTCTACGTAATAACTATTCGAAATTACACCCGAGAAATTATCATTTGTATTAAGAACTGGTAAAGAGGCTCCAGTGTTTTGAGGAGTCCAAGAATCGTACAAAGCATCGGCACTTACACCACCCACGAATCCTCTCAAATGTGTCCACCACTTGGTGTAGTTGTAGAGGTCGTTGCCATAATTCCAAAACAAGAATGTTTGAAAATCGAAGTTCTTGTATTTCAAAGTCAAGTCAGTTCCCATTTGGAACTTAGGAATCGGATTGCCAATGTATGTTTGGTCATTACCATCAATCACGCCATCTGGCTTGCCATCTGGGCCACTTACATCTCTAATTTTCCAAGAACCAACCCGCTTATAAGCCATTTTAGCGTGGGCATCAACTTCGGCTTGAGTTTGGAAGATTCCGTCATTAATCCAGCCCCAGAAAGAAGAAAGTGGCTGTCCAGCTTCAATTTTCTGTATATTTCCTAAGCGACCTGCACCAAATAAAATAGCTGATGTACCTTCGGCATCAATTTTTACAGCTTCATTTTTGTAGCTCGTGAAAGTAAACCCAAGGTCATACTTCAAATCATTGGTAATTTTACCTCTTGTACTAATTGAGGCATCAAAGCCTTTGTTTACCATCGTACCAACGTTAATTTTGGGCTGTCCAACATTTGGCTCTAAACCATTACGCTGACGGTCGACTAATAAGTCCTTGGTGGTATTATTAAAGTACTCCAAAGAGAAATCTAATTTACCATTCCACATACTGCCGTCTATACCAATATTTACCATCTCGGCAGCTTCCCATTTAGTATTTGGATTACCGACAACATCTGGACGATAACCAATTTGTGGTGCTCCATTATTTCCAGTAATGTCATAGGCTGTACCACCAATACTGGCTCCAAAGAATGAGTATGCGTTGGTCGAACCAACGTTTCTTTGGCTACCCATCTGACCCCAGCCTCCACGTAGTTTCAAATCATTGACCATTGGTAGTGATTTCATGAAATTTTCTTGTGAAATTCTCCAACCAAAACCAAATGCTGGGAAAACACCCACACGATTATCTGCACCGAAAACTGATGAAGCATCACGACGAACCGTTGCACTGAATAAGTATTTATCCATCAACTGATATTCGGCTTTTCCCATATACGACGCTAAGGTGCGTGGTGTACCTGGGGCTCCACCATTTTGTGGTAAATTCTTACCTGTATTTAACGACCAGAATAATGGGTCATTAAAATCATAGTCAGTACGACTCGCACCAATACTTCTAAACTGCTCGAAAATTGATTCCGTTGCGGCAAATAACTTGATAGAATGATTAGCACCGATGTCTTTCTTGTACTGTAAACTGTTTGTCCAAGTCCAAGAACCACCATTAAAATAATATTCACTGAAATTATTATTCTTTATGTTTTCGGCACGCTCAAAAGTAAGGTAGTTGAACTGGCTACCGTTACCGAACCTTTGGTCAATACCAAACGAAGTAGAAGCAATCAAATCTTTATAAACCTCGATTTGGGCATACACATTACCAAAGAAATTATAACCATTATAACGGTTGTACTGGCTACGGCTTAGCTGAGCTACTGGGTTTGTTCCATTACCCGATTCTCCCATACCATTGCCACCCCAATTGCCTTTGATGTCGGTTACAGGAATGTAAGGAACCATACGATAGGCCTGAGCCCAAGGACCACCTTCGCCCGAAAAGTCAAGACCGCCACCTAAGTCGAAGGGATTACCATTGGCACCTTTTTGACGCACAAAAGCTAATTGAAAATTTTCTCCAACGGTCAACCATTTTTTTGGTTTAAATCTTGTATTGGCTCTCAGTGTGTATCTTTCTAAGTTTGACTGCTTGAAAACACCCTCTGAGCCAAAATAGTTTAAGCCCATTGAGTAGCTACCTTTGTCAGTGCCGCCCGTTGCTGAAATCTGGTGACTTTGCACGGCCGCATTTGGTTGTGTAATTTCACGGAACCAATCAGTACCTGCACTTGTTTCTGATATTTGATAAGTACCATCAGATACTAATGTATTTACATTGTATTTTGATAGATCAGGATTTGTACCATCGGTCGGGCGAGTTCTCACGTCCATACTTGTAACCAAGTATCTTGGAACACCGTTCTGGAAAATTGAGCTTCTGAAAGGAATACCTGCTCCTTCAAATGATTTTTGTAAGAAACTGTAATACTCAGCCGTGTTCAACATTTTTGGATAGGCTCTGTCAGGAATGTTTTGTACACCGTAATAACCATCATAAGAGATGTCAGTTTTACCCTCTTTACCTTGTTTAGTTGTTACAACGATTACACCATTAGCCGCACGTGAACCGTAGATTGAAGCAGATACTGGGTCTTTCAAGACTTGTACTGACTCAATATCCTGTGGGTTCAAAGCGTTAGCGTTGTCGGTTGGTACGCCATCAATTACATACAAAGGGTCGTTATTACCGAAAGATGTAAATCCACGGATACGCACCTTTGCTGCCGCACCTGGAGCTCCAGTACCACTGACCGTCACACCCGCCGCTCTACCTTGAAGCATATTTGCTAAGTTTGAGCTTGGCTGTTGTAAGGTTGTCTTGGTGTTTACAACCGAAACTGAACCAATGATGTCACGCTTTTTTTCTGAGGTGTAACCCGTTACGATTACCTCATCTAAGGTCGAAGCATCTTCTTCCATCGATACATTTACTGTACTCTGGCCTCCTGATAGTGATACTTCCTGCGTTTTGTAGCCGATTGAGCTGAATACCAACGTTCCGCCACTATTTGGTACGTTAATCTTGTAGCTACCGCTTGCATCACTGATTGAACCAGTTGTAGTACCTTTTAAACTTACGCTCGCACCTGGCAGACCGCCGCCTTGGGCATCGCTCACCTTTCCACTTACAGATTTTTGGGCAAAAGCCGTTACGGACATCAGCCACAATAACCCGCAAAACAGAGCCCCCTTGATAGGAACAAAGTAGTTTTGTTTCATAGTTTTGATTAAGTTAAATAATTAGAAAAAAATTGATTAAGGTTTATAAACCACCGAAAGAGTAAGGTTTTCTGAATGAACTTACTGGATTAAGTGTATTTGGTACAATTATAAGAAAGGTCTTTTCTTGTTCCAAATTTTTCTTAATATTTTTATATTTTTGATGAAGAGGTTTGTAAGATTTCGGCTTCAATAGTTGCCGAATAGCAGTTGTTTTTTTGGTACTGTACTAACGCAGTACAATATTAATTATTTTATATAAAATTTCAAAATAATTCAATTTTATTTCAACGGTTTTCTTATAAAAATTTTGAACCGTCCTGTTGGTACACTGATGACAGAGATTAAGCAGATTTGTACTGATTTTTGGTCGTTATATCTGTTTAGTAATGGGTTAAAATAAATGTGGCACATCTACGAAGGGCTATCTACACTCGAAGGCGACCTACGCTGGGTGTGCCACATTTAGGCTGTTGGGAGTAATCGGCCCGCAAAATATTGTAGTTTCAACTCCTTAATGTCCACCGCCGCCCATTGGCATTGCAAGGTCATTGTCTATTTTCTTTGATTTTATCAATAGCGTTGCTCCAGCCGCAATAAGCAAGAAAATGCCCGCAAGCGTGATGGCATTGCGGGGGTCATTATCCAAAAAGTTCTTCAAAATATAACCAAAAGTAAAGTTTTGAATCAACATCGGAATCACAATCATCATGTTGATAATACCCATATAGACACCGTATTTTTCTTTCGGAATATCGCCCACAACCATCAAATACGGAATCCCCATCATGCTCGCCCAACCGATGCCAAAGCCCGTAATGGCGGGAAAAAGCAGGTTTTTGTCTTCGATATGCGGGAAAGCCAAGAGGCCAATGCCCGCCAAAAGTAAACAAAATGCGTGTACCATCTTGGGTGAATATTTCTTGGCAAAACCTACTAAACTAAACGCCACCAAAAACATCACGACATTGTACCAACCGTTTACCAAGCCCGTCCAGCCGACGGCTTTGCCGTACAATTCGGGGTCTTCGGCGGGCGTAGTTTTCCAAACTGATAAAGCAATACTTTTGGAAGCATTCTGCCAGTAACAAAACAAAGCGTACCACTGAAATAAGTAAACCAAAGCCAATTGCCACATAACTTTGGGCATTGTGGCAATTGCACCAAATACATCAGTAAAGGGCGAAAGGATATTCAAGGGTTTTTCCTGCATTTCTTTCAATTCCTCGGCGGTCGGCGGGATTTCGGACGTACTCTGCATACTCCACCAAATCGAGCCGATGGAGCAAATTGCCCCCAAAAAGAACGAAGCGTAAACCCAAGTGGGCAACGCACCCGTTTTTCCAATAAAAATCATCGGAAAAACAAACAGGGATAAATTAGCCAAGGTCTGCCCCAAACCCGTAAAAAAACTTTGTGATTGAAAACCCGTCGGCTGCTGCGAAGGGTCTAACTTGTCAGCAATAAATGCTCGGTATGGCTCCATGGCGGTATTATTGCCCACGTCCAAAATCCAGAGCAAACCCGCTGCCATCCAAAGTGAGCTACTGAATGGATATACAAACAGTGCCAAACTACAAAGAATCGCTCCGACCAAAAAATACGGTTTGCGACGGCCAAAGCGGGGTGACCAGGTTTTGTCGGACATCGCTCCGATGATGGGTTGTACCAAAAGCCCCGTCATTGGCCCTGCCAAGTTGAGCATCGGAATTGCGTCGGGACTTGCCCCCAAGAAATCATAAATAGGATTGACGGCACTTTGTTGCAAACCAAAACTATACTGAATGCCGAAAAAACCGACATTCATATTGATGATTTGGGCAAAACTTAATTTAGGTTTTAAGAGGTTCATCATATTTTAGGGTTAAAGTATTGAAAAAGTCGATAGACGAAGGTCGATGGAAATCCCTTAGTTTTTGATAAACTCCGAAATCTATCGGCGGTTGTCGATGGTCTATTGACTTTTCACTAATTGCACAAAGTAAAGAAAAAATTTCATTTTTTCAAAGTCGGAAACTCATCAATACCGAGCGTAGTCAGTAGCGGGTTCAGCGTTTTTGTTGTGATTATTACTTGGAAAAACTTTACTTTCATGGCATCAAAATCACAGACGAACTTATTCTTGACTTTGAGCGTGCGATAAACTGCCGTATAATTTACTTTTTTTTGCTGCCAGCCATTCACGGCTAAATTACTTTGTACGCACTCGATGGCACGTTTGAGATTTGAAAAATAAACCACAAACGGCTCACGTTTCCGAACTTCGCTCAACGAGCCGATATAATTGATGGTGACTTCGTAGATAATCGACTGACGCATGGGATTAATGAGCGAATGATAGAATTGAAGAATGATTTAATAACTTAGGACACGTTTTTCTAAGAAATAGTAAAAATAAACATTTTTTGAAAAATAATACAATAATTTTTCAAGTATGAAACATTTACTGTTCTTTCGGCGTTTTGGTATTACACTTTAAAGTATAAATAAAAAAGCCTTGCAAATCCTGCGAGGCTTTTTTGTTCATAAATGCTATTGGAACGAAATCTACTTGTCGTTCAAAATCACTGGCGTATTTCCTTTACCACCCATGATGATAACCTTTGTATTGGGCGAAATCGCAATTTCTTTTTGAGCCTTAATCATTTCGTATTGTAGCTGTTTGTCGGTCAGCGTTGTTGTGATTATTCGCTGATAATCCGAAATACCTTGTGCTTCTACCCGCTTCCGTTCGGCTTCTTGTTTTTCTTTCTGCAACACAAATTGCATCTTTTGGGCTTCCTGCTCGGCATTAATTTTCGATTCGATGGTTTTCTTCACCGATTCGGGCAAATTGATATTTCTGACCAATAATTGCTCCAAAACTAATCCTCGTGCTTTAAAATCAGCTTCGATTGATTTAAATATTCGTCCCTGAAACTCATCTCGTTTAGTCGAATACAAGGCCACAGCCTCGTAATAGGCCGAAATATCTCGAATACGGGTACGAGTAATCGGACGCACGATTACGTCTTCGTACTCCGTACCGATTTTCTTCAAAATCGTTGGTGCTTGCTCGGGTTGCACTCTGTAAAGCACCGTCAGGTCAATGACTACTTCCAAACCATCAGACGAAAGTACCCTGATGGCATCATCGCCTTGTTGCTTGCCTTCATTGTGGACACCCGACATCGTGTAGTTTTGGGTACGGGTATCAAACTCGGCCACATCAACGAGCGGATTTACGAAGTTTAGCCCACTCGTGAGCGTACCTTCTTTTACACTTCCAAAAAGTGACTGCACACCCACCCGACCAGCGTCAATCTGCTTGACTGTAGAAGATGCCAAGCCAAATAAAATTACTGCAATACCCACAAATTTGAGTGGGCGAGAAAAACGAGAAAACTGCAACGAAGGAGTATTGATAGAAAATCCTACTACCATGATAATAACTCCAATAACGACTAAAAACATAATTTTATGACGGTTTAGATATTTTGGCTTTTTCACAAAAAAACTTTGGGGTAAAAGCAAGGCAAACGTAAAGCAAATGCGGAGATATTATTCGAGATTTATACGAATGGTGATTTCTTGTTTGTGAGATTGGATATTTTAGTGATAGAGAAAAACAAGAATACAATACAGAATAATCGACTTATCCACATTTGTATCCACTTGCTAATTTTAGTGCGTAGTTCGATGGGGGTGTGCCAAGTTTGGTACGTTTTTTAGACTAACATAATCAGAGTAGAATTTTTTTCATAGTTTGAAAAGATTTACGTGCTTTCTTGTTTTCCATGAACGACAGAACCGAGCTATCAACTTTTAGGTAGCTCGGTCTATTTTTGTACTATTCTTACTTCAAGTATCTTTTTCGCAATATTTGCATCATATAAACATTGATTGCCCACTGGTCGGCCACGGGCTGCTGGGTATAGGGCAGCGTTGGCAGGTAGTTTGGCGGACCGAACTCGGTCAAAATCGTCATTGTGCCACCCTCTTTCATTTTTCGTTCCATCACCTTGTCCCACCAAGCCAGATGTGCTTTCACGGCCGAGTCCCATTCGGGAGCTTTTGGGTCATTGACTTGTGGCCCTTCCTGATGCCCAATGCGAGCGTGCAGGTGTTCGACTCGCTCCAATGCCATAGCCACGGTTTCGGTTTGGTCTTCGAGCAGCGATTCGTGTACGTTGCACCAGTGCGAAATATCAAGGGTGAGTTGCAGAGCAGGATTTTTTTCAATAAAGTTTCGGGTGATGTGTGCAGCAAACAACATTCGCCCACGGTGAGTTTCGTGGCAAATCTTTATGCCCGTCTTGGCGGTAGCTTCGCTCGTATGGTCAATAAAAGGTTTGTTCTGTTCGTAAGAAAAAAAATCACGCCCGCTATGGCAATTGATATAAAGCGGTTTTTTAGGCGACTGCGTAGAGGCGGCATTAATCGCTTTCTTGAAATTTTCGAGATTTAGGGTAGCATCTTTCTGGCTTGCCCCGCAGAGATAGCCAATTGCTAAGTCGTGCTTTTCAAGAGCATCAAAGAGTTCTTTTTGTCCTTTTACTTCATTAGGCCACCACATTTCGATACCGTCGTAACCTTCTTTCTTTGCTGCCGCACAAAAACCATCAACCGAGCCTTGCCAGCCCCAATTTGTACCCATTATTTTTAGCTGAAAGCTTGCATTTGACTCAAAAATGGGCATTTTCTCCTGTGCCAGCACATCAAATGGTGAAAGTAGGGTACTTGCTGTGGTTAAGTTCATAAAATCTCGTCGTTTCATAGTTTGGGGTTGAATGTGAGTAAATGAGCATACATCATATCTAATACATCATACCTAATCAAAATATTTTCATCCATTTGCCTTGCTCTTTCATTACGAGTTCGATTACTTCTCGCACGGCACAATCGCCGCCTTTTCGGGTTGAGTTGAAATCAGCTACTTCGATGATTTCCTCTACGGCGTCGGCGGGGCAAGCCGAAAGTACAGGGCGGTGTTTCATTATTTCCCAGTCGGGCAGGTCGTCGCCCATGAATACTATTTCGTCAGCCGAAAGGTTGTTTTCGGCAATGTATTTATCAAAAACCGATAGTTTTTGGTCAGTTCGCACACCCAAAAAAATATCTTTGATACCAAAAGGGGCCAGTCGCTCACGGATACTTTCTTCTTTTCCGCCCGAAATAATCGCAATCCGATACCCCGACCGAATGGCTTTTCCCAAGGCATAACCATCTTTTACGTTGAAAACCCGTGCCAATTCGCCCCCACGGAGAGCAACTACCGTGGCATCGGTGAGTACGCCATCGACATCAAAGATAAAGGTAGTGATTTTGCGGAGTTGAGATTTGAGTTTGATATTCATGGGGTTGGGTTTGAAATTAATTTGCATAAAATTGGTATAAATTCGTTTAATTCGTGCCATGTCTGCTACATTATTTTTATGATTGACCGAATAAAATCAATATTTCTACTACTTTTTAAAAAGCGTTGGGTAAAATTCCTTGCAGTTTTCTTTGGTATTTTGCTGCTACTCAATCTTATTTTTCCACCAAAAGTAAATCTATACTATTCTACAATCATCACCGATGCTGATGGCGAAATCTTGCACGCTTTTTTGAGTACTGATGATAAATGGCGAATGTTTGTGGAGTTAAACGAAATTAACCCAACGCTACGCAAGGCAATCTTGGCAAAAGAAGACCGATTTTTCCAGTATCATTTTGGGGTAAATCCCGTGGCAATTTGTCGAGCGATTTTCAATAATATCACCAAAAAACGCCGCACTTCGGGAGCGAGTACCATCACGATGCAGGTCGTCAGAATGTTGAACCCCAACGAGCGGACGTATCTCAATAAAATCTCCGAGATTTTTCGGGCAATGCAGTTGGAAATCTTTTACTCAAAAGACGAAATCCTACAACTGTACCTCAACCTTGTGCCGTACGGGTCGAACATTGAAGGCATTAAATCGGCTTCGTATTTGTATTTTCAAAAATCACCCGATAGGTTGAGTTTGGCCGAAGTCACGGCTCTGGTTATTATTCCGAATCGCCCAACGAGTTTGAAATTAGGCACAAAAAACCCGCTGATTGTTGAAGAACGCAACAAGTGGCTGCGACGCTTTCAAGCCGCACAACTATTTGATAATCAGGCAATTAACGATGCTCTGCGTGAGCCTTTGAATGTTTTTCGGCACGAAGCACCCAAAAATGCCCCGCACCTTTCGCTCCGACTGAAAAAAGAATTTCCCGAAAAAGCCATTATTCAAGCAAGTATCAAGCAAGCCATGCAAGCAAAAGTTGAGCAAATGGTAACAAATTATGCCAATCGAACACGGGCAATGGGCATCAATAATGCGGCCGTGCTGGTGATTAACAACGAAACTATGCAGGTAGAGGCCTACGTTGGTTCGGCGGGTTTTGGTGATAAACTCGACGCTGGGCAGGTCGATGGCGTACAGGCTATTCGTTCGCCTGGGAGTGCCTTAAAGCCACTTTTGTACGCCACGGCATTTGACAAAGGTATCATTACACCGAAGAATATCATCAACGATGTACCAACAAATTTCAACGGTTTTGAACCCGAAAATTTCGACCGAAAATTCAACGGAAAGGTTTCGGTTGCGTTTGCTTTGGCCAATTCGCTAAATATTCCTGCCGTAAAAATTGTGCGAGATTTGGGCAAAAAAAACCTAATCGAACAACTAAAAAAAGCTGATTTTCAGACAGTTAGGCGGCAAGAAAAAGATTTGGGGCTTTCGATCGTACTCGGTGGCTGCGGCGTTACGCTCGAAGAAATGACCCAACTTTATGCCGCCTTTGCTAATGGTGGTAGGTGGCAGAAGTGCAACCTAACAACCCGACCCTCCCCGACGGGGAGGGAGAAAAAACAGTCCTTCCATCTTGGGAGGGCTTCCGTTGCTAAATGGCTGGGGTTTGCTCCCTTCCCCATCGGGGAGGGGTTGGGGCTGTTGGGTGAAGTGCTGATTTCCCCCGCTGCCACCTACTTCATCACCGAAATTTTATCTCAAATCAAACGCCCCGATTTGCCCAATAACTTTGATTATACTTACCGTTTGCCAAAAATCGCATGGAAAACGGGAACATCTTTCGGTCGGCGTGATGCTTGGAGTATTGGCTATAATAAAAAATATACCGTCGGGGTTTGGGTTGGCAATTTTTCGGGGGTGGGCGTACCCGAACTAAGCGGAGCCGAAACCGCCACGCCGTTGCTTTTTCAGGTTTTTAATACGATTGATTATAACGCAAGCAATACATGGTTTCGGCAGCCCGAAGCGGTGGTTTCTCGGCAAGTGTGTGCCGAGTCAGGCGACTTGCCGAGCGAATATTGTAGCAACCGAATCTTAGATTATTCTATCAGAAATATTTCGCATACCCGCAAGTGTACACATATCAAGAAATTTTATGTAAACACCTCTGAATCAATGAGTTACTGCACCCAATGCCTGCCCATTGATGGCTATAAAGAGAAACTTTACAGTAATTTTACCCCCGAATTAGTGAGTTTTTATGAGCAGAAACACATACTTTACGAGAAAATTCCGCCCCATAATCCGACCTGTACGAGGGTTTTCAAGACAATAAATAATGCCCCAATCATCACGAATCCTAATGATGGAAGTGCGTATTTTATCAATAAAAATGATACGCAACAAATACAATTAGCCTGCCAAACTTCCAACGACGTTCGGGAGGTTTATTGGTACATCAATGACCGACTTTTGCAAAAAACGACTGCTAATAAACCCCTCTTCTTTACGCCAAGCCTTGGTAAAATAAAAATCTCCTGCACCGACGACAAAGGCCGAACGAGTAGTATTTTCGTATTTGTGAAAGACGAATAGTGAATTTTTTATGGAAAAATTTAAAACCAAAAATAGATAGGATACGTTATTTTGGTTTATCTTTGATACGTAGAAAGAAAGCATTTTACATCTTTATCAAACAGATCAAAGTAATCTTTATTCAGCATGAGGGTACTGTGAGTAATGGTAATCAACAACGAGCAGGAAATAGCATTAAAAAAATAGTCATTCCACAAATTTTACGAAAAAGCATGAAAAAATACCTACTATTACCCCTAACCGCTTTCATTTTCTTGCTTTCCTGCATTGAGCAAGTGGAGCTACCCTACCGCAACGAAGAGCCGATTGTGGTAGTTGATGGCGAAATCACTAACGAAGCTCCGCCGTATAATCTACGTTTGAGTTATTCGGGAAAATTTATATCGGGCAGCATCATCACCTCACGTTTGGCGGTTAATGGTGCGAGGGTCATCATGAAAGATGACAAAGGCAACGAAATTCGTTTTCGTCAAAATGTGTTCGAGCCAGCACTTTACCAGACCGATACAAAATACCAGTGTGAAGCGGGGCGTTCGTATTCATTACGAATTGAGCTACCCGATGGAAAAGTATATGTAGTAAAGCCGCAGTTGATGAAGCCCATTTCGCCCATCACAAAAATTTATGCTGATAAAACCAAAGACTTTGTTCGCTTTTACATTGACACCAAAGATTCCGAAAGTACAGTGGATTATTATCGCTGGAAAAGTTATTCGATTTCGCTCAGAATAACCAACGGAGCAACTTCGGGCGGTGATGGTACGTGCGGCGGCTCGTGCTGGACTTACAATAGAGAAGATGCCGCCAATATTTTTTCGGATAAATTTATCAACGGCAAAGAAATCAAGAAACGCTTGGTGCATTACTCTCCGATTCCGTTTCAAGCACCCCTTTCACAGCATTTTGCCGAAATAAAACAAATGTCTATTTCACAAGAGGCGTACCTTTTTTGGCAGCAATACGAAGAACAAAAAACCCGCACGGGTAGTATTTTCGACCCGCTACCTTCAACCATTATCGGTAATATTGTGAACGAAAAAAACGAGAAAGATTTTGCACTGGGCTTCTTTGGCGTGTCGGCAGTAAGCACTCGCCGCTTAATGGGCGACCCTGCGAGTTTAGCTTTTTCGGACGAGGTGAGTATCGAAATACGCCCACCATTAGTCGTAAGAGTTACGCCAAACAGTGATTGTCGAACGACCTATCCTGGCTACGGTTGCGTACCGCCAACTGACTGGAAATAAACGAGTATTTCTATGAAAATTATTGTTAAAATATTGATAATCAGCACATTAAGTATTTTTTCTTGCCAAAAAGACGTAAAAGATTTAATTGACAAAACCGCAATAGCCGAAACTCCACCCGTCCATACGCCCGACTCGCCGATGTGGAAACTGTTGGCATCGCCCTCCAAAACAAGATATATTGATGGTGTATTTAGCACAGAAAAAGAGGATTTATATAATTGTGTCATGGCTCGGAGAGATACAGTAAGCGACCATTTAGAAATAGACAATATCAATACAATAAATATGTTTGGCAGTATTGACGCACAAACAACCATGAACGGTACTTATTACCCCGAGTATAATGGTTGGTTTGTTCAAAAAACTGATGCCACTCCTCGATATTCACCAATATTATTAGGACCGTTTGGCTATTTTAGAGCAGGAGAAACAGCCTATTTTACATTATTTGGTTCGGGATATTCTACCAACGAAAGTTTTCCGAATGGCTTTAGATTTATAAAAGATTGGTGGCTGATGTCTGACTATAACCAAACTGGCGATATTGTAAACGGAGTAGCTTTGAGTGGTTTTATGGCGAATAATAAAGGCTATTTCGTAGAAAACAACGATAAAAAACAAGCGTGGAAAATCAATAATGGGGAGATTTATGAAAAAATAAAGCCTTTTTCGGGCAATTTTCTTGGAAAATTTCTAACCACGGGCATCAAACTCAAAAACAAAGGCGTTGGGTTTTTGCTTTCTGAAAGCTCGGATGAAAAAATAAAAACCAAAGAGTTTTATCAGTACGATACTGACAAAGATACTTGGACTCGAAAAGCTGATTTTGCGGGAGAAGACCGCCAAGAAGGGGTACTTTTTGGCATTGACGACAAAATCTATTACGGACTCGGGCAGAGTAAAACCGATGCGAAGGGTTTTCGGGATATTTGGCAATATGATACCCAGACCGACAAATGGAGCCGCTTTGCCACCTATCCTGGCAGCGGGAATATCAAAGTAGCCACCGCCCAAGTGGCTGGAAAAGTTTATATCGGCATGGGTTATTACGTGGGTTCAACGAGCATCAATACCGAAAAATATATCGGAACATCAGATTTTTGGGAGTTTGTACCGAGTAGAAAATAAAGAAATTAAACACATAATTATATGAAAAATATTTTTAAACTATTGACTATCAGCTCTTTGTCTGTCATACATACGTCTTGTTTTGTGGGCGTGAAAGATATTATTGACCAAACATTAACCGCCGAACTCGCACCAGTTTACACGCCCGACTCGCCGATGTGGCGAAAACTTAATCCGCCGTCAAGTACGACAAGAGATAATGGCGGAGTGTTTAAATTTGAAAGCGAAAACCTTTACACCTGCGTAATGTCGAAACTTGATACGATAAATAATTATCGAAAAGTTGATAATTTCAGCCATATCGGAATGAACGGAAACATTGATGCCGAAACTGTTGTAACTGGCACGTACATTCCCGAAAATAATTATTGGATTTTTAAAAAAACCGAAGGTACGCCTCGTTATTCGCCTATTTTATTGGGACCTTTTGTGCGGGTTGGCAGATTTGAGGTGATAGAATACTTTACCCTTTTGGGTGCGGGTTATTCGGTTAATGAAAGCTACCCGATGGGCTCGCAGTTTATTAAAGATTTTTGGCTAAAATCTGATTACAAACAAAATGGCGAAACCATCAATAGTGGCGTGCTGACGGGTTTTATGGCAAATAATGCGGGTTTTATGCTTGAAAACGATGCTAAAAAACAAGTTTGGTACATCAACAATGGGCAGATTTATGAAAAACGGAAGCCATTTTCGGGTAATTTTTATTATAAATTTGCCACCGCTTCGGCAAAAATCAATAAGAAAGATTTTGGTTATTTAGTATCGGAAAGTCAGGAAGAGAGCATCAAAACCAAAGAGTTTTACCAATACAATACCGACACCGATACTTGGACTCGTAAAGCCGATTTCCCAGGCGAAGACCGCTTCGAAGGCGTGATGTTTGGCATTGACGACAAAATATATTACGGACTTGGGCAAGGCAAAACCACCGCAAAGGGTTTCAGAGATATTTGGCAATACGACCCCGCAACCGACAAATGGAGCAACTTCGCAACCTACCCAGGCAGTGGCAATATCAAAGTTTCTAAGGCTTTGGTTTCGGGAAAAGTTTATATCGGAATGGGCTATTTCGTGGGCAAAACCGACATTAACACCGAAAAATACATTGGTGTTTCGGACTTTTGGGAGTTTGTGCCGAGTAGAAAATAAAAAAAGTTCCCCTACTGCTTACACAGAAATGAACGCTGGCAGCAGCTCCACTGTGGGGCTTTTGAACCCTGCCAGCGTTAGACGGTACTTTTTAATAAATCAAATACCGCACTTTCAGCGTGCCATCAATGTTATTGCCATTGCCAAAATATCTTGTCCTGAAATAGATTTACTTGAACCTACAAAGAAAAATGGCAAGAACTAATTGAACCGCTGAAGCGGACAAACAAGGGGTCAGGATACAATCGACACAAGTTACATTACGATTCGGATTCTAAATGGCGAGTATGTCAAGAATATTTGAATGAAAATGAAACAAAATTAGCAGTACAGCTAACAAATGGCATCAAAGGTAAGACAATGACAGTGGTTTGGTTGAGGCAATTTGGCTTGAAAGACAAAGTAAAACCATTAACTTTGAGCGAACAATTAAGCCTCCAGATACCATAACCAAAACCAGAAAAAGTACAATACTAAGAAGCGGAAGTTGATAAGTAACGTGTAAATAATAATTTGGTCGATTTCAGATGAATTATTTTATTGTTAGTTGTATCGACTTTTAAGGCGAATAGCACCGGGCAACGTTTGCTGCTACTTTACGCAAAAGACGGTACAAATGGCGGCAAAAGAATCATATCAAATGACCAACTTATTATTTACACGCTACTAAATTCTTAGAAATATTTTCATCACGAAACTCGATAAATCAGAAAATCCTAAACCCGTCCAACAGCCGAATAACAAATAAATCTCTTACTTTTTCTAATCGCTCGTTGAAAGAAAGGGTTAGTGACAGGCGTTTATTTAATTCATCAATGCTCAAATGTATCGAATCTACATCATTTCTTGGCATTGAAAACTTACTACTTTTATACATAAAATTTTGGTGCAAACTTTTATCGTCAGCTTCGCCCATACTTGCCTTTTTGAGTAGATATATTAGAAAAATGCAATAAAAATAGACTTTTCTGGCAGAAAATCTATAAATTGCACCACTAATAAAAGAACAACAGTAACTAAAATCTATGGAAATAGTAGGGTATATCTTAGCTTGCATCATTGGTATTACTTTGGGGCTGGTGGGGGCGGGTGGATCGATTCTGACTATTACAGTGCTGGTTTATGTGCTTCAAGTTCCGCCAACAATGGCCACGACCTACTCGCTACTCATCGTCGGTATTACTTCGCTGGTTGGCTCGATTGATTATTTCAGAAAAGGATTAATTGATTTAAAAAAAGGTTTGTTTTTTTCTTTTCCTGCATTTTTGATGGTGTTTTTGATGCGAAAAATAGTCATACACAAAATCCCCGAAATCGTTTATCAGTCCGAAACGCTCATCGTTTCCAAAAATCTATTGGTAATGCTGGTTTTTGCACTCTTGATGATTGGAGCTTCGTACTCAATGATTAGAACTAACAAACAAATCAATAATGAATCAACGGCCGAGGTTAGCTATTGGACTATTTTTGTGGAAGGTATCCTGGTCGGAATCTTGACGGGCTTCGTAGGTGCGGGCGGTGGTTTTATGATTATACCTGCGATGGTTATCTTTGCAAAATTACCCATGAAAAAAGCCATCGGTACATCACTTTTAATTATCACGATCAACTCAGCTTTCGGGGCAATCGGCGATTACTCGGCGGGCGTTAGCTTAGACTGGTATTTTTTGGCAAAATTCGTTGCTTGTACCGTCACGGGGATTTTACTGGGTGGTTATTTATCAAAGAAAATCAACGGTGAGAAACTAAAACCCGCCTTTGGTTGGTTTGTATTAGTAGTAGGTTGCTGGATAATTATTAAGGAGGTTGTTTTGAAATAGGTGTTGGTAAAGCTGAAAAATGTGTTCAATGTGCAAACATATACATTCCTTGACTATTACTGAATTATTTTTAAAGAAATTTTAAAGTCAAGTTTTATGAAAATAAACATCGGAATTATTGGCGGGGCGGGCTACACAGGTGGCGAATTATTGCGTATCTTACTCCACCACCCAGCAGTAAATATTGGGTTTGTTCACTCAAAAAGTCAGGCGGGCAAACCCGTTTATTCAACCCACGGAGATTTGTTGGGCGAAACCGATTTGCTGTTTTCGAGCGAAATGTTTTTTGATGAAGTACAAGCTATTTTTCTGTGTTCGGGACATAACGAGTCAAGAAACTTTCTGGCTGAAAACACCCTTCCTGCAAGCCTAAAAATAATTGATTTAAGCACCGATTTTCGTGATGAAAGCAATGGGTTTATCTATGGTTTACCCGAATTGCAGCGAAATTTAATAAAAAACGCCACGAAAATAGCCAACCCTGGGTGCTTTGCCACGAGTATCGAATTGGCATTGTTGCCTTTGGCAAAAGCTCATTTACTAAACGAAGATATTCATGTCAGTGCCGTTACGGGCAGTACGGGTGCGGGGCAGTCGCTTTCGGCAACGACGCATTTTAGTTGGCGGAACAATAATATTTCGATTTATAAAGCTTTCACGCACCAACATTTGAGCGAAATTAATCAAAGCCTCAAAAGTTTGCAGCCAAGTTTTGATAAAATGGTAAATTTCATTCCCTACCGTGGCAATTTCAGTCGGGGAATCATGGCGAATATTTACACAAAATTTGCAGGGACGCTCGAAGAAGCCAAAAATCTTTACAGAAATCACTACGCCTCACACCCCTTTACGCATCTCAGCGAGGCGGGGGAGATAGACCTAAAACAGGTCATAAATACCAATAAATGTATCTTGCACTTAGAACAACACGGCCATAACTTACTGATAACCAGCGTAATAGACAATCTCGTGAAAGGGGCATCGGGGCAAGCCGTACAAAACTTAAACTTGGCTTTTGGCTTAGAAGAAACCTCGGGACTGAAATTGAAATCGGTTGGGTTTTGAAGTTAAATTTGATTAGTTCCAACCCCAAAATCAACGTTGGAACTAATCAAAAATACGCTTACGAAACAACCCCAATCAGACCAAGGGTATTGTTTAAGGTTGTACCCGTGATAGTGTATTGTGCTACCGAAGAGTTACCATTTTGAAAAGCAAAACCTTGAACAGCTTGATTATCATATCCTGCTTGCACATCAGCGTATAACCAAAGCGTGACACCGTCGGGTACCCCCAAGTTAGTAGGATTTACGGTCTGGGTTTGCCCCAATAAAATTGCATCACCCGTTTCGGAGCGTTGCGTTTGTCCATTGTCATCAATGTACTTAAACGAGATTCTTACCACGAAGCCCCCTCCATTGTGTAGAGAAAAACTTCCAACATTTGTCATGGCCATAATTGTAGATTGTTAAAAAAAATGATTTAAAACTTATTTGCATTCTTCATGCTGCAAACTTGCACGGTGCTTCATCAGAAGAACAATACAAAGGTATAGCTTTGAGAATATTGGTTTTAGCGTAAAAAGACCCGTTTTCAAAAACAGGTCTTTTTATCCTTTGTAGTAGGTAAATAAGCCTATTTTGTAATACTCACTTTATACCAAGTTTTTTTTCTACAATAATTCCCCGAAAATTATTGTTATAAAACTGTCATAAAAGGTTAAATTTGTGGCTATAACTAACCAAATACTTCATAATCAAGTAATTAAATCTTGACATAATGTCAGTTTTGCAGCTTTTGGTTAGGTATTTGCAAAAATAAAATTTCATAAAAATCAGAATTAACGAACAAGAGATATACAATGCTTAATTTTTTAACAAAAGGAATTTCACAGATTTTTGGTACAAAATCTGACAAAGATAACAAAGAGCTACAGCCCTACGTAAAGCTCACCAATGATGAGTTCATAAAACTCGCTAACCTCTCACACGATGAGTTACGTGCAAAAACCGTAGAATTGCAAAGCTATATCGCTCAAAAACTATCACAAATTGATAATAAAATTGATAGTTTGAAAGCAAGTATTGACGAAAATCCTGATATGCAGGTCGATGACAAAGAAGTTGCATTCAAGCAAATTGATGCCCTCAAGTTGGAGCGAAACAAAGAATTAGAGGTTGTTTTGTTAGAAATTCTGCCCAAAGCCTTCGCAGTCATAAAAGAAACAGCTCGTCGTTTTTCTGAAAACGAGTCAATTACAGTCACCGCTACGCACCTCGATCGTGAGTTGGCCATGCGAAAATCGCACATCACCATCGAAGGTGACAAAGCCATCTGGCAAAACCAATGGATGGCCGCAGGAAATCTGATGATGTGGAATATGGTACACTATGATGTGCAAATCATTGGTGGAGCGGCTTTGCACAAGGGCAAAATTTCGGAAATGGCAACGGGTGAAGGTAAAACTTTGGTGGCAACATTTCCTGCGTTTTTGAATGCCTTGGCGGGAAAAGGCGTACATATCGTAACCGTCAATGACTATTTGGCTCGCCGTGACTCCGAGTGGATGGGGCCTATTTTTGAGTTTAATGGCATTACCTGCGAATGTATTGATAAATATCCTGCCAATACTGCCGCCCGCCGAGATGCTTATCGGGCTGGCATCTGCTACGGTACAAATAATGAGTTCGGCTTCGATTATTTGCGTGATAATATGGTGAACGACCCCGAAGAACTCGTCCAACGTGAACACCACTACGCCATGGTCGATGAGGTCGATTCGGTGTTGGTTGATGATGCCCGCACACCGCTCATTATCAGTGGGCCAATGGCTCGTACTGGTGACGAAGAGTTGTTTCTGTCATTAAAACCACGTATTCAGCGAATTGTCGATGTACAGAAAACCTTGACAAATGGTTATTTGAATGAAGCCAAAAAACTCATTGCCGCAGGCAACAAAAAAGATGGTGGCGTTGCCTTGTTTCGTGCGTTTAGAGGTTTACCAAAAAACAAACCATTAATTAAATTCCTTTCGGAGTTTGGCATGAAGGCAGTTTTGCAAGAAACCGAAGCGATTTATTTGGCCGAAAATCAAAAGTTAATGCCCGAAGCCGACGCTCCGCTTTATTTTACGATTGATGAAAAAAATAACTCTATCGAACTCACCGACAAAGGAATTGATTACCTGACTGGCGAAAGTGAAGACCATAGTTTTTTTGTAATGCCTGATTTGGGCGTTGATTTGGCGGTAATTGCCAAGTCAAACGAACTAAATGAACAAGAAAAAATTATCAAGAAAGATGAATTGATTCGTGATTATTCGACCAAAGCCGAGCGGATTCATGCCGTTAATCAGCTTTTGAAGGCCTACACCTTATTTGAGAAAGATGTGGAGTATGTCGTGATGGAAAATAAAGTTTTGATTGTCGATGAACAAACGGGACGTATCATGGACGGTCGCCGTTGGTCAGATGGTTTGCACCAAGCCGTTGAAGCAAAGGAAAATGTAAAGGTGGAAGATTCGACCCAAACTTACGCAACGATTACGCTCCAAAACTATTTCAGAATGTACCACAAGCTGGCAGGTATGACAGGAACTGCCGAAACCGAAGCGGGCGAGTTTTTGAAGATTTATAAATTAGATGTAGTCACGATTCCAACCAATAGAAATATTGTCAGAAACGACCAAGAAGATAAAGTTTACAAAACCGTTCGTGAAAAATACAATGCCGTAGTAGATGAAATCGGTGAATTGGTAAGCATCGGTCGCCCCGTCCTTGTCGGTACAACCTCGGTTGAAAACTCCGAAATTTTGAGTCGAATGCTCACGCTTCGCAAAGTGCAGCACCAAGTATTGAACGCCAAGCAACACGCCCGAGAAGCCGACATTGTGGCCGAAGCAGGAAAACCTGGTACTGTCACGATTGCAACCAACATGGCGGGTCGTGGAACGGATATTAAATTAACTACGGAGAGTAAATCGGCAGGTGGATTAGCCATTATCGGCACCGAACGCCACGATTCTCGTCGTGTAGATAGACAGTTGCGTGGCCGTGCGGGTCGTCAAGGTGACCCTGGTACTTCGCAGTTTTTTGTGTCGCTCGAAGACCAGCTCATGCGTTTGTTTGGCTCCGACCGTATCGCTTCCGTCATGGATAAAATGGGTATGGAAGAGGGCGAAGTGATTCAACATTCGATGATTACGAACTCTATTGAAAGGGCTCAGAAGAAAGTGGAAGAGAACAACTTCGGCACTCGAAAACGTTTGATTGAGTATGATGATGTAATGAATATTCAGCGAGATACGATTTATAAACGCCGTAAAAATGCTCTTTTTGGAGATAGACTTTCGCTTGATATTGCCAATATTTTGTACGATACATGCAGCGATGTGGTAATGAACGCCGAAGGAAACTACGATGAATTTGAGTTGCGTTGTTTGCAAAAACTGGCGATTCAGCCCGAAATTGCCCGTGGCGAATTTTCAAAAGGAAATCCTAAATTGATTGACAGACTTTATCAACAAGCCGAACGAGCTTACAAAGCCAAAAACGATGAGATTCGTAAGAATATCCTACCGACTTTGGTAAATGTATTGAACGATAGACGTGCTTTGGTTGATGAGCCGTTCATCGCAATCATTGGTGATGGCAACCAAAACATGGGTCTTTATTGTAACCTAAAAGCTGCCGTTGATAGCGAAGGTCGTGAGTTAATCAAGGAAATTGAAAAGCATATTTCGTTGAGTGTCATTGACCAAGAATGGAAAGAACACCTCCGTGACATGGACGATTTGAAACAATCGGTTCAAAATGCTTCGTACGAACAAAAAGATCCGCTTTTGATTTACAAATTTGAAGCCGTAGAATTATTTCGTAATTTCTTGAATAAAGTAAATGCCGATACCGTAAGTTTCTTGATGAAAGCAGGAATTGTAGAAATGCGTTTCCAGCAATTAGCTCCTGTAAAAGCCGAAACGCCTAAGCTTCAAACCAACAAAACCAGCGAAGAAGGTGGTAGAGGAGAAGGCATTGCCAGATTAAATCCGTTGCGAAATGTTAAAATCGCCGATCGAAATCAGCGGGTGAGTGTACAATACAAAGATGGCACAATCAAACGGGATATTAAATACAAAAACGTAGAAGATGATGTAATTGGTGGAAAGGCTGTTCTGGTTGAATAGTCGGGAATGTTTGATAATCAGTACTTTAAATACAAAAAGCGTTCGTGAATATAATTTTCACGAACGCTTTTTTGCTATAAAATCATTACTGGTTTAGTTTAAATTCAAATTTCTAAATGCGTCTATTTTTTTATTTTTCAAACGCATTTCTTTCCTTGCCGTGCGGAACCAAACATACATCACCGTTGGTACTGACAGATAGGTAAATACTAACATCAACAAGATACCATCATTAATCCCAGTACCAATTACACCACGCCCTTCGCTCAAATTACTGCCAACTGTGGCTCTGCACATGGCACATTGTGCCAACGAAACCGTACAGTTGAACAAAAATATTCCGACCATTATAAGCAACTTTTTCATAAACATAACATTTAATTTATTGATAATACGGCTTAATCATCAAGTAAGCTATCACGCCCGTAATGGACACATACAACCAAATCGGGAAAGCAAATCTTGTGAGTTTTCGGTGCAAATCAAATGCTTTTATCCAAGCAAAATAATAGGCACGCAGCACCAACGGTAACACAACCAATGATAGAAGTATGTGACTTAACAATATGAAGTAATAAAAGTATTTGACTGCCCCAGTTCCACCAAAACTTGTTGATGGATTGGTTAGATGATACAATACGTAGCAAACCAAGAACACGCCACCCATAAAAAATGCCAGCGACATTACTCTTCTGTGTCGGGCAATTTGTTTTTTTGTTATCAGAAAAAAACCATAAATCAGTAATATTGACGTAAGCGTATTAATTGCACCAATCAAATGAGGCAGAATCTTTGTCCACTCGCCCAAATCAACTTTTTGTCTGATTCCCAACAAGATTGCCACTACGGCGGGCACAGCTATTGAAACGACATTAATTAATGTCATTGATCTTTTCTCTTGTTTTATTACTGATACCTCCATCGTTATTTAATCAACGCTTTATTTTTCTGCAATTAACTATTTTTTACTTTTGTATATTTCCGTCAAAACCTTTATTTCGGCAATTAAACGCTCAACATCGGGCGGGTACGTACCATCATAAATACCTCTGATATACCCTTCTTTGTCTATTAATAATAACTTTTCTGAGTGAATAAATGTTTCGTCGATTGACCTGATTTTTTTGTCATAATCCGAAGCATCAGCGACCGGTAGCTTATACCCTTTGATGGCAATATTGTAGATTGTGGCTTTTTCTCCCGTTAAAAAGAACCATTTTCCTGCCT
>JANNEN010000018.1:0-2319 GCA_031378715.1 Emticicia sp.
AGTTTGTTGCTCGCCCGTGAAGCCATGCTTGCCACTTTTATAGAAAACTATAACTATAAGTTTGACAAAGAACCATTATCAAAATCCTTGGAATATATTGCTTATATCATTTCTTGGAACGTATGGCAAATGGACGGACTCAAAGGTGTGATACCCAACTCGTGTAAAAGCAGTGAAATAGGAATTCAAACCGATATGTTTACTGAATTAAAGACAAAAAACTGCGACGGATGTGAAAAAGACCTTATTCACAAGCACAACGGCACGTATTGTTATATTAAAGATTGGGCAAATAAAGATTTAGGAACTGGTAAATCAAGCAGAAAAATCAAGTTTATAGACTTATTAAAAAACAACCGAAAATGATAAAATATACCTCATTAAAACTTAAATTAATCTACGTATTCGCCATTGATGATGAAGCTCATAAAGGATGCGTGAAAATCGGTGAAGCCACTTCTGATAATGAAAACATTTGGGGGCTTGAACCCAAAAGCAAACCTTTAAATGATGCCGCCAAAAAACGGATTAATCAATATACCCAAACCGCTGGGATTGCCTATAATTTGCTTTACACCGAAGTGGCAATCTTTACCCAAAAAGGTAATGTAATAGGTTTTTCTGACGAAGATGTGCATAAAATTCTCATGCGGTCGGGCATAAAAAAGAAAATATTTAATATTGAAAAGCAAGCCAATGAATGGTTTATAACCGACCTCGAAACCGCCTTAAAAGCCATTAAAACCGTCAAGGAAGGTAGAGATTCTCTACACGCCAGCGATATTTCAAAAGACAAAAGTCCCGTTGCCTTTCGACCTGAACAACAAGATGCCATTGAAAAAACCAAAAAGCAATTTAAAAAAAGCAATGAAATGCTCTGGAATGCTAAAATGCGTTTTGGCAAAACGCTCTCAGCTCTCCAAGTAGCCAAAGACCTTCAATTCAACCGAACCTTAATTCTGACGCACCGCCCCGTGGTAACTGATGGCTGGTTTGAGGACTTCAATAAAATCTTTAATGATATCTCTACTCAATATGCTTTTGGCTCTAAAACTAAGGGAAATCAGTTTGCTACCTTAGAAAAAGCCTGTAAAAACAACGGAATAAAATACGTCTATTTCGCCTCTATGCAAGACCTCCGAGGCTCTGAACGAGTGGGTGGAGATTTTGATAAAAACGATGATATATTTGACATTTCATGGGATTTTATCATCGTGGATGAAGCCCACGAAGGCACCCAAACTGAATTAGGCAAAAACGTACTGAAATCCCTAAAATCCACCAATACCAAAGTCCTCCACCTTTCGGGTACGCCCTTCAACTTGTTGGATGATTATAAAGAGGACGAAATTTTTACTTGGGACTACGTGATGGAACAAAAGGCAAAAGCCGATTGGGACAAAACGCATTTTGGCGACCCAAACCCTTACGCCGCTCTGCCCAGATTGAATATTTATACCTACGACCTCGGTAAAATCCTTGGTAAGTTTACTGACGAAGTAGTCGCTTTTAACTTTATTGAGTTTTTTAGGGTGAATCAAAACGGGGATTTCTTGCATCATAAATCCGTACTTTCGTTCTTAAACCTCATCTGTAAATTCGATACTGAAAGCAATTACCCCTATTCCACGACGGAATACCGTGATAATTTCCGCCATTCGTTATGGATGGTGCCAGGCGTGAAAGAAGCAAAAGCTCTGAGTGCATTGCTCCAAATCCACCCCGTGTTTAGTCAATTTAAAATCGTGAATGTGGCGGGTGAAGGTGATGATGATGAAAAAGAAGAAGAAGCCCTTCAAAAAGTTAAAAAAGCCATCGGTGGCGATAAATCCCACGAAAATTATACTATCACGCTGTCGTGTGGACGATTGACTACGGGCGTTTCCGTACCCGAATGGACTGCCGTTTTTATGTTGGCTGGTTCGCCTAATACTTCTGCTTCTACTTATATGCAAACCATTTTTAGGGTGCAAACGCCCGCCACCATCAACGGAAAGGTAAAAAAAGAATGTTTTGTGTTTGATTTTGCTCCCGACCGTACTCTCAAAGTAATTGCCGAAACCGCCAAAATGTCTGCCAAAGCAGGGAAAACCTCGGGAGAAGACCGAAAAATCATGGGCGAATTTCTCAACTTCTGTCCCATTATTGCTTTTGATGGTTCTCGCATGACACCCTACGATGTAAAAGGGATGCTCGAACAACTCAAAAAGGTTTACGTGGAAAGGGTGGTGAGAAATGGCTTTGAAGATAGCTATCTCTACAATAATGACCAATTGATGAAACTCGAAACGCTTGAATTAGAAGAATTTGAGGGACTCA
>JANNEN010000023.1:0-11545 GCA_031378715.1 Emticicia sp.
AATGAGTGAATGATAGAATGAGTGAATGATAGAATGAGTGAATGATAGAATGAGTGAATGATAGAATGAGTGAATGATAGAATGAGTGAATGATGGTTAAAATGAATGAGTAAGCAAGTAAAGCGAGAATAGTATTCTCTCATTCTATCATTCACTCATTCAAAATTAGCTCACTCATTCAAAATTTTCTTTCCCTCGGGTGAAAACTCCGCATGGTTTCGGCCAAAAAAGTTCGGTCGAGGTGCGTATAAATTTCGGTTGTCGTGATAGATTCGTGTCCGAGCATTTCTTGTACGGCTCGCAAATCGGCTCCGCCTTCAATCAAGTGCGTGGCAAATGAGTGGCGGAAGGTATGCGGAGAGATGTTCTTCTGAATACCCGCCCGTTGAGCTAAATCCTTGATAATCAAGAAAATCATGACTCGTGAAAGTGGATTGCCTCGACGGTTTAAGAACACAAAATCCTCCGATTCGGGTTCAATATCTTGTTCATTTCTAATGCTTTCTAAATAGATTTTGGTGTATTTAATGGCATCTCGACCGATGGGAGTCAAGCGAACTTTGCGACCTTTGCCGTAAATCCGCACGAAACCAATGTCAAAATAACAGTTAGTCAGTTTCAAATCTATCAACTCCGAAACTCGCATACCGCAACTGTACAAAACTTCCAAAATCGCTCGATTTCGAGTGCCTTCGGGCGTTGAAAGGTCGATGATGGCAAGCATGGCTTCTATCTCAGGAAACGATAGCGTATCAGGTAGTTTTCTCCCAATCTTGGGCGACTCTATGAGGCTTGTTGGGTCGGTTTGAATCAAATTTTCGATAGCCATATATTTGTAAAAAGACTTGACTCCTGACAAAATCCGAGCCTGTGAGGTAGCTGAAAGTCCAAAATCACCAAGATATTGTAAAAAATCACCAATATCTCGCTCGTTGATGGTTTCGGGTTTGGGCTGGTGCTTGGCAAGGTTGGCAAACTGACTCAATTTCTCAACATCATGCACATACGCCTCAATAGAGTTTTCGGACAGTGAAAGCTCCAAACGCAGGTAGTTTTTGAAATGTTGTATGTAGATTGGCCAGTTCATTTTTGTAATATTTTTTTACCACAGAGGATAGGAGGTTTACCACAGAGATAACGGAGATTTTTTTTACTTTTGTCACTGTATAGGTAGCTAAAGTGTACTAAGTAGGATTAAGAGATTCGCTCTGTTATCTCTGTGGTACACCTCTGCTACCTCTGTGGTAATAAATATAAGTTTTTGTAAAAGAAAATATTAATTTTACAGCAAAATAAGTCTTTTATCTCTACACTTTTTGTCTAATGTCGAAAAATATCATCATTATTAATGGCCCGAACCTCAATCTTTTGGGCAAACGTGAACCGCATATTTACGGAAATCAGACTTTTGAGGAATATTTTGAGGCACTGAAAAGCGTCTTTCCTGACGCAACGCTGCACTATTTTCAATCAAACCACGAAGGAGCAATTATTGATAAAATCCACGAAATTGGCTACGGAAATGTACTTTTTGACGGAATTGTGATAAATGCGGGGGCATATACCCACACTTCGGTAGCCATTGCTGATGCACTTTCAGCCGTGCAAACGCCCGCCGTTGAGGTGCATATCTCGAATATTCATACCCGTGAGGTTTTTCGGCATCATTCGTATTTGACTCGTGTTTGCAAAGGCATGATTACGGGGCTTGGCTTAAAAGGCTATGAACTGGGCGTGCGGTATTTCTTGTAGATTTAGCTTAATTTTGATTTCCTGTAAAAATATTTCTTCAACAAACTCAACCTAAATGATGAAAACACTCTTCCCAAAACTCATAGTCGTTGCAATCAGCTTACTTTTTTTGCAGTATTATTCCTTTGCTCAAAATACTGTCGAGCCGTTTGTTTATGGCGATGCTCTACCCGATGCTCCCGAACTTTCGGCTCGGGGGGTGTATAAAATTGGTGTTCGGACACTTGATTTTGTGAATAAAAATCAAGTAGATGTGCTGAAATCAAAGGGCGGCATTGAGGCAACTTACGACCGACCCCTCAAAGTCGAAGTGTGGTATCCTGCCGAGGTGGCGGCCGATGCGAAAAATTTGGTAGTTTATGACCAAGTGATGGGAACTTCAAACGACCCAAAACGCCCGATTATTCCGTTTACATTCTTGGGGCGTGCCGTGCGTGATGCTGCTCCCAAGGCGAGTGAAGGAGCATTTCCGCTCGTGGTTGTTTCACACGGGTACGTTGGTTCGAGGTTGCTACTTACTTACCTGACCGAAAATTTGGCTTCCAAGGGTTATATCGTCGTGGCCATTGATCATACCGAATCAACGTTTCGAGATGCGGCGGGTTTTCCGAGTACGTTGCTCAATCGCTCAAAAGATATTTTATTTATTCTTAACCAAATAGCCGATTTGAGCAAAGCAAAAAGTAATTTTTTATCGGGAATCGTTGATGACCAAAATACGGGCCTGATTGGTTATTCGATGGGCGGCTATGGTGTACTCAATGTAGCAGGAGCGGGTTATAGCGATGCTTCGCTCAAAATGTTTGGGGCAATGACGGGCGGCAGCAAAGCCATTGAAGTTCGTTTGGGAAGCAACGCTGACTATAAAGCAAGCATCGACCCACGCATCAAAGCCGTGATAGCCTTTGCTCCGTGGGGCATGGAGCGAGGCGTGTGGGATACCGAAAGTTTGAAAGGTTTACGAGTGCCGACTTTCTTTGTGGCGGGTAGTCAAGATGATATTTCGGGTTACGAAAAAGGCATCAAGGCAATTTATAGCGGGGCAATTAATGCCAACCGATATTTGCTAACCTACATGAACGCCCGTCATAATGTTGCCCCAAATCCGCCACCCGTTGAGTCGCTGAAAGCGGGTTTGCACATTGACGAATATTACCGCTACGCCGAACCAGCCTGGAACGAACGCCGTATCAACAACATCAATCAGCATTTCGCAACGGCTTTTTTAGGGATTCATTTGAAGAAAAAAGAGTACGCAAAATTTCTCGAACTGAAAGAAAATTCCAACGAAAAAACTTGGACGGGCTTCAAGCCACGTTCATCGGTGGGTTTGGAATTGCTGCACGTGGAGGCAGTGAAGTAATAAAAGGAAGTCTTCGCTTTGAGGAGAATGCTCAGTTCGAAGGCTTCTTTTGATTTCTTGCGAAAGTTTCTTACAAAATCAATACCGCCAACTGGTCAAATCTGCACTTTTTGGGGTAGTTTTTTTCATGTCTTCGACCCATTTTGGAATAAACATTCGGTGGTATCGCAAGCGGCTGATGTAGTTGGGTTGGGTGTGGTCGCCGTTCCAGCAATGTTCGGCACGGTCGCCGTAATCGACTTCGCCTTCGTAGGCGGGGCTATTCAAGTTTTTTAGCTCGGCTTCGGCCAAATATACGGCATTATTGAGGTAATAATTATCCATATCACCGCAGTAAAGCCTGATTTTTCCTCGCCATTTATCGCCATTTTTTGCCCAATCACGTTTCAAAATATAGGTCAAATCGTAGTTTTGTCGCCAATATTCGGCTACTTTTTTGTCGATTTCGCCCGTTTTCTTGTTCCAAATCGGTTGCGGATAGCCGTCCTTGCCGATGGGCGAATAGACCGCCTCCCAAATATCCCATTGCTGCCCACCCCTCGACTGCGTGCCGAGTGCCAGTTCCCGCATATTCATCTCTTGTAAAGTTGCCGAAAGTTGCCCCAAGTAGTTTCGGTGTCCAGGCCTCGGGGTTTTCTTGAAGGCACTTTCATAAGTATATGCGTTTTTATCGGCATAAATATTAACCGTCGTAAAGGCCCTAAAATCAATCGGGTCGGGGCAAGCGGCATAGCAGCCGTTGTATTGGTCGGGATATTTTACCTGCACTGCCAAAGCCTCCCAGCCGCCCGTTGAGCCACCGTAAGTAAATCTCGCCCAACCCTCGCCAATGCCCCGAAATTGTTTTTCGATGTAGGGCAATAGTTCGTACGTAATGGCATCACCGTAAGGCCCGATACTTTCTGAATTTACGGCGTACGAATCATCGTAGTAGGGGCAAGCATGCTGAATTTCGATGGCCAGTACCCGTGGAAAACTTGGCCCCGTCCAAAGTTTATAAAAATCGTAGGCTTCCTGTTGTACTATTTTTTCGTAACCGTAGATATTAAATCGTGCGTTATAGTCATTCGGCAAATTAGCATCGGGTGGCGTTGTGCGAAAACCATCAAAATCGCTCGGAAAATGTCCGTGAAAAATCGCCAGTGGATATTTCACTTCTTTGTGTTCGTCGAACCCTTCGGGAAGTAGTACGTGAGCTCCCAAATACATCGGTCTGCCCCAAAATTCGGTCAATAATTTACTCTGAATCTTGATGTGTTTGATGTATTTTGTGTCCTTTGGCTCTTCGATGGGCGGAATGGTTTGGTCGATTTTTAGTTCAAAATTCTGTGAAATCTTGGGGTTTATCTTTATTTTTATGGGTTTTGAATAAATATTGCCAGGAGCTAAATTCCATTGTTGCCCCTCGCCTCTGTCCATCGGAAGCTTTACGGTGTGTCCATCTTTTCGCTTAAAAGTTTCGTATTTATGGAGCAAAACCTGCACGTAATATTCCCCCGCAGGAATATTGCCGAGGGATTCAATCGGGTAGCCAAAGGTGTTTTGGGCGTTTATGTTTTTGGGTTTGTTGGCCACCCAATTATCCAAATTCAAGCCAAAAACCATCTGTGTATCATGCCCATCAAGAATCTGAAAGCGTGGCTCAGACTTATCATTTTTTGAAAGCATCACCAGCAAACGTCCATCTAAAAGCCCCTGCTTGGGAAATTTTACCGTAAAATTTGTTTGGGCCGTTGCTACTGTACGAAGCAGCAACAAGCAAATAAATAGTGTCTTTTTCATGCGTTTTATTAAGGTTTATTTGCCAAATATAAAAAGTATTTCCTTCTTGTGTTATCGTCCAAAATATATTTTATTCTTCACCCCACCATTTCAAACAAATTTACGTCTTTATGATCGTATAATGTATGAGTTCAATTTAAAAGTAAAAAAATGAAAAAAAACAGTTTATTAGTAGTAATAGCTTTGCTAATCTTTTTCGTAGTTTTCCAAGCCTGCAAAACTGACGACACGACCGTTACGCCAACAACGGCAACCATAACGGGTATTACTTGTGGAAGTACGACTTTTTCGGGCAATGCCACCAACGGGGCGGCTTTCGTGGGAACAGCAACCGTACCTTACACGGGCGGAAATGGTGCAGCTTATCCCGCAGGAACGGTCATTGCTTCAACGGGCGTAACGGGCTTAACCGCCACACTCTCAGCCGCAACATTAGCCACTGGGGCAGGAACGGCCACTTTTGCTATTACGGGTACACCAACTTCGATTGGAACTGCCGCCTTTGCTATCACTTTGGGCGGGCAGTCTTGCTCTATTTCATTACCCGTTACCGCTACAACGGTCGTAACGCCAAGTACTTCGGCGTGGTCGTTTGATACCGATATTGCCAATATCGTAAAAGCGGCCGAGGCTTTCAAAGCTACGCTTACTGCTACCCAAGTGGCGGCATTGCAATATGCTTACACCAAAACCCAAGCCCAAAAATGGTCGAATTTTCCCGAATCTATTTACCGTAGTCGGGTAGGTTTGCAAACAAGTACGCTTTCGGCTACTCAACTTGCTGCATTTTTGGCACTTTTGAAAGCATCTACCAGCACAACCGCCAACGAAGGCTACGAAGAATACACGGGTATTTTAGATGCTGATGATTATTTGGGAGCGAATGGCGGTGGTAGTGGCTACGGTGCAGGTAATTATTACATTGGATTCTTGGGAACGCCAAGCACAACGGGGCTTTGGTGCTTACAAATTGGCGGACATCACGGCACAAATATCACGACCTATAACGGTGGAAAAGTAACGGGCGGAACACCAAACTTCCGTTCAACCGAACCTTATCCAACTTGGACTTCGACCAATACGGGCAAAATCGTACAGCCATTAGTGCAGGAAGTAACTACTTTTGCCAATTTCTTGAAAAGTTTGGGTTCGGCAGAATTGACAACCGCCAAACGTGCGACGACTCAAAATGATTTGATTGCTGGCCCACAGAAAGATGCTGTTTTTCCAGCAACAAAAACGGGCTTAAAAGCTGGAAACCTCACGGCTACCCAAAAAGACTTACTTTTATTAGCCATCAAAACTTGGGTTGATGAACTTGATGATAAGGCCGCAGCGGCAGTTTTGGCAAAATATAAAGCCGAACTTGATGAAACCTTTGTATCCTACACGGGCGGAATAACGATGGGCGAGCGAGGAGATTATATCTTGATTGATGGCCCAAGTGTTTGGATTGAATGGTCGATGCAAGGCGGCGTAATTATCCGAAATAGCGTTCACCCGCACGCAGTTTGGCGAGATAGAAGGTCGGATTATGGTGGGAATTAAACAGCTCCCACCCCACAATGGGATTGCCCGATGGGGGAGTTTGTGTACATAGTTTAGAAGATTAACAAATTAGCCTTTCATGCAAAGTAAGCCCACCTTTAAAAGTAAAAATTTCACCACCATTAAAATAGTTTTTAGAACTATTTTAATGGTGGTTTTCTTGTTCCCCCATCGGGGGTTAGGGGGCTTTGTTTCCGCCCACCCGATGCCAAATTCGGTGGTGTTATTGAAAATCCACGAAAAGCATATTTCGGGAGAAGTTCAATTACCGCTTGGAGAATTACAGTCGGCTATCGGTATGAAAGTCAATGATAATTCAGAAAAATTAATCGAGAGGTTAGGGGATTCGCTCAGAATTTATCTGCTAAAACACATTCGACCACGCACTTTTGACGGTAAATTTTGGCAGGTGCAACTCGGCGAAATGCAGGTTACCGAAACCAAAAGCCCACTTTCGGGCAGCTACAAGGAACTTACCGTTGCGTTTTCGATGATTCCGCCTCAATTTTATGATTTACGAAATTTCTATTTTGATTATGACGTAATCCTGCACCAAGTGGCGAGCCATAAAATTTTGGTAAACATCAAGCAAGATTGGGAACAAGGAATCGTAACCGAAGATAGCACCGCCCAACAAATCGGTGTAATTGAATTGGATATTCCGACCAATAAAATACCAGTTTTTCAAGTCAGTTTGCGGCAAGGGAGCATTTGGATTGGCTTTAAAAGCATGGTTTTGCTCGGAATAAGGCACATAGCCGAGGGAACTGACCATATTTTATTTCTCTTGGTGTTACTTCTGCCCGTTCCTTTGATAGTCAGCAACAAAAAATGGGGAAGTTTTGGTAATGTTCGCCAAAGTTTGATTCATGTCCTGAAAATTGTTACGGCCTTCACCCTCGGACATTCGCTCACCCTCGTGTTTGGGGCTTTGGACTGGTTAAACTTTCCGAGTAAAATTATCGAAATTTTGATTGCCGTTTCCATTTTGGTTTCGGCTATGCACGCCATCAAACCCATTTTTCCGAAGAGAGAAACACTCATTGCTTTTGGTTTCGGACTCATTCATGGCCTTGCTTTTGCCAATACGTTACTTGATTTGGATTTAGCAACGAATTTGCTCGTTTTGAGTATTTTTGGGTTTAATGTTGGTATCGAATTGATGCAGATTTTCGTAATAACCATCACAATTCCGTGGCTCATCTTGTTAAGTCGTACACGGTTTTATGGTATATTCAGAATTTTCGGGGCAATTTTAGCAGGAATTTCTGCAATCGGTTGGATTGTTGAACGACTTTTTCAGCAAACCAATTTCGTTACTTTGGGCATTGAACGAGTGACCGATTATTCGTTTTGGCTCTTGTTTATCTTAGCTTTTGTGGCAGTTTTAGGGTATTTTTTGGAGAAAAGAAGATTTTTTTTTCGTTAGCAACGGAGTTGTGGTTCAGTTGTTAATCGGATAAAATACTACTTCAAAATCGGCTCCAAAGCCTCTCAATTTTCAGCGAGCCATGCCGTAATTTCCTGCACGATTTGCTCAATTCCGATGCTTGGTTTCCAGCCCGTCAGGGCGGTTACTTTTTAGAATCTGAATTAAAAAGAAGTATATCCACAAAAAAAGCGTCAGCACGGCTTAAAACCATACTGACGCTTTTGATGTATTAGAGCATTTTACCTACCGTACTGCTGCTCAATATTTGATCGTATTAAGCCCGTTATCCAGGCGGTATCGGTACCATTGACAAAGATAATTTCTTTCAAACCCAAACCCCTCGTCACTTCATTAGTGAATGAATAAACCAAGTGTGCTGCCGAAATAATATCCTCATCACGGGGGAAAATATTATTATTGATTTCCTGCACACGAGCTTCGGCATAGTTTCTTAAAACTTCATCTTTGATGCGGGTAAGGTCGGGATTTCTCAATGCCGTTAAGTCGGTCATTGACTTTGTTTTGAAATTATTTATCACGAAACGATTCATGCTAATAACGGTTTCTTTGGCACTATCGGGCGACATCAGCATATTGGCTACGTAGGTGGCTCCACCCAACAAATAAACTCTTTTTCTACGTTTCATCTCAGGGCGACGCTCGTCAAACTCACGTCTGATTTGCAGCGTTAAGTCTTTGGTTTCGGCATCAATGGCCGTTACGTATTCTTGTAAGTTATTTGGATTATACTTCTTTTCGATAGACGAAGCATAAGATTTTGTACCAGGAAACTCAATACCCAACATTCTCGGAGCATCGCCAGGTTTTAGCCCTCGTACGTAATAGCCGCCTTTGGTGTTTCCACTACCAATATCAATGACGCTCGAAGTGTACCAGAGTGCTTGCGGAATAGCTCCACGAATAGTCATTTCGGCCTCACGGATATAATCTACCACCTCAATTTTTTGGTTCGGATTACCCAAAGCTCCCTGTATTTCTTCTTTCAAAAGAGTCGTATCTTGCTGAATCCGACCCACCAAACCACTACTGATAGCAATCGTAACTCGCTCCGACGGAATACCGTAACTCGCCAACGAATCAATCACAAAATGTTTGATAGCGACTGCTCCTTCTTTGTAGGCACTCATGTTTTTTACACCCATGTTGATATTGGCGTTTTTGAATTTCTTGCTCACCTTAAACTCCAAACGTTTAGTTTTGGGGTTAAGTTTGGCTCCCAATACACTCAACTTTATGCCCGTAGCCCCTACATCTATTCCCGCATAAAATTCTTCTTTATTATCAACACTTGACATTAGTTTTTGAATCGCCTTTACACTCGCCACATAGTTGGCTTTTTGATAAATATCCAATGCTTTCAAGAAATATTTCTGGGATTCGGTTTGCTCTTCATGGTCACGATAGAGAAGTCCCAAGTTTTCGTAAGCGGCTGCTTCCCAGTATTTCTGTGCGGGAAACTTGGTCGTAAGAATATTAACTGCTTTCATCAGATAAAGCTCCGAGAGGTTATATTCATCAACTTCACGGTAAGTATTACCAACTTTAATGTATCGCAGGGCTTCATCGAGGTCTTGCGAAAATACGTTACTAAACAGACCTAATATAATGGTCAAGGTGAGAAAATATCGTTTCATAGTGGTTTTTGGTATTTTTTTATAGGTACAAAATAATTAACAATGGACTTTTTAGATGTCATCAAAATGACGACTCCTCGTAAAGGCTTTGAAAGGTTACGTTAGAAACTTTTATAGTAGCAGCAATGGTAAATTGTGAAGGGTTTTGTGATGAAGTAACTTTTTTACTGTCAAGATGCAAATTTTTCACGTAAAATCAAGACAGGGGGCAAAACTAAGAAAAACCTTTTATTAGGCAATGCTTTTTGACAAAAAAATAATATTTTAGTAAGGAACGAGAATTAAATAAAGTACTTTTTTGATTCGACACTTTATTTGTTAATTTTACCCCATTTTTTGCTTTAAATAATCCATTATTCGTAGAAAAAAATGGGATAAACTGAACAAAAAATTACCAGACTGAAAATAGTATTTTATTTAATTCTCGTTCCTAAGAGATTAGGACAACATAAATATTCCCAAAAATGTCAGTACACTAATGCTTGACTACTCAAAGAAACCTCGGATTGAGTACGCCAAAACCTCACCTGTGGTTGCGTACAATCGGCATATTAGACCTGAAAGACGAGTCAGGTTTATAAACCCTAATGGTTGAATTGTTAGATTTTACGTCAAGTATTGGCATTTTGTAGCCTCTTTGGCTGTTATTTACGGACGATAAGCCCGCAAGTTTTTTCTGATTAATTGAGCCAAAATTTGGTAAGTTATTTATTTTCAATTCCTTGGGCGTTTCCAATGAAAATTTATCCGCAAAGGTTTTTTCTGATGATTGAGGTAATGTTTGGGCTTGAATAGCTACTGCCGTACAAGAAAGTATAGAAAAAAGTAGAATTTTCATGATTATAATTGTTTAAGTTTTGCTATAAGTAGTCCACAGTCAATAGTCGACAAGTCCACAGTAAGATAATGTGCTAATAATCAGTTACTTAGTCATTTTTAAAATTGTTGATTATATTTATCCCATTACTTAAAACGCTAATTATCAAGTAAAATTATCTCCCGATTGCTACCCGTTTCAACACATTATCAATCACCTCACGGGTAGTGAGTCCGTCGGCTTCGGCTTCATAATTTAGGATAATTCGGTGGTTGAAAACGTCGTGTACGAGAGCCTTGATGTCTTCGGGAAGCACATAATCACGCTCGTCAAAATAAGCCAGTGCTTTGGCGGCGTTGTAGAGCGATATTCCCGCCCGTGGCGACACACCAAACTGTATGTAACGGGCTTCTTCTTTTAGACCATATTCGGCGGGGCGGCGGGTGGCAAAAACCAGCTCAATGATGTAGCGTTCGAGCATTTCGGAGATCGTAATGCGGTTAATTTCCTGCCCGATTGCTGCAATCTCTTCTTTATCGAGTATCGGTTTTGGTACGTAGTTTTCGTTGAGATTAGCAATTTTCCTGACCATTTCGAGTTCATCATTTTTGTTGAGATAATCAACAAAAACCTTCATCATAAACCTATCCACTTGGGCCTCGGGTAACGGATAAGTGCCTTCCTGCTCAACGGGATTTTGGGTGGCCATAACCATAAACGGGCGGTCGAGGAGGTGGGTTTCGTCACCAATGGTCACTTGCTTCTCGGCCATGGCTTCGAGCAGAGCAGACTGTACTTTTGCGGGAGCTCTGTTTACTTCATCGGCCAAAATAAGATTAGCAAATATTGGCCCTTTTTTAACTTCAAAATCGCCCGATTTTTGGTTATAAATCATCGTACCAACAAGGTCGGCGGGAAGCAGGTCGGGCGTAAACTGGATTCGCTTAAAGCCCAAATCCAGCACCTTCGCCAGCGTGTTGATAGTCTTGGTTTTGGCAAGCCCTGGCACGCCTTCGAGCAGGATGTGTCCGCCTGTAAAAAGTCCGATTAACAGGCGATTGATGAGGCGTTCTTGACCGATAACAACTTTGCCCGTTTCCGAAAAAACGGCTCTTATTTTCTTATGTAAAATTCTTGATGCTACCAATATATGGAAACATCAAGAATTTTACATAAGAAAATAAGAGCCGTTTTTT
>JANNEN010000051.1:0-11299 GCA_031378715.1 Emticicia sp.
TGAGTATTACCAGATTAATAAGCGATGGGTCGAAAGGAAAAATACCATATTCAAGTTTGGGTTTGTCTTCGTCACGCTGTTGCTCCAAGTCAGTTCCACAATCAATCAAAACCCTATATTCGTCTTCAAATTCGAGCAAAAACATACTACCCGACACCTGCCTTGTTGCTCCCCAGAAAGTTAATTTCATATTTATTTGTCAAGTTATTAAGAATAATAAGGCACAAAATGGCTTTACCTATTATTCGCAATACAAATTACGGAAAGTTTTCTTTTTTTAACTAAACAAATATCGTTAAAATTGCGAGAAATTGCTTTTTACTTACATTTTGCACGATGAAACTACTTTTATTCTTTTTTCTACAAATTATTACGCCACTCGAACGCCTACAAAAGTTGATTGATAGTGTGCAAAATGAACCCGAAATTCGTAATGGCGTTGTGGCTGCTTCCATTCGCTCGACCCAAACGGGCGAGTATAAATTGCAGTTCAATGCCCAAAAATCGGTTAATTCAGCCTCGACGCTCAAACTCGTATCGACGGCGTCGGCACTCTCGGTTTTGGGGTCAAGCTATCGTTTTCAAACTTATCTCGAATACGATGGCAGCATCATTGATAGCGTACTGAGGGGCAATGTTTATATTCGAGGCACGGGCGATCCTTCCTTAGGGTCGGCACGGTTTGGCGGTAGTTTTCGGGAAATAACGCAGCTTTTTTCTCGAAAAATCAAGGAAGCAGGTATCAAGAAAATAGATGGTTTTATCTTGGGCGATGGCTCAGTTTTTTCGGAAAATACGCTGGCTGATTCTTGGGCTTGGGGCGATATTGGCAACTATTACGGTGCGGGAATTAGTGGACTCAATATCAACGAAAATCTCTATAATATTTATTTCAGGCAAAGCAAAAATATTGGTGATGCGGCTCCGATTACGAAAATTATTCCAGAAATGCCGAACTTTACTGCTATAAATAAAGTTCGGATTGCCGAGCGAGGTTCGGGCGATAATGTCGTGCTTTACGGCACGCCGTTTAGCAATACTGTCCTTTCAGAAGGTACAATTCCTGCGGGCGAGAACGAGTTTTCGGTGAAAGGTTCGGTTCCTGACTCACCTTTTTTGTTGGCTTATTTGGTACAAAAAAATTTCATGGAATCGGGTGGAGTGCTTGAAAATCAGCCAATTTCCTTCCAAAACTTTAAACAGTTAGGCGGCTACTATCCAAAACAGCGATTCCCGTTTTTTACCTATGAATCGCCGACGTTGGCCGTTTTGGTGAAGGAATGTAATTTTCATAGTATTAATCTTTACGCCGATGCTTTCTTGAAATCGGTCGGCTATTCGTTATCGAAAGACGGTAGTTTTGATGCTGCCGTGAATAGCCAAAAACAACTTTGGTCGCAGCGGGGTGTTGATTTGCAAGGCTTCATGATTCGAGATGGAAGCGGACTTTCGCCTTCGGGCGTGCTGACGGCCAATAATTTGACGGATATACTTTTTACGATGAAAAACGATGCGGCCTTTGCTGATTTTTACGCCTCAATTCCCATCGTGGGTATCAACGGAACGGTACAAAACTTAGCCAAAGGCTCAAGAGCTGCGGGTAATGTACGAGCAAAAAGTGGCTCTATCGGCAATACGAGGGCGTTTTCAGGGTATTTTACGGCTACCAATGGCGAGTTGATGTCGTTTGCGTACATCATTAACAGATACGCCGATAACGCCGACCGAAAAGTAAGACGGTATCTGGAAGAAATGATAAAATTAATGGCGGAAATTTAATAGAGTGCTGAGTTATGAATTCTGAGTTATGAGTTTTCGATGTATTACTCATACTTCAGAATTAAATTTTGCGTTCATAATTTCGCCAATTTCTAAGGCTTTGGTTTTTACAAAATCGGCATTTTTGCCAGCAAAAAGTGCGTCAGTCGTCAGAAACCAGAGAGCTAACCATTGTTCAAATCGCTCGGTGGTGAGGCGATGCGTTTGGTTGGCTTGCAGGTGTACCCACATCATACCGCCCTTGTAGCTACCCGTCTGAAAAAGCCAGTTCTCCCAAAAGTTTACTACCCTAATTGTAGGATTATGAAAATCTTCTTGCGGCATCTCAAATATCGGTGCCAAGTTGGGTTCGATATGCACTCGTTCATAAAAACTATCCACTAATAATGTTATGTCGGCTCGGTTTTGAATGTCGTTCATTTGTTGCATTTTTTCTGTGCAAAACTACAAATAATTGATTCAATAAATTTATTAAAACATTAATATTAAAAACATAAAGTAAATTAAATTTGACTAAATGTAAAATATACTTTACTTTTGGTTCGTTATAATTGTCATAAACTAAAACATTATTCTATCATGAAACCCAGATTCTTATTTCCGCATCGTTTCAAAATCATCGGTTGGATTATCGCAATTCCGTCTATTATCTTGGGATTATTCGTTCTTTTCGATGATTTTTCTTTTGATTTTTTGACGGTTCGATTACCGTTTAATTATGCCTTGGCTGGTGAATTTTCGTCGTCCGATGATCCTAAAAATAGTTATTCAATATTTAATCTTACCGATGAAATAGCCTTGATTGGTAGTATCTTAGGATTGCTGTTTATCGCATTTTCGAGAGTAAATATAGAAGACGAATACGTTTCTACTATTCGTCTGGAATCTTTGCAATGGGCTATTTATTTTAATTTTGGCTTGCTTATAATGGTTACAATCTTCGTGCATGGGGCTGCTTTTTACATGGTGGGTATCTATAACATGATTACACCCCTGATTTTCTTTGTGATTCGATTTCATTACATACTTTTTGTGAAAAAACAATAATTTTAACGGCGAACTAAGAGTTCGCTCCACATATCATGAAAAATCGTATCAGAATCGAACGAGCCATTCTTGACATTACGCAGGCCGACTTGGCGGAGCGTATAAGCGTGAGCCGCCAAACAATAAATGCCATCGAAAGCAACAAATATGTGCCTTCAACGGTTTTAGCTTTGAAGATTGCCCGTATCTTTGGGCGTAGCGTAGAGGAAGTTTTTGAGTTAGAGGCAAACGATTAAGTCAATCTATTCGTTTATATAAGTCAGTTCAAGCAAGAATTTTATTTTGAATTGCCGTTTATTTTCTTAAATTTGGATTTTTAGAAACAAAAATTGATGAAGAAAGCATTTTTTTACAGCTTTTTGGTAATATTAGCTGCTTGTTCGACAAATAAGAAAATACAAAAAGCACAGCGAGAAATCAATAGAACGGTCACTGCTCCGCCAGTTGTGGCCGCCAAGCCGATGGTGGTAGCTATCAAAAGTCGTTATTTGCTCAAAGATTCGATGTCGGTTAAGATTTTTATGGAACTCGACATCGAAAATCTTCGGACGGATAAAGTCGTGCAGCAGCTCAACGATAATTTTAGATTCAACTATCTTTTGCAGCCCGATTACGGCGTGCGAGAACGAATCAGTTCGGGTAAAATCGACATTACCGAGCAGAATGTTTTCCTAAAAGACGACCGAGTTTTGGTGAGTTTTGATATTGCACGTCCCAAAAATCTGCCGAAAGGCTTACTTTTGACCGAGATTTTTCAGTTGGACGACAATAAAAAATCGAATAATGATTTGGTGATTGACTTCAACGGTATGCGACTAAACGACCGCTTCGGGGTTTTTATCAATGGATTTTCGATACCCGTTTTTCGTAATTTTATTAACAAAAACGACTCATTTCAACTTAAAAGTGTGCTGAGTCACCCTCGAAGTCTGTACTTGATTCGTTATAAAAATGATTTTACGCCCGCCCAGTCGCCGATGGCAACTACCGTGCGTCCGAGTATTGCCAGTTTGACTATTGAGGAAACTATAAAAGTCGAAGCAAATACTTTTATTAAATTAGAAAAAGAGGGTTTGTATCAAGCTGTTGAAGATACCAACGTAACGAGTAGCGGCTTTGGGCTGATGCTCGTCGATGAGCGATTTCCTCGTATCACCCGCCCCGAAATTTTGGTGAAGCCCTTGGTTTATATGACCACGAGTCAAGAATTAAAATCAATCAACGAGAACGCCGATGCCAAGCAAGCTCTCGATAAATTTTTCTTGGCAATTACGAGTGGCAATCAGATGGTTTCTAAAAAAATCATCAAAAACTATTACGGTCGAATCGAACAAGCCAATCGACTTTTTACGAGTTATAAAGAAGGTTGGAAAACCGATAAAGGCATGGTTTATGTGGTTTTAGGGCCGCCCAACAAGGTGCAACGCAGCCGTGACCGTGAGGTATGGATATACTCGCAAAGTCAAAATTTTTCGGAAATAATATTTACATTTAATAGAAAACCAAACCAATTTACGGAAAACTATTATGAGCTGGTTCGGTATCCCGAATATCAGGCATATTGGTATCCGTTTGTAGAAGCATGGAGAACAGGAAACGTAGTGGATTAGGCAGTGGCGGCGGATTTCGCAAGTCGGAGGGTGATAGTAAACCCGAATTTAAGAAGAAATATTTTGCAAAACCTTTGCCCCCAGGCTTCGAGAAACCCTCAAAGCCCGATATTGTATTTGGCGTGCAGTCGGTTTTAGAAACGCTAAAAGGAACTAAGGAAGTAGAAAAAATATTGCTCCAAAGGGAATTTGGTCACACCGAAATCGAAAAATTAGCTCGTGAGCGAGATATTCCCGTGCAGCGAGTACCGATGGAAAAGCTCAACCGTGTTACGATGAAGGTTCATCAAGGCGTGATTGCGTTCGTTTCGGCGGTCAATTATTCCAAGATGTCGAATGTCGTGGCTGATATTTTTGAGAAAGGAAAAGTGCCGCTAATTTTGGTTTTAGACCGAATCACGGACGTAAGAAATTTCGGGGCAATCGCCCGAACGGCCGAGTGTGCGGGCGTAAATGCCATCGTGATTCCCGCCCACGGAGCGGCTCAAATCAATGCCGATGCCATGAAAACCTCGTCGGGGGCATTGAATCACCTGCCCGTTTGTCGGGAGCATAGCCTTTTTCAGGCAATAACCGAGTTACAGCAATCAGGTATTCAGGTGGTGGCCTGTACCGAAAAAGCCAATACGGAGTTGTACAAAATTGATTTTTCGATACCAACCGCAATCTTAATGGGTTCGGAAGAAGACGGTATTTCGGATATTTTATTAGAAAAAGCCGACTATGCCACCAAAATTCCAATGATTGGAAAAATCGGCTCGCTCAATGTGTCGGTAGCCACGGGTGTGATTTTATACGAAAGCGTTCGGCAGCGGCAGGGGTAAAATGATATTTTCATACCATTCATCAACGAAGATAGCCTGCTTTGAGTTAATGACTCAAAGCAGGCTATGTTTTTTGTGGTTTTTTATATCTTGCAGTTTTTTGACAAATGCCCAGCAAAATTCGCCATTGAATTTACAAGAAGTTGAAAATTATCGAAATAAAGCTCTTCGTTTTTTGCTTGAAACCCAGATCGATTCGACTATTCCTCAAAAACAATATAGTGGCGAATGGTACGGCACAATGGAATTGACCGACCCGTATTTTTTTATCGGGAAAAAGCAAAAATGCAAAGATTCTAACGGCTTTACGGTGTCGGCTATTCATAATTTTTTGTCCGAAATTTATCTTTTGGATACTTCGTTGGTTGCCCTAAAACCCGCTTTAAATAAAGCATTTCGAGAAATTCAGACCTACCGAAATGAGCAAAGATTCAACTTTTGGAAAGCCCTGCCGCCCACTCGAAAGCTCAGACTTTTCAACGAACCCCAGCCCCAGCCCCTCGTTAGGCGGCCAACGGAATATCGTTTGCGGTCGAGGTTCATTAATAATGCCGCCAATGTTCCCGAAGATGCCGATGATACCGCCCTCGGGAATCTCGCAACGATGTATCACAACCAGATTTTTGGTGATACAATTAGCATCATTAAAAGTCAAGAATACGATAAATATCTTGACAAAAATCGTCGCAATCGAAACTGGTACAACCATCTTTTTGTGCGTTATCCAAACTCAGGGGCGTTTCTGACCTGGCACGCAAGCGAACATAGTTTTCGTTTGCTGAAAACTTTTAGTTCGTTTTTGAATACTTTTTTAATATTTATGCCAGGAAGCACCGCCCGTCCCCGTGCCTACACGCCATGGATTCCGTTTGGGGCGAATGACGTTGATGTAGTCGTGAATGCCAACGTGCTTACTTACCTTTCGGTGTCGAACCAGCTTGCTGCAAGTCAAGGTGGGCAAGGCTCAATTGCTTACATAAATTGGCTACTCCGACAGCCAAGATGGGCGAATAATGCCGTTTATTACCCAAATCTGTACCATGTAAGCTACGGTGTAGCACGGGCTTACAAGTCAGGAATTGATGAGTTGAAAGAATCAAGCCAAACGATTTTGCAATATTTGCTTTCCACCCAGCAGCCCAACGGAGGCTTTGCGAGTCAAGCGTGGCTCAATAATACCGATGCTATTCAATCAACGGCTTATGCCCTGCACGCCCTCTTGGATTTAAAGTCGGCGGGCTTTGCTATTCCCGATAAAAACATCAATGATGCCATTAGATTTTTGATGAGTAAAGTTCAAACAAATACAACTACATCACATTGGGAAGGAGGAGTTTTCTTTTCGGGCGGCACTGCCCTGCGGAATATTTTAGTCTGGAAATCGGACGCTTACACAACGGCTTTGATTGCAAACTGTTTTACTAAATATTTGACTATCAGTAATTTATAACAAAAATGAGTTCGGAAAAATCCAAACTCATTCTATGAAGGCTCATTTATTTCTCGAAAACTCGGCATCAATTATCCACAAAATACTCTCGGGGTCGGTGTCACCTTCTACCGTAATGTCGGCTCGCTGGTAGGTCGAAAGTCGGTTTTCATAAGTAGCCGTTACCGTAGCCAAGAGGGTTTTGTTTTCTAAATCAAAAAGCGGGCGTTCGTTTTTTTTCGAGCTTTTCATGCGTTCTACGAGCATTTGTGGCTTTACGTCCAAGAAAATGCTGATTCCGTTTTCTTTGATAAAATCCATTCCATCATGAAAACACGGCACGCCACCACCCGTTGCAATGACTAATTTCGCATCTTTTTGCACTTTTTTTAGCTGAACGTTTTCTGCTTTTCTGAAATATTCCTCTCCATTGAGCGAAAATATTTCAGAGATTTTTTTACCCTCGGCAATTTCGATACGTACATCTAAATCCACAAATTCGTAGCCCAGACTTTTGGCTATTTGTCGGCCGAGGGTACTTTTGCCCGATGAGGGCATTCCAATTAGAAAAATATTTTTGGTCATTCTCAAAATTTAAGTTCCTATTTATTTTAATTTCTCGGCAACTTCCACACCATCAGGAATAGATAAATTACCCCATTTACCCTTTACCGTTCCATTTTGTAACAAAATTACGCAAGGATTTGTTCGTGCCATAGTCTTCAAAACTGTGGCATCGGCCGAAAAATAAGGTGTTGTAAAACCATTGGTTTCGCTAAATTTTTGGTAGTCGGCCTGTATCACTGATGTCAATACCATGGGCGAAATTCCTTTACCTTGACTTTGATTTATAAGTGATTTTAGTTGGCTAAGTTGCTCATTATCAATGTTTTTGATGTCTTTTATGATAACCAAAAGTTTATTTCCCGTAAAGCTCGAATCAGTGTAATTATTGCCTTGTAAGTCGCTGATTGAATAATCGGTTATTTTTGATTTTATTTTATCAGCGTTCAGCGTTTCTACCGAAAGATACTTGTAGGTGAGCGTATCCATCAAAAACTCTTTGGCTACAATTTCTTGGTTAGTTTTTTTATTCAAAAACGTAAACTCCATGATTGGCTTGATGCCCGTGGGCTTCATTTGTTCGGGAATACTTTTGCCGATAGCATAAGGCAAAAAATCAATCGGTGGCAAATAGAGAATGGCATAAATACCGATGCCGAAAGTGATTATCGTCACGGCGGTCATCAAGATATTTTGACTTGATTCGGCATATTTATTTCGGTAAATAAAGATAATACCTATCAATATTATCAAGAAAATGTCTTTTCCGAATGATGTCCAGGGCTTGAGCTTTATAAAATCTCCGAAGCAACCGCAGTCGGTCACTTTGTTGAAATACGCCGAGTAGAAAGTCAAGAACGTAAAGAAAACAATAATGATAAGTAATAGCCATGAAGTAACTTTCATTCGGTAGGATAGGAGCGTGGCTACGCCCAAAATCACCTCCAAGGCACAAAATATCAGCGATAAAACGAGCGAATTGTGAGCAAAAAACATAAAAAAACCTTGTAATGCGGGCAATTCTTGGGCAAATATCTCAAAATATTCTTCGAGCTTAATACCCGTTCCGACGGGATCAACGACTTTCACAAAGCCTGAAAAAATAAAAATCACACCAACAATGATGCGAGAAATTTGTGCAAATATTTTCATATTTCTAATTTTGAATGAGTGAATGAGTGAATGAGTGAATGAGTGTGCTAATAAATTAAGCCGACAAAGTTAGGTACAATTCGTTTGTAGAAAAGTTAATCGTTTGTTAAGGATAATTGTTAATTTATAATTGTTCATTGATAATTGCCTCACTGTTGTCCTTGTGCTTGTCCGAGTTTTATCATGCAGAATACTGCGTAGTTTATAATGTCTTGGTAGCCCGACGTGATTCCTTCCGACACCAGCGTTTTGCCTTGGTTGTCTTCTATTTGCTTGATTCTGAATAATTTCATCAAGATAATATCCGTCATTGAGCTGACCCGCATATCTCGCCAAGCCTCGCCGTAGTCGTGGTTTTTGTTGAAAAGCAAAGCCATTACTTCCACAACTTGCTCATTATACATGGTTTGTACTCCCTCAAATGCCAGTTCAGTTTCGGTTTCGTCAATCAACTTGGCTTGAATCAGTGCCATGATACAATAGTTGATGATGCCGATAAATTCAGGAATTTCTCCCTCATCGACTCGACTAAAACCATTGTCTTGCAGGGTGCGGATTCGCTGGGCTTTGATAAAAATCTGGTCAGTGATGCTCGGCAAACGCAAGATTCGCCACGAAGTACCGTAGTCCTTGTTTTTTTTCTCAAAAAGGGTTTGACAAATCTTGATAATATGTCGGTATTCGGTTTCGGTTTGATTCATTTGCTTGATGTTTCACTATTACGACAAATTTTTCAAGAAAATTCAAAAATAAACTTTCTTTTAAACGCCATTTGACTCTATCTTGCAAAATTATAAAACTTAGCTTCCAATACCAAATGACAGCCAAAAGTATTAATATAAACGGTCGATTGATTGATTTTTCTACGCCACGGGTCATGGCGATTTTGAATATTACACCCGATTCTTTTTTTGAAGGCAGTCGATATAACGTTGATAGCCAAATGATTACAGATAAAGTAGGCGAATTAATTGAGCAAGGGGCCGCCTTTATTGACATTGGTGGGTACTCGACTCGCCCTAATGCTGCCGATGTAAGTTTGGGCGAAGAACTCGACCGAGTGCTGCCCGTTATCGAAGCCATTAGCGGGGCATTCACTGATGTTGCGGTGTCGATTGATACCTTCCGAAGTCAGGTGGCTCGGGCAGCGGTGCGGGCGGGGGCGGGTATGATTAATGATGTTTCGGGCGGAAATCTGGACGAGGAAATGTTTGCTACCGTGGCCGAGTTGCAGGTGCCGTATATCTTGATGCACAGCCGAGGCAATCCTGCCACGATGAGCCAACTCAATGACTATCAGGACATTACGCTTGATGTGATTACGGAATTACAGCAAAAAGTTTATCAGCTAAGGCAATTAGGCGTAAACGATATTATCATTGACCCTGGTTTTGGATTTGCCAAAAATGCCAAGCAAGGCTTTGAGATTTTGCGAAATTTTACTGCGTTCGACATCATGGATTTACCGATTTTAGTTGGCATTTCGAGAAAATCAATGATTTGGCGAACGCTCAATATCACGCCTAACGAAGCCTTGAATGGCACAACGGCCCTCAATATGTACGCTCTCATGCAAGGGGCTAATATCTTGCGGGTGCATGATGTGCGTGAAGCCGTAGAAACGGTGACGCTCTTTGAGGAGTTGATTGGAAAACATTGAAATCGGGGCATAGACCAAGGCTTCAGAGTTTCTGAAAAGGAAGATAATGTTTTCTACTCGTAGTACAAAACCTTTATTTGCCGAAAATCCTGCCAAACGCCACCTTTGTTGATAAGGATTTTAAAACCAATCAGTTTATTAGCCTGACTGACTTCCGATTCATACTTGTAGCGTGAGCCTTCAAAGAGCTTAATACTCGTAGCGGGTGCGTTTTGGCTGATAAACTCTGGGGTATAGCCACCAAAGATATTTAGTTCCTCTTTATAAAACTTTGCCAAAAGATTCTCGCTCGTGCCGTATTGATAATCTTCTTCTTCGTAGCCACCTGCAAGGCTGCGATCGGTTTTGTTGGTGGCGTTGCCTTGCTTCCATGTATATTGAACGATTTGGATATTTGACGCACGGCCATTTTTGACCGAATTACGGCTGTACTTTATTAGCTGATTATCTGCATTATAGACAAACTCATCGCCGAGTATTTCATCTTTTATGGTTTCTTTGATAGATAAAACTTGGTTCTTTTCGTTATAGACATATACTTTTTCTGAATAGATTTTGCTACCATCGGCATTAGTTTTCTCAGTACTGATGCTTTGTATTTTACCATCGGTATCTCGCTTATAAGTTTCTGAGATACTTGTTTTGGCCAGCGAATCTGTGGTTTTTGAGCCTACAAGTTGCTTCATTGTGACATCATAAACCCACTCGGTTGTGGTTTTATTTGTACCCAACATTACCACCATCGATTTTACTTTGCCTTTGAGCGGATGCTCTTTTGCTTGCTCATTAAGCAAGTTTATTTCATCATCTTGGCAAGCCAAGCATAGCGTTAAAACCGATAGTAGTAGCATGGTTATTTTATTCATTTTGTAGATTTGTTTTAGGACGGGGCAAAATTAAAATGGTTCATCGTTAGTTTATACGGTAAATCAAAATCTTGGCTAACGCTGGCAGGGTTCAAAATCCCTGCCAGCGTTCATTTCTACGAAAAAACCTTATTCTCTCCTGCCGTTTTAAAAACGGTAATTCCATTGTGGCCACCATACCGACTGATAGCTCCACTACGGCAATTCCATTGTGGATAATAATTCAGCCGAACCTACCGTACATTCCGCCTAACGGGGTAAAATTAAAATGGTTCATCGTTAGTTTATACGGTAAATCAAAATCTTGGCTAACGCTGGCAGGGTTCAAAACCCTGCCAGCGTTCATTTCTACGAAAAAACCTTTTCTC
>JANNEN010000061.1:0-6971 GCA_031378715.1 Emticicia sp.
ATTGCTTTGTCTTTTGTTTCCAGCACATCGGTTGCAATGTCGTCTTTTGTTCCACCAAAGGTTTTTGACCAAACGATTTCGCCCCAATTATCAAGTTTTACTACCCAAATATCACTCCCGCCCGCACTATTCGACGCTTTCGAAGCGGGTACATCACCGTCTTTGTTGTTGTTAGTTGCACCCACAATCACGCTGCCACCATCGGAAGTTGGGGTAGCGGCATAAGCATATTCATTGTTTCGTCCACCCATACTTTTTTGCCAATGAATGGCCAAGTTTTGGGAAAATAGCGATGAATAAAATGCAGTAAAAAGGATTATTAAAAGGTACTTCATTGAATATAAAAACGTTAAACGATATTTATCTAATTCAAATTAACAAACTTCGTACCATAAAAAAACAAAGGAATATCAACCGCAATCGTATTTGAATTATGAATTAATTTATTCCAAAAAACCATCTTTATGTTGCGAAAAACTACGCTCTCAAACATTTTTCTAAACAAAAAGTTATATCATCAAATACACAATAAATATTCGTTATTTTCAACAAACGTAAATGTACTAACCATTATGAGCAGTGGCATAAATAGCGAAAAAGCGGTTCTTTGGGTTGAGAGATGGGCATTGATAATAATCGATGTGGTGGGCATCGAACGCTTGCCCCGATACGAAGTGTCGAACTTTGGGCGATTGAAGAGTTTTCAGAATAACGAAAAAGGCGAAATCATCAAAGGCTCGGTGATTCAGGGTTACAGATCGCTTAATATTCGTTTGCCGAAGGGTAAGTCGTTCAATCGGTATGTACACAAATTGGTAGCTGAAAATTTCGTGCAGAAGCCCAGTTCTGACCATAAATTCGTCATTCATCTTGACTATGATAAAGTGAGCAATCATTTTGAAAATCTCAAATGGGTCACGAAAGATGAAATGGTGGCACACAATAAAGATAATCCTGCGATAATCAATAAATCAGTTCCGACCCGTACAAAAAACTATAAATTGACCGAAATAAAAGTCAAAATGATAAAAAAAATGCTCCAAAACGAAAGCACTCGCCTAAAAATGATTGCCAAACAATTTGGCATCACGCATACACAACTGAATAGAATCCGCTCGGGCGAAAATTGGGGCTACGTAAAGGCAGATTAATTGCACACAAAAATAAATTTTCATTGCTATAAGAAAGTAGCGTAATTTTGGGGGAAAGTTCAACAATGAACTTTCCCCCTTTTTATTTATATGAAATATCACCGAGTTTTGGTCGAAGCCATCGTTTTTGCTTTGCAACAGATTTTTAACGAAAACCGTCAAGCCGATAAGGTTATTGAGCAGGTTTTGAAGTCAAACAAAAAATGGGGTAGTCGAGATAGGGCCTTCATTGCCGAAAATACTTACGAAATTGTGCGTTGGTGGCGATTGCTCAAATTTGTTTCAGATATTAACTGCGTACGGGTGGTGGAAGAAGCACTTTTTTGGCAAATTTTTGGCTCATGGCGTGTGTTGCAGGGCGATAAACTGCCCGAATGGAACGAGTTTTTGAAACTTAATCCAAAAGAAATTTTAGCAAGAAAAGAAAAAGCAAAGGAAATTCGTAAAGTCAGAGAGTCAATTCCCGATTGGCTGGATACTATTGGCGAGCAAGAGCTGGGCGAAAATTGGGAAGCCGAACTCCACGCAATGAACGCCCAAGCAAAAGTAATTCTACGAGTTAATACGCTTAAAATCAACAAGTTAGATTTAAAAAAGTCATTTCGAGAAATAGGCATTGACACCGAATCATTGCCCAATGTAGCCGATGCTTTGGTGCTGCCCAAGCGAGCTAATGTGTTTGCCACCGAACTTTTCAAGAAAGGCTACTTTGAAGTACAAGATGCTGGTAGTCAGTTGATTGCGTCGTTTTTAGATGTGCAAGCAGGTATGCGAGTGATTGATGCCTGTGCGGGTGCGGGCGGAAAAACGCTTCATTTGGCAACGCTGATGCAAAACAAAGGTAGAATAATTGCGATGGACGTAGAAGACTATAAGCTCCAAGAACTCCAACGCCGAGCCAAACGCAACGGCATTGGCAATGTAGAAACCAAACTCATCGAAGCAAAAACCATCAAACGCTTGCGAGAAACTGCCGACCGATTATTGCTCGATGTTCCTTGTTCGGGCTTGGGAGTTTTACGCCGAAACCCCGATGCAAAATGGAAATTGAAAAGCGATTTTCTTGAAAAAATAAAAACTACGCAAGCCGAAATTATTACGAATTACTCAAAAATGCTCAAACATGGTGGTAAAATGGTTTATGCCACGTGCAGTATTCTCCCCTCAGAAAGTGAAGCACAAGTTCAAAGATTTCTTTCACAAAATGCTGATTATCAACTAATTGCAGAAAAACGCACCTCGCCAGCTAATGATGGTTTTGATGGTTTCTACATGGCTTTGATAGAGAGATTGTAGAACAAGTTTCCAACTTGTTCTACTGGTATATTTTTTAACAAAAAAAATTAAATGCACGCTAATTTTATTTCTATATTTGACAATTCAACCTCATAAAATACCTATTCAAACCAACCAATGAAATACATCGCATCAATCGACCAAGGTACAACCAGCACTCGCTGCATAATTTTTGACAAAAAAGGCAATATCGTTTCGGTTGCTCAAAAAGAACACGAACAGATTTACCCAAAACCAGGTTGGGTTGAGCATAATTCGGAAGAAATCTGGAAAAACACGCTCGAAGTAATCGCCTTGGCTCGTATCAATAAAAACATAAAGCTGGAGGAAATTGCCGCTTGCGGCATTACCAACCAACGAGAAACCGCCGTAGTTTGGAATAAAAACACGGGTAAAGCCTACTACAATGCCCTCGTTTGGCAAGATACCCGTGTGGGCGACACCGTAAACGCCCTTACAAAAAGCCACGGTTCGGCTTTCTTTCAAGACCGCACTGGCTTGCCATTAGCAACGTATTTTAGTGGCCTCAAAATCAAATGGGTACTTGACAACGTAGCGGGCGTGCGTGAAGCCGCCGAAAAAGGCGAGGCAATTTTTGGTAATATGGATACCTTTCTGATGTGGCACTTGACGGGAGGCGTAAAAGGTGGCTTGCACATTACGGACGTAACCAACGCCAGCCGCACGCAATTAATGAACCTTAAAACTATGCAATGGGACGCAGAATTGGCTCAAATAATGAACATTCCGTTAAAAATGCTCCCCAAAATCGAGCCAAGTAGCAAAGTTTATGGGCATATCCAGTCCGAAACCATGCAAGGCGTGCCGTTGGCAGGCATCTTGGGCGACCAACAAGCGGCACTCGTTGGGCAAACTTGCTACCAACCTGGCGAAGCAAAAAATACTTACGGCACGGGTTGCTTTATGTTGATGAATACTGGCACCGAAATCGTTCCATCGAGCCACGGCTTGATACGACCGTTGCTTATCAATTTGAAAACCAACCTGTGCATTATGCCCTCGAAGGTTCGGTTGCAATGGCTGGGGCTTTGGTGCAGTGGATGCGTGATAATATGGGAATGATAGAAAAAAGTACCGACATCGAGCCATTAGCCAAAACCGTTGATGACAACGGCGGGGCGTATTTTGTGCCTGCGTTTTCGGGGCTTTATGCACCTTACTGGAAGTCGTCGGCACGTGGCGTGATTGCGGGACTCACTCGCTACGTCAATAAAGGACACATCGCTCGGGCAGTTTTGGAGGCAACCGCTTACCAAACCCGTGATGTGTTGGAAGCCATGGAAAAAGATTCGGGCATTGAAGTTTCTTCGCTTAGAGTTGATGGCGGAATGGTTGTGAATGAATTATTGATGCAATTTCAGTCGGATATGCTAAAAGTACCCGTTATTCGCCCCAAAATGATTGAAACTACTGCTTTGGGAGCTGCTTATGCCGCAGGTTTAGCCGTTGGTTTTTGGGCAAATTTAGACGATTTACTACAAAACTGGGGCAAAGACAAAACTTGGAAACCAAAAATGAAAGCCGCCGAACGCCGAAAACTTTATTTGGGTTGGAAGAAAGCAATTAAAAGATCGTTTGATTGGGAGAAGTAGGAGAAAATTATGTATGATATTGTGACATAATATTTATGATTTTAAATAAATTTTTTTGATTTTTTGGCGTTAAAACCTTAACAATCAAACAGATTTATACCACCAAGCAATATTTTTTCATGAAAAAAATTATTCTGTTCACACTATTTTCAATTTCACAGTTTTCTTGTGTTTATTTGTGTTTATGCTTCTGATTTTTTAAATATTACCATTGAAAAAGCAATCGAAAAAGCAAAAAGTGAGAATAAAAATGTCCTCCTTTACTTTACAGCCGATTGGTGCGGGCCATGCAAGTACATGGAAAAATTTGTTTTTAAAAATGATTCCGTTAAGACCTACATACAAGAACATTTTATTGCGGTAAAAATCAATGAAAGTACTTGGAAAGGAGAAAAAATCACCAAAAGATACAAAATTTATGGTTTTCCAACGTTCGTAATCTTAGATAAACAAGGAGTTGAGATAAACAGTCATATTGGATTATTATACAGTTGGGAATTATTGAAGTTTTTTTCCAATGCACTCCTAATAGATAGCAAAGCCAAAAAACCTAATACTATTGCAAAATCCACTCCTCGGAAAACGTTTCAGCCAGAGTTTGGTTTTAGATTCGCAGGAGTTAATAGTCAAATTACACCCGATGGTTCGAATAATAAAACAGGAACTGGGTTGGATATTTTTGTAGCTTTTGAAAAAAATAGGATTTTAATTCGCCCAACGGTTGGTTATTTAAAAAATGGAAACACCAACAATAAGCTCAATTATCTAATAACAAGCCTTGATTTAGGATTAACCGTCAAGAAAGGAGCAATTTTTGGATTACCAGGTGGATATCGAATAATTACATCACCTTATTACGCTTCTTTAATGAATAGTGCCAAAAATGTTTTCAATAAAAGAGATTTTGGTTTAAAGTATGGAATATCCGCCTACATTGGTCAAACTACCAAGATAGAATTACAACTTTTCGGTAGTAATGGTTTTATTGATATTGATAACAAAACCGATGGAAATCAAAGGAATCAATTATTTGGAGTTAGTTGTGCTTTAACCTTCTAAAACGCTTTTCTTGCTTGAACTCTGACTCAAGTTTAGGAACAATTTTTGTTGTTCTGTACAAAACTGGGGCAAAGACAAAACTTGGAAACCAAAAATGAAAGCCGCCGAAGGCCGAAAACTTTATTTGGGTTGGAAGAAAGCTATTAAAAGATCGTTTGACTGGGAGAAGTAGATTTCATAGTTTTGGTATTGTAGGAAGAGATAAATTTTACTTTTGAAAAATGTGATGTAAACATTAAATGGTATATTTGGAGTATAATTGGACATCATCTAAACGCTTATTTATCATGGCAGTTAAAATAGTTTTTTTTAATCATAAAGGAGGAGTGAGCAAAACAACCACAACGTATAATTTAGGGTGGATGTTAGCAATGCTTGACAAAAGGGTGCTGTTAGTTGATGCAGACCCACAATGTAATCTTTCAAGCCTAATTTTAGGGGATAGTTTTGATGATTATTATACCGAAGATTCAACAAAATTTCAGAATATAAAAGATGGTGTTAAAGTTGCTTTTGAAGGTAAGCCAAAGCCAATTGAAGCTGTAACGTGCTTCTCTCCAATTCAGAATGAAAACCTTTTTCTATTGGCAGGACACGCTAATCTAAGCGAATATGATGCTTCATTAAGTTTTGCTCAAAATTCTAATAATGCTATTACAGCCCTCATGAATCTTCCAGGGGCTTTTAATGAGCTAATAAATCAAACCTCTGAAAAATATAATATAGATTATGTTCTGATAGATTTGAATCCAGGTCTAAGTGCCATTAATCAAAATTTCTTTATTTTGAGCGATGCTTTTATAGTACCTACCAATCCCGACCCCTTTTCAATAATGGCTCTTAATTCTCTTGCAACTATTTTACCTCGTTGGGTTGATTGGGCAGATACTATGAGAGATACATTTATAGGTGCAGCATACCCTTTATCTGATAGCCGTCCGAAATTTATAGGTGAAATTGTACAAAAATTCAATGTAAGAAAGGGTAAGGCTACATTAAGTGCAAAATATTCAATTGAGGGGATAAAAGACTCAGTAAGAGATACTTTTATCCCAGCTTTGAGAAAAGCCTCTATGCTTTTTGAGGAAAGTGATTATGCAGAGGCAGAAATTCCTATGGACTTTTGCATTGCAGAAATCCCAGATTTCCAAGGAATGATACATAAATCATACGCAATTGGAAAACCTGTTTTTATTTTAACAGATAGTGAAATTAGAGATTCTTTTGCTGATAAGCGTAACTTGACTGTTGGAAATTTATTTGATAATTATGTAAAAATGCGAGATAAGTATAAAGAAGATTTTGAAAAAATTGCAAAACAAATAATCACTATCGGAAAATATGCAAACAGTCAAGAGCCAATTTTTGAGTAATATCACTTATGTTCGAGAGTTGGATAGCCTGTACGATTTTCTCAAAAACAACCAAAAACTTTCTAATGATTTATCAGACTTGCTACGGGCTGAATTTGTGTATTTGATAAGTGCTTTGGATAAATTTGTTCATGAATTAGTTAGAACAGGAATGATTGAGACCTTCAATGGACAAAGAATCAGAACAAGTAAGTTTGAAGGGTTTACACTTTCTGCTAAAACACTTGAAAAGATAAAAGAAACCGCTATTGAACGAAGCCTAAATCCAAGTCGCCCACCCTTACCAGATGAACTTCCTGAATATTGGTTTGAACGAGAAATCGTTTTAAAACATAAATCCATATCCTATCAAACACCAACAAATATTGGAGATGGACTAAGCCTAATTTGGAAAGAAGAACATAAATGGCACAAAATATCACGACTGATGAATATGAATGAAAAAGATGTCAAAACTCAGTTAGAAACAATAGTAACAC
>JANNEN010000063.1:0-4187 GCA_031378715.1 Emticicia sp.
TTTCTTTCCTCAACCCATACAACTAAGTATTTTCGAGCAATGATATTGACAGCAGAAACAAATGCTATCAAACATCTAAACGAATTGAGTTTGAAAGCAATAAAAGAACGGTGTCCGAGTGTGCCAGCGTATGCACTTCCAAAGCCGAACTATTCAGATAAGAAAGCCAATGACTTGACAAAATCAATTATTGACTTTGTGAACCTTAGTGGAGGGTTTGCCGAGCGTATTTCGTGCGAAGGTAGGGTAATTGACCAACGGCAAACAATTACGGACGTGGTGGGGCGTTGCGTAACGATTGGCAGGATAAAACGCATCAAAACCTCCGCTCAAATTGGTACAGCCGACGTAGCCGCCACGGTTGGAGGGCGTTCGATAAAGGTAGAAGTCAAAACGGGCAGCGACCGACAAAGCGAAGTACAAAAGATTTATCAGCAACAAGTTGAGCGTGCAGGGGCGTTATATTTCATTGCGAAAGATTTTCAGAGTTTCTTTGATTGGTACAACCTAAACTTTGAAAACCATGAGTAAAGATGAAATTAGATACCTACTTTTTCCGATAGAACTTTTGCAGGATTCTGACATTCAACAGGTTTGCAGAAAAGCGTTTGATTATGGCATTTACAGAAAAGCCCTTGACTTCATATTTGAAGGCGAAACAAAAGTAACGCCACGGCACATTGAGCAGTCGATGAAGTATTTTGGTTTGGTTGTCAATCATTTGGAGCGAAGGGTAAAAGATGGAAAGGTACTTTTTGATACTTTTTCTTTGAGTAACCCAATGGTAAGCATCAACAAAGAGAAATTGCTACAATACCAAAATGATAAAACAGCTTTTGAAGTATTGGTATTTAGGGCAGAATGTGCCATTAGAAGCATTTTAGGAAAGAAACCTTACAGCAAGGTTACGAATGAGTATCTAATGGCAAGAATGTATGGTTTTAGAAATGTAGCCGATTTTCAGCGTAACGAGTGCCAGGTCTTGCCACGTTACCAACTCGACAAAATCAAACTTGAATTACAAAAAAAATGGCACTTGGTTTATTATTCAAGACAAACGAGAGGTTTTTATGTATCGTATAGCTTACCACTTGAAAAACTCATTTACCACGCAGAACTCAATCGAGAATCTTACAAAGCAAAAGAGTTGAAACGAACCAAAGACGAAGCCTACAAAAAAGTAATGCTTATGATGAAAAAACCACCATAAGACCAACAGCACCAAGTGAGCAATGAAACGACAGCTATAATAAGCGTTTTACAAGTGTTCGACAATAGTACAGCAATGAGTACAGCAGAACCACAGCACCTGTAAGAATATTCTTTAATAAGATATTTTAAAAAGATACTTTAAAAAGATATTAAATAGGAGAAAAAAAATTCAAAATTTTTTGAGAGCAATTAAAAGTAAATCTTAAATGAATAATTAAAAAAGAAAAACAAAAAGGTTTGGGGGCGGGCAGGGGCGATTTTTTGTTTGTGCCGATTTGGCAGGAAAAAATAAATACGGTGAAAAAGGAAAACTAACAAAGCAAAATCCAAGCAGTACGCACGTGCGAGAGGATTGGATTTGTGCAGAAAAACAGACGTAAAACTGGAAGTATTTCAGTTTCCGTTAATACCTTTGTTGAAAGCCCTTTTGTTGAGTTAGATTATAATTACAACGGCACACCGATAAACTACAAAGTCCCGTTTATTATTGTAGATTCTAATTTGGGCAAAGGGGGTGTTTGGTTTTTCGTTTGCCCTCATACTGGTAAGCGATGCAGAAAGCTGCATTTAGTTGGTAGCTACTTTTACCGTCGTTCGGCATTTTCTTGAAAAATCAGTTGAATTTGTACCCTATTTGTACCTCAAAAAAAATAAACTTTGTAACTAATTGATTATAAGCATTTTATAAAAATAGTTACTTTCTGCATCGGAAAATAGGTATATTTGCAAGAGTACACCTCACCCAACAGAAGGTCTGCCCCGCCTCTCCTGCAAAGAGAGGGCTTTTACTTTTCTCGAAAAGGAGGGCTAAAACCAACCAACCAACCAACAAAAAATGATAAAAAACACCCTACAAACCAACGAAAACATACAACCAAACGATCGCCAAATGACCGCCCTCCGTGAGCATTTTGCGACGTGTTTTAGTGCCGATGGCTCATTTGACATTGAGCGTTTTAAAGCCGAAATCTCTGACAAAACCAACGTAACACAAGAAGGCTATGAGTTACGTTTTTTGGGCAAAAGCTACGCCAAACTACTCGCCAGCACCGATACTACCACTATTATACAACCCAACGAAACCCACAACGCCCAAGACCAAAACGCCAACAGCCAAAATATATACATCAGTGGCGATAACCTTGATGGACTAAAACACTTGCTGAAATCGTACCAACGCAGCATTAAGTGCATATACATTGACCCACCCTATAATACTGGCTCCGATGGCTTTGTTTACCAAGATAATTTTAATTACACCAAAGATACCCTACAAGAAAAACTCAGCGTAAGCGAAGACGAAGCCCAACGGATACTCGACCTCACGAAGCGTGGCTCGGCATCGCACTCGGCTTGGTTGATGTTTATGTATAGCCGACTACTGCTTGCCCGTGACCTCCTGACCGACGACGGCGTGATTTTTATCTCCATCGACGACAACGAACAAGCTAACCTCAAACTACTCTGCGATGATATTTTTGGGGAGGAGAATTTTCTTGAATGTATAACTTGGAACAAACGAATTCCTAAAAATGATAAGGGCATAGGTAATATTCACGAATATATACTTCTATATGTGAGAAATATAAGTTATAAACATGAGTTTACCGTTAGTAAAGAAGGTTTAGAAGATATTGATAAGTTGGTAAATAAACTAAAAAAGGAGAAAACCCCAATTTTAGAGGCTGAATTAGAGATTAAAACATTATACAAGAAAAAAGGCTATGACCGTGGCATTACCTTGTACAACTCTTTTAACTCAGATTACAGGCTTTGGGGGAAAATTAATATGAGTTGGCCGAATGCTGAAACATTTGGTCCAAGATACGATATAAAGCATCCAAAAACTAGCGAACCAGTAAAAGTACCAGACCGTGGTTGGCGTTGGAAAAAGGAAACTTTTGAAAATGCGTCTAATATGGAAAACGGTAACTATAAAACTATTACAGAATTACCTAATGGTTCTTTTATTTGTGACCGTATTTGGTTTGATAAGGATAATACGACACAACCAAGTTCAATTACTTATTTGGATGAAGTAGAAAATTTTTTACTTCGCTCAGTAATATCACTAAAAAGTGATGGGGGTATAGATTTAGAAAATATTTTTAATGGTAAAAGTTTTTTTTCTTACCCAAAACCAACCACTTTACTTAAACTACTTATTAGTTCTGTTTCTACGATACAAAAAGGAGACACCATTCTCGACTTCTTTTCAGGTTCAGGCACGACCGCCCATGCGGTTATGCAGCTCAATGCCGAAGATGGTGGTAGCCGTAGGTTTATAGCCGTTCAGCTACCCGAAGTTTTAGCTGCCGAGAATGTTTCCCAAAAAGCCGCCTACGATTTTCTGCAAGAAAACAAGCTGCCCACAACCTTAGACTATATCGGTATCGAACGCATACGGCGTGCTGCCGCCAAAATCAAGGCAGAAAACCCCGAAAAGACCCTTGATTTGGGTTTTAGGCACTATATTTTGGCAGAACCGAGCCAAAACACCCTCGATAAACTCGAAACATTTGATGCCACCGCCTTGCTCGTAGATACGTCCGTTTTAGATGATTTTGGCAAGCCAACAATCCTTGCCACGTGGCTCAATGCCGACGGCTACGGACTAACCGCCCAAGCTACCGCCATTGATTTGGCAGGCTATACGGCTTATCATTATGACAAACATTTGTATTTGATAGATGGCGGTTTCACGCTCGAAAGTATGAAAACGCTATTGAGTAAATATGATGCTGAGGGCAGGTTTAACCCCCAAAATTTGGTACTTTTCGGCTATTCGTTCCCCGATTGGAGTATCAACGAAATGCTCGAAAAAAACCTCCGTATCTTGAATGATAGCGAGAAGAATCTGAAAGTTAATTTATCGGTGAGGTACTGACCTCACGGCAGCAGCCGACCGCCCCCAACCAATGCTTTCAACTTAAGAAATTTGTTCGATTAACGCTGGCAGGGTTCAAAACCCCTGC
>JANNEN010000071.1:0-12614 GCA_031378715.1 Emticicia sp.
AAAAGGTCGTAAAAAAGCTGACCACGTAACAGCTTGGATTGTGCCAGGTTCGCATATTGTAGAAGCACAAATCAAGGAAGAAGGTATTTTGGATATTTTGACAGACGCAGGTTTTGTGTTGCGTCAGCCAGGTTGTTCGGCGTGTTTGGCAATGAATGATGACAAAATTCCTGCGGGAAAATACGCCGTTTCAACCTCAAATCGAAACTTTGAAGGTCGCCAAGGCCCAGGAGCAAGAACACTTTTGGCTTCGCCATTAGTTGCAGCAGCAGCAGCGGTTACGGGAAAAGTTACTGACCCAAGGGAGTTTTTGTAAAAATATAGTTTAGTTTTTTTAACATCTAATTCCCCTTTCGGGGGGCAGGGGGCTTATGGCAAATTATCCTCGAAAACTGTCTTATGGGGCAAATAACACGGTCGTTGTATTGTCGGAAATAGAAGTTGGAAAACTTTTTACCAATGACACTCGCTCTGATATTGGCTCTGAGGCTGAAAAAATGAAGTTTTCTAACGCAGTCAATGATTTAATTGTAAAATTTAGTCGATTAGAATACAACGAGGCACTTGATGCAAATATGCTTGTGATGGAGCGTCTGTACCCAATAGACTATCGGTCTTATGAAGTAGAAATGCGAGAAATCTGGTTTGATGTTTTTGAAGAACAATTAATAGAATTACATAAAGCTGGATTTGTTCATAATGATTTAAAACGCCCTGATAATATTTCGGGAGATAGGTTTGACAATATTTTTCTAACCCCAAAGGGGATTAGGCTCATTGATGTCGGTGTTTCGATATTGAAACATCAAGTAGGAGAAAAGTTTTTTCAATCGTACATCGAAAATGAACGCAAAGAATTAGCTCATTTTAAAGAATATTTTTTAAATAGGTGAAGCAACTTCGGCAGGCAGTCGGCTTTCGGCGGTCGAACTTTTTACTTCGGCTTTCGGCAATCGGCGGTCGAACTAAGGTTTAAATGCAATACTTATAAATTTGAAAAAAAATAAGCCGACGGCTGACCGCCGACAGCCGAAGTACGAAAAATATGCGTGATTTTAGAAAATACCTTGTTTGGGAACAAAGCCACAAATTAACACTCGAAATCTATTCACTAACGAAGAGTTTCCCGAATGAATAAAAGTATGGACTAATTTCTCAAATTAGAAGGGCTTGTGCTTCAATTCCGAGGAATATTGCTGAGGGATGTGGCAAAATTAGTGAAAAAGATTTTGCACGTTATTTAGGAATATCTTTTGGTTCGGCTTCTGAGTTAGAATACTTGATATTATTATCCAGAGATTTAAAACTTATTAGTGACGAAAAATATCAATTAACGCACGCAGAAACTGTGTCAATAAAGAAACAATTATATCATTTAATTAACAAAATAAACGCTGGATAAGCTATAAGGTGTTGGTTTTTTAGCCGACTGCCGAAAGCCGACCGCCGAAAGCAAAGAAGTTATGGCCTACGATAAATTTACAGTACTCAAAAGTACCGCAGTTCCGATGCCCATCGAAAATGTGGACACTGACCAAATCATTCCTGCACGCTTCTTGAAAGCAACCAGCAGAATAGACTTCGATAAAAACTTGTTCCGTGATTGGCGGTATAATAACGACAATTCTCCGAAAGCAGATTTTGTATTGAATAATCCAATTTATTCAGGCAAAATACTGGTAGGAGGACGAAACTTCGGTAGTGGTTCAAGTCGTGAACACGCCGCTTGGGCGATTTACGATTATGGTTTTCGTTGCGTAGTTTCGAGTTTTTTTGCTGATATTTTCAAAGGAAATTCATTGAATATTGGCATTTTGCCCGTGCAAGTGAGTGAAGATTTTTTACACAAAATCTTTACAGCTATCGAAGCAGACCCAAAAGCTGAACTCGAAATCAATCTCCCTGCCCAAACCGTTACTATTTTAGCAACGGGCGAAGTGGAAAGTTTCGGCATCAACGGCTACAAAAAGAACAACATGATTAATGGCTATGATGACATTGATTATTTACAATCGATGAAAGCCGAAATTGCAGCTTTTGCCGATAAGAGTCTTTATTAATTTTGAGTGATAGAATGAGTGAATGAGTGAATGGCTTGTACCATTTTATTATTCTATCATTCTATCATTCGCACATTCAAAATTGAAGATGCGACACATAGAAATAATGGACACCACCCTTCGTGATGGTGAGCAAACCAGCGGAGTATCCTTTTCGGCAACCGAGAAACTGGCTATTGCTCAAATGCTACTCACAGAAGTAAAAGTCGATAGAATCGAAGTTGCTTCGGCGAGGGTTTCGGAGGGAGAACTATTGGCTGTTCAGAAAATAACGAAATGGGCAAAAGAGCATGATTTGCTTGAAAAAATAGAGGTTTTGACTTTTGTTGATGGCGAATCTTCGGTAAATTGGATGCTACAAGCGGGTGCAAAAGTGATGAATTTATTGACGAAAGGCTCATTAAATCATTTGACGCATCAGTTAAGGAAAACACCCGAACAGCATTTTTCTGAAATTTCGGCAGTTATTTTTTTGGCAAAATCGAAGGGAATGAAGACCAATGTTTACCTCGAAGATTGGAGTAATGGCATGAGAAATTCGAGAGATTATGTCTTTCAATTTCTTGATTTTTTAGTAACGCAACCCATTGAGCGAATTTTACTACCCGATACACTGGGTGTGCTTACGCCACAGGAAACGTATGGTTTCCTGCATGAAACCGTTGAGCGTTATCCCGAAACGCACTTCGATTTTCACGCCCATAACGACTACGATTTGAGCGTTGCCAATGTCATGGAAGCCATTCGGGCGGGTGTGCAAGGGCTACACTTGACCGTTAATGGCATGGGCGAACGCACGGGAAATGCTCCGTTATCAAGCGTTATTGCGGTAATAAATGACTTCATGCCTGACGTTACGACTTCGGTCGTTGAGCAATCTCTTTACACGGTTAGCAAAATCGTTGAAACATTTTCGGGCTTTGGTATTCCCGTAAACAAACCCGTCATTGGCGAAAATGTGTTCACCCAAACAGCAGGAATTCACGCCGATGGAGATAACAAAAATAACCTCTATTTCAATGATTTGATGCCCGAACGTTTCGGCAGAACTCGAAAATATGCCCTCGGAAAAACTTCTGGAAAAGCAAACATTGAGAAAAACCTGCACGAAATGGGTATCACACTTTCGCAAGAAGAAATCAAGAAAGTTACGCAGCGAATAATCGAACTCGGCGATAGAAAAGAAGTAGTTACGAAAGAAGATTTACCATATATTATAGCGGATATACTTGATAGTGAGGCGATTATCGAACGTGTGCAGGTGATAAATTACGTAATGACTCATTCAAAAAACCTTCGTCCGTCGGTTACTTTAATGGTAAAAATTGATGAAGAAGTGTTTGAAGAAAACGCCCAAGGCGATGGTCAGTACGATGCTTTTATGAATGCTTTAAAGAAAATTTATGAGAAAAAGAAAATCAACCTTCCAACGCTGACAGATTATGCCGTAAGGATTCCGCCAGGTGGAAAAACAGATGCTCTTTGTGAAACCATTATTAGTTGGGAAATTAATGGTAAAGGAATAAAAACCCGTGGCTTGGATTGCGACCAAACAGTTTCGGCAATTCAGGCTACTACAAAAATGCTTAATTTAATTATTTTTTAGGACACAAAGTTTCACGGAGTTTATGACACAGAGTATCACAGAGCGGTCCGCCGCTGCGGCTAAATCAATTATCTCAAATTATTTTGAAGCAAGCGTTTGATGTTCATTCTGCTTTGGGTCCTGGACTTTTAGAAAGTGCCTATAAAGAATGTTTAGCCTATCGTTTAGAAAAAAACGGTTTGAAAGTTGAAAAAGAAAAACCAATGCCTTTAATTTTTGAAGAAATCAAATTAGACCAAGGCTATCGCTTAGATTTATTAGTTGAAAATAAAATAGTTGTAGAATTAAAATCAGTTGAATTTTTAAACGACTTACACATTGCACAGACATTAACGTACATGAAATTAGGTAAATATAAATTAGGTTTACTCTTAAATTTTAATGTAAAAAGTTTAAAAGATGGTATAAAAAGACTCATTTTATAAACTTTGTGAAACTCTGTGCATTAACTCCGTGGAACTCAGTGTCCAAAAAAATATGGCAAAGAAAAACATTCTAATCGTCCCAGGTGACGGAATTGGGCAGGAAGTAACTGCCGTAGGTAAAAAAGTAGTAGAGAAAATCGCTGCAAAATTTGGTCATGAATTTACTTATGACGAAGCACTCATCGGCCACGCCGCCATCGAAGCAACGGGCAACCCACTTCCCGATGAAACGCTCGTAAAAATGCGTGCGTCCGATGCCGTACTCTTCGGTGCCGTCGGACACCCAAAGTATGACAACGACCCATCGGCAAAAGTTCGTCCCGAGCAAGGTTTATTAAAAATGCGTAAAGAACTTGGCTTGTATGCCAACCTTCGCCCAATCAAACTTTTTGATGAACTTTTAGACGCTTCAAGCATCAAACCCGAACTTCTGCGAGGTGCCGATATTCTATTTTTTCGTGAATTAACTGGTGATGTTTACTTCGGAAAACGTGAACGTACCGATGATGGAAATACGGCCTACGACACGATGATTTATTCAAAATATGAAGTAGAACGTATCGCCCGCAAGGCATTTGATGCTGCCATGACTCGTGGCAAAAGATTGATGTCAGTCGATAAAGCAAACGTACTCGAAAGTAGCCGTTTGTGGCGTGAAGTAGTGCTTGAAGTAGCAAAAGACTACCCAGAAGTAGAACTTTCGCACCAATTTGTCGATTCGGCTGCCATGCTTTTGATTAAAGACCCACGTAAATTTGACGTTGTGGTAACGGGAAATCTTTTCGGAGATATTCTGACTGATGAAGCATCGCAGATTGCAGGTTCGATGGGAATGTTGGCATCAGCATCTATTGGCGATAGCACGGGCGTTTACGAGCCAATCCACGGTTCGGCACATGACATTACAGGCAAAGGAGTTGCCAATCCTCTGGCTTCTATTTTGTCAGCAGCTTTGATGTTTGATATTTCATTTGGCTTAAAAGCAGAATCTGACGCAATCATTGCCGCCGTTGATGCGACCTTGAAAGCAGGTTTCCGCACAGGAGATATTGCCGATGCTTCTACGCCAAAAGACATGATTTTGGGAACTGATGCCATGGGCGAGCAAGTTTTATCAAGAATCTAACAACATCTGCACCGCAGGTCTGACGTGAAGGAAGAGGGTCAGACTCGGGGTGCGTAACCTGCGGTACAGACCCCAAAAGGCGAGTAAAAACTCGTCTTTTTTGTTTTCAGAAAAAATTAATGTGTAATTTTGAATAAAAATCACCAAAACCAAACCAATGAAAAAGTTAGTTTTTATCGCTATCACGCTAATTATCAGTCAATTAGGTTTTTCTCAAAGCTCAAAGACCGCCACGGCAAGTCTGAAACTTGCGTACGTTTACGAAGATTATATCTTGCAAAATTGTGTTGATGTAAAAAATTTGCAAGCCGAACTCGTCACCAAAAAGCAAGGTTTAGACACACAATTTGCCCAAAAAATGAAAGAATATCAAACCAAATACGACGAATATCAAGCCGTAATGAAAGATATTACCAATGTCACGACCGAGGTTTTGAACCAAAAATTAAAAATAGTACAAGAGTCAAAAAAAGTTGCCGATGATTTTCAGGCAAATGCCGAGGCTGACTTACAGAAGTTGATTCAAGAAAAATTTACAGCCATTCGTGAAAAAACCAATGCAACCATCAAGACGGTGGCCGCCGAAAAAGGCTATAAAATTGTGTTTAGAAGAAATACCGATGCCAACAACAACGAATCAAGTACCGTGATGATTTACTCGGCCGATAATGGCAAAGATGACCTCACAGATGCCGTTTTGGTAAAAATGGGAAGCATACTACCACCGAAGAAATAAAGCATTGGTTGTTAGCATAATAATAAAGGCTTCAAATATTGTATCTACTTGATAATCAATGATTTATACTGATTTGACTCTTGTTTGTATCAAATTACTTTATGGCAATTTTAATAAATTTCAAACCAAAAAACACAAAAATTGTCAAGCATACGAACAATGAAGTAAAGAAAATAGCACCCAAAAACTGATTATAATAAATAATCGCCAGCATACAGAATATAGAAAGTATGAGGGCAATGAAAGGAAAAATCGGATAGAAAGGAGCTTTATAAGGTCGCAGTAAATTAGGTTCTTTTTTACGCAATATAAACAGGCTTATCATACTCATTACGTACATTACTATTGCCCCCAGTACCGACATAATGATAATTTGGTCGGTTTTGCCCGAAAAAATAGCCAGAAAACCAACCAATCCACCGATAATCAAAGCCCAGTGCGGGGTGCGATAACGCTGATTGATATTTGCCAAAAAATCGGGCAAATAACCACTCCGAGCCAGTGCGTAAATCTGCCGAGAGTAGCCAATCGTATTGCCATGAAACGAGGCAATGAGTCCGAAAAGCCCCAAACTCGTAAATATTTTTGACCAAGCATTGCCCTTGCCCAAAGCCATGGCGAGGGTTTCGGGAAGTGGGTGGTCTATTTCGCTCAATAGCCGCCAGTCGCCCACGCCACCACTCAATACCATGATACCGAGCGAAAGCACCACGAGCGTCAGAATGGCCGAAATATAGCCTTTCGGAATAGTTTTGTTAGGATTTTTGACTTCTTCGGCCACCATTGCTACGCCTTCGATGGCCACAAAAAACCATATTGCAAAAGGTATTCCCGCAAAAACTCCGTTGGCAGTCACGTGCGAATGTGCCATGAAATTCTTGGTTTCAAATGCAGGAAAAATTAAAATCATAAACACCAAAATCTCAATGACCGAAAGCACCGTCACGACCAACGAAAAATTGGCCGATTGCTTGATTCCAAATAAATTAATGCCAATAAAAATAATATAGGAAACAATTGCCGTGGCAAGTACGGGAATAGCGGGATTCAGAAAATTGGCGTAGCTGCCCAAGGCCATTGCGATAGCAGGAGGAGCCAACACGAAATCGACCAATGTTGCAAAACCCGCCACGAAACCCCCAACAGGCCCCATTGCCCGAAAAGCATAAGCAAATGGCCCACCCGCATCGGGAATGGCGGTTGTGAGTTCGGTATATGAAAAAATAAAGGTGAGATACAAAACCGTAACGAGTAGCACCGAAATCAAAAAACCCACCGTTCCTGCGGCCGCCCAGCCGTAATTCCAGCCAAAATATTCGCCCGAAATCACCATTCCGACCGCAATAGCCCACAGTTGCGATGTGCCTAATACTTTCTTTAAACCAATTTTACTACCGTCGGGAGGTTCTGTCATTTACTTGAATTTTGATTTTTGGACTGCGAAATTAATAAAAATTGTGTAGGTTTTGCGTGTTTTTTTATAGATTTGTATATAAAATCGTAATAAAACTATGAAATATCCGCTTATTGTTTCAGATGTCGATATTCTTGGGGGTAAACCTTGCATAAAAAATACTCGGATTAGTGTTCAGCTAATTTTAGAATGGATTGCTTCGGGTGCATCAATTCAGGATATTACAACGAAATATCCCCATATTCCACTTGCGGGAGTTCAGCAGGCCATCTTATATGCTGCGGACGCAATGAAAAATGAAATTATTATTGAAATTCAACATTCAAATGCAGCTTGATGAAATTTTCTGACTATCTATTTTTTACAGGTGAAAACATTGACCCACTTTTGGTTTTATTTCTTCGTGAAAAGGGTTTGGATATTTTTGATACAAAAGAGAATAACCTTTTTGGCACATCAGATGCTTTTTTGTTAGATTTAGCAACAAAAAAGAATAGATTACTTATAACTTTGGATAGTGATTTTGGCACACTGGTTCATAAAGATAAATCAATTTTTTTTGGGATTATTTTTTTAAAACCAGGTCACTTTGATTCCGTTTATCATATTCAAACATTCCAAACGCTTTTAGAAGTAAACCCCGAATTACAAACGCCCTGTATGATTTGCTGAATGGGCAAATTCAGGCATAAAAATTAGAATAAAAAATGCAATAGAATGTCAATAGTCTATTGTGATTTTAAATGCTCTATGCTCAACTCACTCTACAATCTTTCAATTCACGCTTATTCGCTCATTATCAGGTTTTTAGCTCCGTTCAACCCGAAAGCAAAACTTTGGAATGAGGGTAGAAAAAGCATTTTTGAGAAACTTGGTTCGGCTTCGCTCACCAACCGTGACTCGGCTTCGCTTGCTTGGTTTCATTGTGCATCTTTGGGTGAATTTGAACAAGGTCGCCCCGTGATTGAAGCATTTCGAGCTAAATATCCTGCCTTTAAAATCTTGGTTACTTTCTTTTCGCCTTCGGGTTATGAAGTTAGAAAAAATTATCAAAAAGCAGATTTCATTTTTTATTTGCCCGCTGATACGCCCGAAAATGCCCGAAAATTTATTGAAATCGTGCGGCCAACAATCGCTTTTTTTGTTAAATACGAGTTTTGGCGAAACTATTTGAGTGAACTCGAAAAGCAACAAATTCCAGTCATTTCGTTCTCGGCTATCTTTCGTTCCAATCAATTATTCTTTAAATCTCACGGAAGTTTTTACCGAAAAACGCTCAATAAATTCAATCGTATTTTGGTACAAAACCAAGAATCGCTTGATTTATTAATGAGTATCAATATTCAAAATATTATGCTGGCGGGAGATACTCGTTTCGACCGAGTGAAGCAAATCGTTGAAGCTAAAAAGGAGATAATCGTTGCCCGTGATTTTAAAGAAAACCGACAAATATTTATCATCGGTTCGGCTTGGCAAGCGGATATGGAAGTGCTGATTCCGTTGATTAATTTGCTTAAAAATGATACAAATATTGCCTTCATTATTGCTCCGCACGAAATTCATGGAGAAGAAATAACGGCTTGGCAAAAACAAATTGAACTGAAAAGTATTTGTTTCTCGAAAGTAAATCCTGATACGCAATTAACTGATTATCAGATACTTATCATTGATAACGTCGGAATGTTATCATCGCTTTATCAATACGCCGATTTTGCCTTCATCGGCGGAGGTTTTGGCAAGGGTTTACACAATATTCTGGAAGCGGCTACTTTCGGAATGCCGATTTTCTTTGGTAATAAAGCCTATCAGAAATTTCAAGAGGCAAGCGATTTGGTACGTTTGGGTGGAGCTTTTTCTGTCAGTTCAACGGAGGGTATATATTTGATAATCAATGATTTACGAAAGAATTTAACCAAGAAAAACGAAGCATCATTGATTTGTAAAAAATATGTTTTGGACAATACGGGAGCTACCGAAAAAGTAATGAATGTTGTAGCATCAATACTTCACGACTAAGTAAACTCCCGCCATGATGAGCAGCCCGCCCGCTATTCGCAAGCCACTGACGGTGTGAAGTTTAAAACCCAAAAGCCCGAAGTGGTCGAAGAGCATAGCCGTCAATAGTTGCCCAGCCACAATGAGGCAAATCATATTTGCCGAGCCGATTTTCTGCACGCTCATAATCACCGTTGTTACGAAGAAAGCCCCCAAAATTCCGCCCGAAAACTTCCACCATTCCAGCGATTTTAACGTAGCAATCGTTGGCACGGTTTCTTTAAAAAAAGGGGTTACCAAAATCAAAGTAAGTAGCCCAACTGTAAACGAAATGATGGCCGCAAAAATAGGATTATTGATAGATTTCCGCAACTCGGCATTCACGCCCGACTGCGTACTGTTGGTAACGCCACACAAAAAGGCAAAGATATAATAGATGATGCTCATATAAAGAATTACGAGGTAAGAATTACGATTTACGAATTTGTGCCACTCGGATTTTGAGCGTTACATCACATCTTTTCTTTGTATATTAGAGAACCACTTTTTCAAGCATTGTGATATATAATTTGACTCCCTCTTCGATTTCATCAAGATAAATATACTCGTCGGCCGTGTGGGAGCGAGCCGAATCGCCAGGCCCCATTTTTAGTGACGGACAATCGAGCAGGGCTTGGTCAGATGTCGTTGGCGAGCCGTAAGTATTTCGTCCCATCGAAATTCCCGCCTGTACGATTGGGTGTTCGTGCGGAATACTCGATGGTCGCAAACGAATGGACCGAGGCACGACTTCACTCTCAATATTTTGCTTCACAACCTCCGTGATTTCTTCGAGCGTATATTGCTCCGTTACCCGAATATCGACCGTGAATTTGCACGTGTCAGGCACTACGTTGTGCTGCGAACCCGCATTTATCATCGTCACGCTCATCTTTATTGGCCCAAGATTATCCGAAACCTTCGGAAACTTATAGGTCTGAAACCACGCAATATCTTTTATGGCCTTGTAAAGTGCATTTTCGCCTTCGTCACGGGCGGCGTGTCCCGATTTTCCGTGAGCAATGCAATCAAGCACCAAAAGCCCCTTTTCGGCTACGGCCAAGTGCATTTGGGTTGGTTCGCCCACAATCGCAAAGGCGATTTCAGGCATTTCGGGTACTAAAATTTCCAGTCCGTCCCGTCCCGAAATCTCTTCTTCGGCACTGATACCCATCACGATATTATATTTCAAATCGTTTCGGTAATAAAAATAACAGAACGTTGCGATGAGTGACACCAAGCAGCCGCCCGCATCGTTGCTGCCGAGTCCGAAAAGTTTTCCGTCTTTCACCAAGGCATTGAGTGGGTTGAGTGTCCAAGATGGATTTGGTTTTACGGTATCGTGGTGCGAATTGAGCAGAACAGTGGGCTTTGAGGCATCGAAATACTTATTTTTCGCCCAAATATTATTCTTTTTTCGGCGAAAAGGAATGTTTCTTTCCCGAAAAAACTCTTCGAGAATGGCCGCTGTGTCGTCTTCTTGCTTACTAAAAGATTCGGTTTGAATTAAATCTTTGAGCAGTTCGATGGCATCTTTCGTAATGGTCTGTATTAAGTCTGAGTTTTGAAGCATAAAGGTCAATGATTGAATGATTGAATGAGCGAATGATAGAATAATAAAATCCTATTCTCCTCCGAGTTGCTTAAATAGATTTATATTGTTGGTGGGCAACTGCCAATCGTGGGCTTACTGAACTATCTGCGTTCCTTTTGTGCCTTCGGCTACAGCTTGGGTGAGTTCGTCGGCGTGGCAAATCGTTACTTTTGCTACCCCACGCTGCAAGGCCGCAAAGGCATTATCAAGTTTCGGAATCATGCCCGCATTGATAGTTCCCGCCGATTTATATTCGGCATAAAGACTGGGCGTAAGTTGCGGAATCACCGAATCGTCGTCGTCAGGATTGGCAAGAACCCCTTTTTTCTCGAAACAAAAAATTAGGTTTACGTCATAATCGGCAGCCATTGCTACGGCTACGGCCGATGCTTGGGTATCGGCATTGGTGTTGAGCATATTTCCCTCTTTATCAAAGGTTAGTGGGGCAAAAATTGGCGTAAGATTATTCTGTAAAAAGCTATCTATCAGTTTGTTATCAACTTTTTCGATGTCACCAACGTAGCCGTAATCAATATCTTTTACGACCCGCTTTTTTGCCAAAATCACGCCACCGTCGGCACCCGTCAGACCCAAGGCATTGCAGCCAAGGGCTTGTAATTGAGCAACCATTTGCTTGTTTACCAAACCTCCGTACACCATCGTAACTACTTCCAACATTGGCAGGTCGGTGATTCGTCGCCCGTCCACCATCTTGGTTTCAACGTCGAGTTTTACGGCAATTTTAGTGGCAATTTTTCCGCCACCGTGAATCAAAATTTTAGCCCCTTCGAGGCGGGCGAAGTCAGCTAAAAACTGTTTACACGACCGAGGATTGTCAATTACATTTCCCCCAATTTTGATTATGTTGAGTTTCATTTATGTATCCAAGGAAGACTTCGCTTTGAGCGAAGCCTTCCTTTAAAATTTGTATATTTGTATGTTTTTTACAAAATTACAAAATGAAACTCGAAACTCTTTCAATTCATGCAGGAAATCATGCCGACCCCGCTACGGGGGCGGTTGTGGCTCCAATAACTCTTTCAACAACTTTTGAGCGTGCCGCTGATGGTAGCCTCATTGAAGGACGAGATATTTATACCCGTGCCTCAAACCCTAACCGCAGGGCATTGGAAGAAAAACTCGCTGCCCTCGAAGGTGGGAGTGAAGCCATCGCTTTTGCTTCGGGTCAGGCCGCCACGATGAGTATTTTTCATTCGCTCGGTGCGGATAGTCACGTGATTCTGCCCGATGATATTTATTATAATACCAAGATAATTATTGATACGCTTTACGCAAATTTTGGGCTGACTTGTACAGCAGTTGATATGACCAATTTGGGAGCAGTAGAGCGGGCTATCAAAGAAAATACAAAATTGATTTGGATTGAAACGCCTTCAAATCCGAGTTTGAAAATAACTGATATTGAGGCAGTTGTGAGGCTTGCCCACGCAAAAAACATCCTCGTTGCTTGTGATAATACTTGGGCAACGCCATTTTGCACCCGTCCGTTTGAGTACGGTGTTGATTTAGTAATGCACTCAACTACCAAATATTTTGGTGGACACTCCGATATTTTGGGCGGCGTTGTTATCGTCCCAGCAGCCCCCCCCGCCCCCGAT
>JANNEN010000311.1:0-8088 GCA_031378715.1 Emticicia sp.
ATCGTTTGCGATGAGTTCGACGTTGCTTCTGCCCGCTACGTTTACGCTGAATGTTTGCCGTCCATCGGCCGTACCGAGCATATTTGAGGTAAAAAGCGTATTTCCATCGGCTTTGATGATGAATTGTATTTTTTGGGTACCACAGCCGCAATTATCAGCGGCATCATCACGCCCGACACTGCCCGAAAATGTGTTGTACTGCCCGCCCAAATTATAGACCAAGCGACTATTGGCGTGGGTACCGATGCCATTATTGGTAGCGTAGCCACCCACCATGAGTGTTTGCCCCGAGATATTGAGGTTGTTTCTCATCGTACCCCAGCCTTGCCACTCACCCACTGGGTTGGTGGGTGTGAGGGTGGAGAGGTTGGTTTGGGTGCAGGAAGTAGAAATTGGTGCAGCTTGATTAATACTAAGTTGATAATTAACGGTTTGTGAGCCATTTACCAAAACATTAATTTCAGAACTTCTTGCTGAACTATAATTTTGAGCAACATTAAACGTTAGACTTGAAGTGCCATAGCCCGAAACTGTTATCCAGTTTGGTACACCACTAACACTATTTGATTGAACTATTGTTCCATAATTTCTATTTATTGAGAAAGCAGAGGGTGCAATATTAAATTCTTCAGGAGCAATATAATTAAGACCAGCATCTACATTATTTTTCATTACAAAAGGATATGTTGCTTGTAAATCATATAAATCCCAGCCATCAGCATCGGTATCATTTTGGGTAGATATGTAGCAAACATAAAATTCTGGTGTCGAATTATTATTTTTATTAGTCGGGTATTCATTAGACGTTGTTGGGTTGGTAGAATAAAGCCCCCCATTGTCTTTTACCCAAAAATATTTAGCACCAGAAATAAGAGGAGCGACAAGTTTATAGTTATTATTTCCATCTAACTGAACAGTCAAATTCAAGAGTGGTCTTGCAGAAAAAGTATTTACATTTCCATTTTTATAAGTACCATTAGTATTAAAGATTGCATCATACCAAGCTCCTGCCATTGCTTCCAATCCACCATTCGTAGTATTACCTGAAAAGTGAATTCTTTGGTGTTCTGCTCTAAAACATTCTCCAAAGTTATCAGATACTACTCCTCTAAAAATATTATCGGAACTACTCGCATTAATAATTTCATTTTGTTTTGAAATTAGACTATTGGATACTCTTCTGTAGGATAAATCAGTTCTTGATGGCAAACAAGTAGAAGAATAAGCTGACAATGAAGGGTCTTTTAGAGAAATATCTGATATTCCTAAATCCCAACTATAATTAGGTCCATTGTACATATATGAAACATTTGAAACATACCAATTAAGTCTACTGTCTGTAGTATTGTTAGTAAGGCTTTTTCTACTCCATGAAATTATATCTGTGAGTTTACTTTTATATTCATTCAAATAATTAGTATCTGGATTTGCACTTTTTGCGTCAGCATAACCTACACAATCATTTTCTCCTTGATGCCATAATACTGCTCTTACCCCAAATATACTCCCATACATTTGTAACGTACTTCTAAGTTTTTGCATCAAAAGGCTGTTTTCACTACTTGCCCATTGAAATACCGAAGTATTTGGAGAGGCTGCATTGAGCATTAATACTGGTGTGCTTGCTTTTTTAGCAACTTTATTTGCAAAGGGAGTCCAATACCAAGAATCCCTACCATTAGGGTAAATGCCTTTTGCTCCTACCCCACTTGTACCACCACTTCCATTTTCTAATCTGGTAAAACCACCTTTTAGTGGTATGCCATCAATAGTTTGTTTGAATAAATCGTTTTGCTCATCTACTTGGATACTTCTGACTGAATTTTGTTGTTCAAAGTCGGGGTTGCTTCCAGAATAATAGGATTGTAACGTTGGAATGTCTTGACCATTAATTATTTTTTTTTCGTCATTTCTTTCACCTTTGCTCAACCCTCCATAACCACTGGCGTTTGACTGCCCAGCAGAAATATAGACATCACCAACACCAAATCTTACTTCATAAATTGTTAGGGGAATCAAAGGAGCAATATAATTTAATTTTAAACGATACCACCCTTTGGGTAAGGGTATAACATCGTTTGCCACTTTCCAATCACTGGTTTGATATGCCCAATTATTAAACAACTTTGTTATGTTACTAAGTCCGCCTGGGTACCCACTTGATAATGTAATATAAGAAGTACACATGCCATTACCATCAACTGTTTCACATTCGCCGTTAGGTTTGAGTTTCTGGATAGTGTAATAGACTGTACTGGCTAAGTTGCTTTCATTTTGCCAACCATATCCTGCTTGGGCTGCAATCTGAATATTGGCGTTACCATTAGCATCTTGTTGAAATATTGCCCCATTTATGGGCCAAGTTATTCTAACTTTTTGAGCATAGAGCGTAGTATCTGTCAGGAAATAACATAGAAATCCTGCCAGAAAAAAAATATTTTTTTTCATGTTTATGTATTGGTTTTTACAAACTGAATGAAAGACTTATCTTAGATATTCAAGCGTAGCAATTAAAGGTATCTCCATTTTATAATGAGCATTGATAGCTTTTATAGCTTCATTGGCTATCACAGCCTGCCCAAAGGCAGTTGGATAAATACCATCTGCTGAAAAGAAATTACCTTTAGGATAAGAACCATCAACTCTTATGCCATCATCAGTTGTGTATTCACCTTTCAATATCTTCGTGTAAAGACTATTAATATCAACCAAGGCAAAACCAAAATCTTTTGCGAAGGCGGCTGTTTGTGTATTGTAAGATACATTAGCGGTTTTTATACTATTGAAAGAGCTATATTCATTATCTCTACTCAAAATACTCCAATAGCTTACGGGTCTTGTTTTATCAATTCCCTTCTTCAAGGCAGGGTGTACTTTAACACTAACCATTGAGTCAACATCAGAGTGAGGCAAAAACATAGAATATTTAGTTCTTGTAGTACCAAAAGTATTAGCCGATTTATCTCCAACAAATATACCTACTTCAGTATATTGATTTACAATATCATCTATCATTTTATCATTGATACTTTTAAAAAAAGGTAAATCAAAAATATTGGGCATATTGATAAAACAACCATATTTTACTTTGCTTTCTTTCATTTTTTGCATAAATCTAAGTTGATTATCTGCGGAGGGAAAACTAATAGAATTCTTATCCATGTATCGCTCCCAAACATCATCCCAACCCATTTCATAAATAAAGAAGTCAAACTTTTTACTAAAAACTTTTTCAGTAAAAGTCAAATTTTCATCAGACACCACTCTTTTCAAAAATTCTTTTCTGGGTTTTATATCATCATATTCAAAATCTATTTCTTTTACTTTATTGTAAGGAGATAATATACCGATTTTCATGTTGGGTATAGCAAAGTTTTCAACTTCTCCTTTATATTTTTTTAGAGAAATATTCTGTACTTTGCCTCGATTAAACCTTCCCTCGACTTCTATAATCGCCTCCACCCCACTATTATTTTTCACTTCATTAAATTTCGGCACAGGCCCACCCGTAGGGTTAAAACTCGTCCGTACTTTTCTGCCAAAGCCATTATAATCGGTGGCATCAAAGAGCGGTTGCTCAAACTTTTGTAGCTTCATTTGGCGGGCTATGAGGTTGGGGTAGCTCGTCAATATTCCCTCATTAAAATAGCCACCGTCCCGCACGCCTGCCGTTAGGCTGCCACCAATGGCTACCATACGCAGGGGCTTGCCTTTGAGGTCGGGGTCGTCGTTGTTTTTTAGTTTGCTTAAGTCGGGGGCTTTGGTGGGTGGGGTGTGCAGTTTCGGCTCTCGGTATAGCACAATGGTATCGCCTACCACAATGTAGTTTTTGCCGTTAGGGTCAAGGGCTTGTATTTTTTTGTAGTCTTTGTTTATTACCGTTTTTATGGTATCACCGTCAATAATGCTGACGGGCGGCGTTCCGCAATCAGCAGTCGGTACGGGCGAAGCAATCGGGTCATTTGTGTTGCAACTGCCTACGATTAAGGCAGAAAAGATGAGTAAGTTCATGGTCGTAGCCCAACCCCCACAAGGGGCTTTATGGGCGTGTTTAAAAGTTTTCATTTGTGAAATTATTTAGCGTTATGTTGCAACATTAACTTGGGTCAAATGTATATAATCATTTTTGAATAAAAAAATAAAACTTCTGCGTCTATTTTTTTTTTTTTTTCGTAAAATGCTTATAGTTAGATGTTTACAGAAAGTATTGTTTTGAAATTACCGTGAAAACACGGTGTTTTAATGCGTACTGGTACGGAGTGGTTTTTTAAGCGTTTCTTGACAATCTGTGCTTTTGTGTTGTTTGGGGAGATGCCGATTTACTGCTATCGGTTTAAAATCGGTAATCCTATTGACCCATGCACAAGTTGAGAAACCTGTGCTACAAGTTAGGAAACTTGTGCTATAAACTTCGCAATTTCTTCATAGCCGTCAATTACCATTTTTTGTAAATTGGTGTTTAATTTTTGAGCATTTTGTTTTTTTTCAAGCAAAGTTTCTTGGGTTAAATTAGCTAAATAATCTTTAATTTGTTTGCCTAAATCAGTATCTTCTCGAATCAGCCAAGCGGCCGTTTGTAGCATATCCCAGTTGTCACTCTCGGGGCTTCCACAAAATAACATTGCCCCGCCCGATGCTACGGCACTTACGGCTTTCGACGGAATCATCAAGTGCGTATATTTTGAAAGTAAACTCACTAAATGCACATCAATAAAATTAAGTTGGCTGCGGGGAACATTTGCCAAAATTGTAATTCCTGACCTATTTTGAGCAAATTCAAGCATTTTTGCGGCTTTTTTACCGTATAATGCCAAAATCAGATGGTGTTTTTCGGGGTTGATTGCTTTGATAAATTCAACCAAAAAATCCTCATTGTGGGCATCGTTGAGGTTTCCGCAGTAGCCAAAATAAACTTTTTCGTCCGCTACTTTTCGCCAAGATGGAAGCTCAGTTTCGTAAGTTTGGTGAAAAATTACACCGCAGGGGAGGATTGTAAGCCCCTCCCCCGACCCCTCCCCGATGGGGAGGGGAGTAGAACGCTGATATTTTTTCAAAATAAACTCCGCTTGTTTATGCCCCAAAGCGATGAGTTTTGTGGGGCGGTTTTGGTAAGTTTTTCGGAGAAAGTATCGGTAGAAAATATTGTTTTTGGCAATCATTCCAATCGCCACAAATGCCTCGGGAAACAAATCCATCGACCACAAAGCCCACCGCCCTTGCTTCAAAAGCATGGCAGCCCAAAATGGCAAAAGTGGCGGACTCGTCATGCAGATAATCGGTGCGGTATCACTAATCTTTTTGGCTTTTTTCAATAAAAAATATCCATCAAGAAAACCCGCTAATTGCTTTAATACCTTGTTATTTCCAGCATAAATACTTGATAATGAATGGATTATGCCCACGGGCTGCCGCACCTGTCCGCCGCCGTCATCGCTGCCGATGATATGTACGATGTGTACTTCGATGTCGTATTTTTCAATCAAATATTTCGCCAAATCCCACGCCGACTCGCCCGTGATTCCAGGGTTGGGCGGGTAGTGACGATTAACGATAATGACTTCTTTATTTGCTTCCGTAAAACTCATGCAGTGCTGTTTTTCTACTCAACTTTGCTCTTATATTTGTATCCTTTTGCGAGGTCAAACCGCAACGAAAGCCCAAAATTATAACTTATTTCTTTCAAAAACTGCGTAGCACTATCTAATTTGACACTATTCTGAAAAAAAGCAATATCTGAGCGAACAACACCTTGCGGAGCGGCCACTATTCGCCCAAAAAGACTCACATAAAAACCATTAGTGATGCGGCCCTGCAACTCGGTTTGTAGCTCAAAGCTCACCCGCCCTTTTTTTGTTAGGTACGAATCGGTCGTTAATCGTATGCTATCTCGCTTGCCAGGCGAACCCGTAAAACCCGTAAACTTTCGGTTAAATATCAGTTTTTCGTTGGCATTCGTGCCAATCAATGCACCCGCACCTATGTAAAGCGAGGCGGTTTTGGTGATGGCATCAAGTGTCCAAACTTTGTATTTGAATCGCAACGGAATCGTGTGCAGTGCTGCCTCAATTCGGTATGCAGAAGGCCCTCGGCTCGTTTCAATCGTTTGTACATAAGCAACTGGATTTTTGAGATAACCCGTTTCAACTGCCCATTTACTATCCGAATTATAGCCCAAGTTTATTCCCCAAAAAAACGCATTGCTGTTTTGGCTTGATATGGTGTTGCCCAGCGTGCCACTCAAAGCCGCATAATTGAGTTTAAAACCCCCTTCCAAACCCATGTACAGGCTTTTTGATTTTCGATTGAGATTCGGATAAGTACTGTTGTGCACATCAACTCGCTTGGTTGGTGGCTTGTAATAATCATCATCATCTTGGGCTTTCGAGTCAAAGAAAATGCCCAATAGTAGTATTATCAATAAAAATATATTTCTCATCATTTCAATAATATTATTCAAAACTACTCATAAAGACGACACCTTGGCCGTAAAAGTTGTTGGCAAAACTAAACGAGATTTTATTTAGCAAAGAAAAAGTATAATTTTTTGATGTTTTTTCAGTAAATAACCTAAGAATCATTGTAGAATTTCGTGATTAAAGCGAAAAGAAAATTTATCTTTGTATCACAATTCCAAAACCATTTAGAAACGTTTGGGCTACTAAAATGAGTAAATCTACTCATTTCCTCAAACATCACTCACTAATTATTCAGCATTGAATGAAAACATTAGATAGTTACGATTTTTCTGGCAAAAAAGCCCTCATTCGAGTAGATTTTAATGTTCCGCTTAATGATAAGTACGAAATCACAGATGACACTCGCATCACGGCTACGATTCCGACAATCAAAAAAATCTTGAAAGATGGCGGCTCGTGCATCTTGATGTCGCACCTGGGGCGACCAAAAGATGGCCCAACCGAAAAATTTTCATTGAAACATTTGGTAAATCCCCTCTCGGTGATACTGGGTTTGCCCGTGAAATTTGCCGACGATTGCGTCGGAGCATCGGCCATTGAGCAAGCCGAAAATCTTAAAGCAGGTGAGGTGTTACTCCTCGAAAATCTTCGTTTTTATAAAGAAGAAGAAAAAGGTGATGTGGCTTTTGCCGAAAAATTATCAAAATTAGGCAATGTTTGGGTAAATGATGCCTTCGGAACCGCCCACCGAGCCCACGCTTCTACGGCGGTTATTGGACAGTTCTTTGCACGGGCGGCGAACCGCGATAGAGTTTGTGGATACGTCATGCAAGCCGAAGTCGTAAATGCCGAAAAAATCTTGAATCACGCCGAGCGACCATTTACCGCAATTATGGGCGGAGCAAAGATTTCGGACAAAATATTGTTGATTGAAAAACTCCTTGATAAAGTCGATAACCTCATCATCGGTGGCGGAATGACTTATACTTTCACGAAAGCACAAGGCGGAGCAATCGGAAAATCTTTGCTCGAAGCCGACAAAATGCCCCTCGCCTTGGAATTAATAGCAAAAGCGAAGGAGAAAGGTGTAAACTTAATTATGCCGCTTGATAATATTTGTGGTGATGCGTTCTCGAACGATGCCAACCGAATGACAGCCGCAACGGGCGAAATCGGTGATAGTTGGGAAGGATTTGATATTGGCCCAGAATCAGTTAAACTTTTTACCGAAACGATTTTGAAATCAAAAACAATTCTTTGGAATGGCCCGATGGGCGTTTTTGAATTTCCAAATTTTGCCGTTGGCACAAACGCCATTGCCGAAGCAGTCGTAAAAGCTACCGAAGAAAACGAAGCATTTTCGCTCATCGGTGGGGGGGATTCTGCTTCGGCCGTGAACAATGCAGGTTACGGCGACCGAGTATCGTACGTTTCTACGGGTGGCGGTGCATTGCTCGAATACATGGAAGGCAAGACGCTGCCAGGTGTAGCAGCGTTGGCGTAAGGGGTTGATAGTAAGGGTATTATATTTATAATATTTACGAATTACGGTTTGTAAGTAATGTGATAAATATAATCAACAATTTTAAAAATGACTAAGTAACTGATTATTAGCACATTATCTTACTGTGGACTTGTCGACTATTGACTGTGGACTACTTAATTTACGAAC
>JANNEN010000100.1:0-16826 GCA_031378715.1 Emticicia sp.
CTGCCGGCGTTCGGGGCGTTCACGGGAGGGCTGAATGTCCGCGACGTCGCGTTCGATCCTTTGTTTCCGGATGGCGTGACCGCGTTGGTGCTTGGCAAAGAGCGCGTTCTACCTGCGCCTTATGAGCGTTTGCTGGGCGGCGGCTGATCAGAGCACGGTGGCGAGCGGCACGATCAGGCACACAATCATCGCGCCGCCCGTCAGCACTTGGCGCAAGACTGGATACCATTCGGGCGCGCCCGCATCGATGGCGCTGCGATGATCCCAGACCTGTTGCGCGGCGAAGAGACCCGCGAAGGCAGAGGCCACGCCCGCCGCCATTGGCGAAAACACCACGAAGATGGCGAGCAACCAACCTCCGAGGCCGGGGAGTGCGCAAAAGAAAAGCCGGCGCGGATTGGGTGACTGCGGTGCGCGCATGATCTCGATGCCGCAACGCACGCCGCCAAGAAACGAGAGCAGAATTGCGGCGTAGAGTGAGAAGGCGATGGCGGCGAAGTAGGACGTGTCGTGGTCGCGAGAGAGCGTTACCAGCGCGCTGACGGCAAGCGGCACAAGCCCCAGGAACCCAAGGCGCAAAGCCGTGCGCGGCAGAAACGGTGGTGGTTCGGCGTTCACGTCCGGCGGAAAAGTAGCGCAGCCGCCCAGCCCGCCGCCAGCGCCAGCAACACTGTGAGCACTCCGTATATCCACGGAAAGTTGGTCGCGAGATCGTGGATGCGCCGTTCAACGCCGACGCGAGAGATGGTGATCGGGATGCGTTGCGACGAAATCAGGCGGCCATCGCGGAAGAGATACGTGTCGGCGTTGTATTGCGCGATCGGCGCGTTGGCGGGCAGGCGTACGACGGCGCGGAAGAGGCCGCGCTGATACATGGTCAGGCCACCGCGTTCGCCGGGGCGAATGCGGCCGTCATAGGATTGATAGAGGCCTTGCGCATAGCGCAGCCGCACCAAGGCGCGCCGATAAGCCGAAGGGTCAGCACCATCGGGGATCGCGCTGGCGAGTTGCGCTGAGGCGGCAGGGTCGAGCTGATAGCGCCAGATCGATTCAGCGCTGGCGATGTCGCGCAATGGGCGGCTTGAAAGCACAGCGAAGAAGCTTGGCGCTTGCGCGAACTCTACTGGATCGCCGTTGACCAAAAGCCCCAGCACGCGGCGCTTGCGCATCACAACCGCGCCCTCATTCGGTCCGCGCAGCACGACGACGATGTCGCCGCGCCCGAAGCGGTCAGGATTGACGCCGAAGACGGTTATGTAGGATCCGCGATAGTCGGAACTGATGGAGATCTGATCTTCTGCGACGGCAGCCGGCAATTCGTTCAGCACCTCGCCAGGCTGCTGCGCCGATGCGCTCGCAGCGAAGGCGAGAAACGCGAAAGCGGCGACGAGGCGCTTCACCAGAGACCTCCGCCGAGCACATAGGGCTCTTGCGGTGGGATCACCAAGTCGAACAGGAACTTAGCGCTCGCTGCGATCAAGAGCAGACCGAGCAGGCCGCGTAGGTGCTCGTTCTTCAAGCCCGCGCCGACGCGTGCGCCAAATTGCGCGCCAACAACGCCGCCCAGCATCAAGAGGCCGGCGAGCACGAGATCGACGGTTTGCGTCGCTGCCGATTGAAGGATGACGACGAGCGAGGAGACGACCAGCACTTGGAAGAGCGAGGTGCCGACGACGACATGCGTCGGCATCCGCAGCAAATAGATCATCGCAGGGATCAGAATGAAGCCTCCGCCAATGCCCATGATCGCAGCGAGCCCGCCGATGGCGAAGCCGAGCGCCAAAGGTGGGATGACGCTGATGTAGAGGCCCGAGCGCGGGAAGGCGATGCGAAATGGCAACGTGTGCGCCACCGTGCGCGCGGGGCGGCGCAAAATCGAGACACCGCGTGTCGCGCGCCCGCGCCACGACGAGTAGCTCTCGCTCAACATCAAGATGCCGACGCTTGAGAGCAGTAAGAGGTAGAGCAGCGAGATGATCAGATCGAGTTGACCGAGCCGTAGCAGCCGCTCGAACAGCCACACGCCCGAGCCGCTCCCGGCGATGCCGCCGATCGACAGCAAGAGCCCCATGCGCCAGTCGACGTTCTTACGCCGGGTTTGCGTCATGATGCCGGAGAATGAGGTTGCAGCGATCTGGCTTGCGCCAGTGGCGACCGCGACCGGCGCAGGCACGCCCAGAAAGATCAAAGCTGGCGTCATGATGAAGCCGCCGCCGACACCCACCAGGCCGGACACAAAACCGATGGCGCCGCTGACCAAAAGGACGAGCAGCACGTTCACCGGCATTTCGGCGATCGGCAGGTAGATCAAATTTCCGCTCTGACTGAAAAACGCGTGCGCGTCATCGCCCAGCGCCCCTTATGGGCGCCGTCGCGGGGTGTGGCAACGCCGCTTAGCGCAGAAAATGACCCCTAGTTTAAGCGGGTCTTAGGTGGCCGGACGAGCCGCCCAAGCGCGCGCTCCGAACTCGCCATTTGCAACCGCATTGGCTGCACGCGGCCGGAAGGCTTGCGCACGGGCGCGGGCCAGTTTCGTTTTTAAATGATAAAAATCAGTGGAAAACTATTTGGCGGCAAGAAGGCGTAAATCGCAATGATTTTCGACAAAAACTTTTGGCGGTTAATCGGGCGGAGTTTCTGCACAAAAATTTTCAATTTCGGTTTGAAACCAAAGGTCGCCAATCGGGGGCTTTTGATATGTGGCACGTGGATTTTGTGTATCTCAACAAAAAACGTCGTCTGCGAGATATTTACACCCAAGATATTGCTTTGCGTGGTTTCAAAAATAATTTCTTGAAGCGATATACCGCAATGCCGATGCGGCAATACATGGTAAATCCCGCCGCCGAAAGCAATACTTCGATTGAAGTCGAAATTAATAACCTTCAAAAGAATGCCCGTTTGGTTAATTTTACGTGGCAAATCAGCGATACACTTTCAAAAACAATCTATACCAGCATTAGGGGCGGCAACGAAACGATTATTACCCCAAATCCACCCAATAAAAAAAACATTGTACCTGCGATTACAAATTTTAATCAAAAACAAGCCGTTTTGAAATTTACACAGCGACTATCTTATGAAAGTTCGGGAGTCATTGTGTTACCCGACTCGACCAATAATATACCCGATGCTGAGTTACTTAGCAACGACACAATTTCGGTTTTCACTCCCCTACTCGATTACTACGCCTACGATGATGGCACGGCCGAAACAGGAGCCGATACCGACCAAAGTTTGGGGAAAGTTGCCATTAAATTTGCATTAAATCGGGCCGATACCGTCAGTGCCGTGAGGTTTAATTTTAGCCCCTACTTTAAAGATATTTCGGGACAGTTTTTTATCCTTCAAATCATGGAAAGTGCCAACGGAAAACCCGCCAAGATACTGCACCAACAAACTGTAAAAGTAAAATACAGTCCGCTCATAAATGGCTTTACCGAATACCCATTAGAGATGAATATTGCTGTGAAAGATACCTTTTATGTAGCTTGGACAAAAACTAATGAAGACGTGATTGGTATTGGCGTTGATAAAAACACACCACAGTTTGCCGATAAAATTTATTACAGTACAGGCAACGATTGGATACCAAATACTTCTGTAAAAGGCAGCCTCATGGTCCGACCCGTGATGGGATTTAGGGCCATAAGCGGTACTCAAAATGGCACACCTTTGGCCAGCGAAGAGCCACTCGAAAGTGAATTTATGGTTTATCCAAACCCAACTACGGGCATGTTGAAATGGAATTTTGAAAACATCAAATCAATTAATATCTTTGATGCTTCGGGTAAAGAATTTTTCTTCAAAACAACTGATAATCAAGAACTTAATCTTGAAAATATGCCCGAAAATATTTATTTTATCAATTTTTCGGACGGAAAAAAGAATTTTCTTCGCAAGATTGTGGTTAGGCATTGAGTAGGGTTTAGGAATTAAATAAAAATAAAAATGGACAAAAATTACGACATTTCGGTTGAGCAATTGAAAGAATTAATCGACGGCGAAAACCCAATTAATTTCTTCGATGTGCGGGAAGAATACGAGTACGAAGACGATAATTTAGGAGCAATCCTTATCCCATTAGGCGAAATCCCCGACAGAATGGCCGAGTTTGAGGCCATAAAAGGGCAGGATATTTATATTCATTGCCGCAGTGGTGCCAGAAGCGGACGTGCCAAACAATATTTAGTTTCGCAAGGTTATGAAAACGTACACAACGTACTGGGCGGAATTGTAGCATATCGAGAAATGGAGTAAAACACTTATACAAAAAATGCGTGAACAGATATTCACTCATTCAAAACTCACTCATTCATTCATTGGCTTATGCTTTCAGATTTTGGTATTATTTTGTTAGCAGTCATTTTGGCGGCAGTTGCATTGCTCATGATTTTGGGCATTGCTTGGCTGCTACGCCCCAACAAACCCAACGAAGAAAAACTCACTACTTACGAGTCAGGCGAAGATCCAATCGGTAATGCTAACGTGCAATTTAACGCCCGATTTTATACTATTGCCTTGATTTTTATACTTTTTGATGTCGAATTAGTATTTCTTTTTCCGTGGGCAACGGTTTTTGGTAATAAGCAATTTATTACCGAAACCAACGGACTTTGGGGCTGGTTTACACTCGCCGAAATGTTTATTTTTATTATAATTTTAGGGCTGGGCTTGGCGTATGTTTGGGCAAAAGGCTACCTTGATTGGACAAAATCGGACTACCGAATGCCTAAATTTAAAAGTAAAATACCGATGAATATGTACGACCAAGTGAATAAAAAATACGCTGACAAATGAATTTTGACACCCTCGAAAAAGAAGCCCATATCAAGACTGGCGAAAGTGAGGTTATCTTGACCACGCTCGATGAACTCACCAACTGGTCGAGAGCCAATTCACTTTGGCCTTTGGGATTTGGCTTGGCATGCTGTGCTATCGAAATGATGACGACCTACGCCTCTAATTATGATCTCGAACGCTTCGGTGTTTTTCCCCGAAACTCCCCTCGGCAAGCAGATGTAATAATAATTTCAGGAACAGTTACCTTTAAAATGGCCGACCGAATTAAACGATTATACGAACAAATGCCCGAGCCGAAGTACGTCATTTCGATGGGAAGCTGCTCCAACTGCGGCGGGCCGTATTGGGAACACGGCTACCACGTAGTAAAAGGCGTTGACCGAATAATCCCCGTTGATGTTTACGTGCCAGGCTGCCCGCCTCGCCCCGAAGCCTTGATTGGCGGCATATTGAAATTACAAGAAAAAATTAAAACGGAAAGCCTATCTGAAATTACGAAAGAAAGTTAAAACACTTGTTATCAATGGTTTATAAAAAATATTCACTAAAATAGCCCTCCTGTAACGCCATGCTCGACCGACGAAATGCCCTCAAATCAATCATTGTTGGTGGTGCCGCCAGCATTTTTTCGCCCGATTCACTACTGGCAAGTACCTTCACGAAAAAAGAAAAGTTAGGTATTGCTTTGGTCGGCTTGGGCTATTATAGCACCGACGTTTTAGCTCCTGCCCTACAAATGACCGAAAAATGCTATTTGGCGGGCATCGTAACTGGCTCTCCCGAAAAAGCCGAAAAGTGGAAAAAGCAATACAATATTCCCGATAAAAACATCTACGATTACAAGAATTTCGATTCCATCGCCAATAACCCCGATATTGATGTGGTTTATGTCGTGTTGCCGCCTTCGATGCACAAAGAATACACAATCAGAGCGGCAAGGGCGGGGAAGCACGTTTTTTGTGAAAAACCAATGGCTCCGACCGTCAATGATTGTTTGGCCATGATAAAGGTTTGTAAAGATAATAAGGTAAATCTGGCCATTGGCTACCGCTGTCAGCACGACCCAAATACGCAAGAATATATGCGGATTACCCGAGAAAAACTTTACGGAAAAGTACGCATGATAGCTTGCGGAGCGGGATATTTTGATGGCCGTGATAAGCACTGGAAACAAAGCAAGGCTCTGGGCGGTGGCGTAATGGGCGATATGGGTGTGTATGCCCTGCAAGGTGCGAGGCTCGCAACGGGCGAAGAACCGATTGCGGTAACGGCTCAGTCAAGCACAACTCGCCCCGAGGTCTATAAGGAAGTTGAGGAAACAATGCTATTTCAGTTGCAGTTTCCGAGTGGAGCTTTGGCGGCTTGCCACACGAGTTTTGGCATAAATATGAATTACTTGCAGGTAAACTACGAAAAAGGTTGGTTGAAAATGGAGCCTTTTTCGGGATATTCGGGCAATAAAGGCAGCCACTCGAACGGAATCATTGAATTTCCGATAAAAAATCAACAAGCCAAACAAATGGACAACGATTGCGTAGCACTTATGACTTCAAGCCAACTCATCGCCCCAGGAGAGGAAGGTTTGCGAGATATTCGGGTAGTTGAAGCAATTTATCAAGCAGCCAAAAATGGTGGAACGGTGAAGATTTGATTTACAAAATACAATTTACGAGAAACCAGATGAATTGAATAGAAAATTCATAAATCATACCTCGTAAATCGTAAATCCCTCTACGCTTCCACTAATCTATCGCCCGAAAACTGGTGCTGAGGTTCTTTAAATAAAATATTAAAAGTAGTCATCGAACCGTAGCAACGAGTGATGTATTGCTGGATATTCACTTTTTCTTCGTCTTCTATTCCACTGGCATTTACTCGCTGTTCGAGTACCCGTAGCCTATCACGCATCATCACTATTTTATGAAAAAACACATCAATCGGAATCTCTTTCGATTGCAAATCTCTACGCCCAGGCTGCAAAATCATCTTGCCGCCTTTCCAACGGTCGCCCAAAGGCACTATTTCGGTAGCGTCCATCCAACGTTGCAAAATCTTCGATAAGTTTCGCTCCACATCAAACAAACTCACCATGTCGTGCGATGGTTCGACGGCTTCAAGGACTTCAAAAGCGTAGTCAATCTTGATGTTTTTTGTGCCGATTTCTACAAAAGTAATAACATAAACATCTGATTTAAAATTAATTACGACACCAACGCCGTATTCGGGGTGGCGTACACGTGAGCCAATTCCAAGGATTATATTTGCCATTTTTTGAGGGGCGAACTTCCTGTTCGTTCAAAGATTAAGATGATTTTTGAAAATATTATTACAAACAAAATGCCAAACTTTTTCGATAAAATTTAGACTTGCCTAAAAATATATTTAGAATTAGTTTGAAATTAAATTTTATTAGTCAAACTTTGTATCACAAATTAAAAAATACGCATGAAACCAATATTTATACAATCATTCATCAACACCCTAATTCTATTTTGCTTCACAGCCAAAGCAGGCGAAATCAAGGGTATTATTACCTGCAAAGACAAAGCCGTGAGCTTTGCCAGTATCATAATTTTGGACACAAAAACAGGAACACAAGCCGACGAAAACGGAAAATTTATAATAAAAAATGCCCCTAATGGAAAGCAAACAATTCAAGTTTCGAGCGTAGGATATAAAACTAAACAACTGACTATCAGTATTTTAGAAAATAAAACAACTAATCTGAATATAGAAATTGAAGAAGCAGACGGTCAATTAAAAGAAGTGGTCGTAACGGGAACAATGAAAGAAACGACCATCAACGAATCGCCCGCACCGATTCAGATTTTGAATCCTACTTTCTTCCGAAAAAACCCTACGCCGAACCTTTTTGAGTCGCTTTCGATGGTCAATGGCGTTCGTCCGCAGCTCAACTGTAATGTTTGCAACACGGGCGATATTCACATCAATGGCATGGAAGGCCCTTATACAATGGTGCTGATTGACGGAATGCCCATCGTTTCTGCTCTCTCAACGGTGTATGGTTTGAGTGGAATCCCGAATTCGATGGTCGAGCGAATTGAGGTAATGAAAGGCCCAGCTTCCACACTTTACGGTTCGGAAGCCGTTGGCGGACTGATAAATGTTATCACTAAAAACCCCGCAAAAGCACCAAAATTCAACTTCGATTATAACACAACCAGCTACTTAGAAAATAATTTTGATGTAAGCACCAAAGCCCAAATCGGTAAGGCTTCTACGCTTTTATCGGCAAATTATTTTGTTTTTGGTAAACGTTGGGACATCAATAATGATAATTTCACGGACATTACACTCCAAAACCGCATTTCGATATTTAATAAATGGTCGTTTCAACGAAAAGAAAATCGGGTTTTCAATTTGGCCGCTCGTTATGTATATGAAGACCGCTTCGGTGGCGAAATGCAATGGAAAAAAAGCAATCGTGGCGGTGGCGAGGTTTACGGCGAATCTATTTATACCAAACGAATAGAAATGCTCGGCAGCTATCAGTTGCCCATCAATAATGAAAAAGTTACGCTTAACTTTTCGTTCAATCAGCACCAACAAAACTCGTTTTACGGCACAACGCCTTACCTCGCTACACAACGCATTGGCTTCGGGCAATTACTTTGGGATAAGAAATTGAGCAAAAACCACGATGCCCTTTTGGGCTTGACTATTCGCCGAACATTTTATGACGACAATACGCCCGTTACCCAACTATCAGACACCCAAAATGCCCCCGATTTGATATGGTTGCCTGGCATTTTTGCCCAAGATGAAGTAATAATCAATGCCAAAAATAAGGTTTTGCTGGGCGTTCGATACGACTATAATTCTAAGCACGGTGGCATTGCTTCGCCACGAATCAACTGGAAATTTTCGCCCGATAAAAACAATATTTTTCGTCTAAGTTTGGGCAATGGCTATCGGGTTGTAAACCTATTTTCGGAAGACCACGCCGCTCTCACGGGTTCACGTAAATTATTGATAATGAACGATTTAAAGCCCGAACGCTCCTACAATACCAACCTTGATTATCAGCGATTTTTCAGCTTCGGAAAAGGCTACGGCAATATTCAACTCAATGGATTTTATACCTATTTTTCTAATAAAATCATCGGTGATTTTGACCAAAACCCCGAGCTAATTATCTTCGATAACTTGAAAGGATTTGGTATTTCAAAGGGTATTGCAGCGAATATTGAATACGCTTTTACGTCGGGACTAAAAATCTTTGCAGGAGCAACGCTAATGGACGTTTACCGAAAAGAGAATGGCACGAAAATCACCCAAATCCAGAGTCCGCACCTCACAGGAAACTACGCTTTTAGCTATATTTTCAACAAAACCCAACTTACATTCGACCTCACGGGTAACATTTACAGCCCCATGCGGCTACCCATCGTAGCGGCTTACGGCGATACCCGTGCCGAGTATTCGCCGTGGTTTGGTATTCATAATATTCAAGCCACGAAGCGGTTTTCTAATGGATTGCAGATTTATGGAGGCATCAAAAATCTAATAAATTTCCTTCCCAAAGACCCTATTTTTAAGCCCGAAGCTCCGTTCAGCGAACAATTTGACCCAAATTATAATTATGCTCCGATGCAAAGTATCAGAGGATTTTTGGGTGTGCGGTGGAGTTTATTTTGAATTTATTTTCTTCCTGCAAACCTGTTGCACTTGTTTTTTACGTACATTTGTTTCGTGAAAAAAAACATAGCTATCTTGTTTTTCGCAGTACATTTACTGTTCAGCACGCAACTACACGAGTTGCTCAAAATCCCTATGCTTATTGAGCATTTTATTGAGCATCGGAAAGAAAATAATGAGCTTAGTTTCATAGATTTTTTGTACATACATTATGCCAATGATAATGTACAATACGCTGATAATGAGCAAGATATGAAGCTGCCTTTCAAATCGCATACCGACTGCTTGATGTGTTCAACATTCATTTCTTTCCCGAATAATACTTTTTCATTTCTTCTCAAAAAACCAGTTTTTTTTGAGATAAAACCTTCATTTCCTTTCGGCAAACAACTACTTGCCGATAATTATTTATCTGCTATTTGGCAACCGCCACAGCCTTGATGTAAAACAATTCTCTGAATTGTTCTTTTCAAATAAAGCAATTTAGAAAATTGCTCTACAAAATATTCCCCATTTATCATTCTAAATCGTGTTAGATAAAATCATTGCCTTTTCGATAAATAATAAGTTTATCGTGGGCTTACTCACAGCCGCTTTGGTGCTGCTGGGCATCTTCAATTTGAGCCGATTGCCGATTGATGCCCTGCCCGATATTACCAATAATCAGGTGCAAATCATTACGACCGCTCCCACTTTGGCCACCCAAGAGGTTGAGCAGTTTATTACCTATCCCATCGAACAAACGATGAAAACCATTCCCCGAATCGTCGAAATGCGGTCGTTTAGTCGCTTTGGTTTAAGTGTCATTACGGTGGTTTTTGATGAAGATGTGGACATCTATTGGGCAAGACAACAGATGTCCGAAAAACTCAAAGATGCCGAACGAATGATACCCAAAGGGGCAGGAATCCCCGAATTAGCCCCCATAAGCACGGGTTTGGGCGAGATTTACCAATACGTAGTTTTTGCCAAAAAGGGTTATGAAAGCCAATACAATGCCACAAAACTACGCAGTATTCAAGATTGGATTGTGAAACCTCAGCTACTTGGCACGGCGGGAGTCGCCGAAGTGACGACCTTGGGCGGGAATCTGAAACAGTACGAAATTGCGGTGCAGCCCGACCGCCTAAAAAGCATGAATACCACTATTACAGAGATTTTTGAAGCCCTCGAAAAAAACAACGAAAACACGGGCGGAGCCTATATCGACAAGCAACCGTACGTGTATTTTATTCGGGCTTTGGGTATGGTAAAAAACATTGCCGACATCGAAAAAATAGTCGTAAAAACCAGCAACGGCATACCGATTTTGATTCGTGATGTGGCTGATGTACATGAAGGTTCAGCACTAAGATACGGTGCCGTAACAAAAGATGGCAAGGGAGAAGTAGTGGGCGGCATGGTACTGATGCTCAAAGGGGAAAACTCGTCGGCGGTCGTAAACCGAACAAAAGCGAAGGTTGAGCAAATACGAAAATCGTTGCCCGAGGGTATTGCCTTAGAGCCTTTCATTGACCGCACAAAATTAGTCAATCACGCCATCGGAACGGTACAAACCAACCTCTTGGAAGGTGCCTTAATTGTTGTTTTTGTTTTGGTTCTACTCTTAGGAAATTGGCGGGCGGGCTTGGTGGTGGCTTCGGTGATTCCGTTGGCGTTGCTATTTGCTGTAATAATGATGAATTTATTTGGCGTTTCGGGTAATTTGATGAGTTTGGGTGCAATAGACTTTGGTTTGATTGTCGATGGTGCGGTGATTATTGTCGAAGCGGTCATTCACCGATTAGGTCTCAACAAAGAAGGGCGACTCTCTGACAAAGAAATGGACGAGGAAGTGCTACACGCTTCAACCAAAATTAGGAGTAGTGCCGCCTTCGGAGAATTGATTATCTTGATTGTTTATTTACCGATTTTGGCGTTGATTGGTACCGAAGGCAAGATGTTCAAACCCATGGCTCAAACCGTTTCGTTTGCCATTTTGGGGGCGTTCATTCTTTCATTGACCTACGTTCCGATGGCTTCCGCCTTGTTTTTGAGTAAAAACATTAGCCATAAAAGAAATATTTCAGACCGAATTATTGATTTTATTTATCGTTTTTATCGACCAATTCTTGACAAAGCCATGCGATTAAAAACTGTGATTTTGAGTATATCGGTCGCATTATTTTTGGTTGCATTATTAATTTTCGTTCGCATGGGTGGAGAGTTTATCCCTACACTTGAAGAAGGCGATTATGCAATAAATTTCCGAAATGCGGGCAATAGTTCTCTCAATATGAGTATCGAAACTTCAACCAGATTAGAGAAAATCTTGCTCAATAAATTTCCCGAAGTGATTGAGGTAGTTTCAAAAATCGGTTCGGCCGAAATTCCCACTGACCCAATGCCCATCGAAACGGGCGATTTAATTGTGATTCTGAAACCTAAAAAAGAATGGACAACTACCAAAGATTTCTATAAATTGGCCGACTTGATGAAAGCCGAAATGGAGCAAATCCCAGGGGTCGCTTTTGAACTTTCGCAACCGATTCAGATGCGTTTCAACGAATTGATGACGGGCGTGCGGAGCGATATTGCCATCAAAATTTTTGGTGAAGATTTAGATAAATTAGCCGCAACCGCCAATAATGCCGTTGGTTTGATTGGAAACATCGAAGGCGTGGCGGATATGAAAGCCGAGCAAGTAACGGGAATGCCCCAAATTACGGTGCGGTACAGTCCTGATAAATTGGCATTGTACGGATTAAACGTTGGCGATTTGAACAAGATTATTCGCACAGGCTTTGCGGGAGAAGCAACGGGCGTGGTCTATGAAGGCGAAAAACGTTACGATTTGGTGGTGCGGCTCGACAAAGATTTTCGGCAGGATATTTCAAACGTAAAAAATATTTTCGTGAGTCTGCCCAATGGCAATCAAATTCCGCTCGAACAAGTAGCCGATGTGAATTTTGAACAAGGCCCCGCTCAAATTAGCCGTGAAGATGGCCGTCGCAGAATCGTAATCGGCCTGAATGTCCGTGGGCGAGATGTGAAAAGCGTGGTAAATGACATTCAAGATAAACTAAATGTAAAATTAAAACTTCCCGAAGGCTATTACGTAACTTATGGCGGGCAATTTGAAAATTTGGTCGAAGCCAACAAACGCCTTGCAGTGGCCGTTCCAGTTGCACTTTTACTGATTTTTGTATTACTTTATTTTACTTTCAATTCAATTAAGCAATCGCTTTTGATTTTTACGGCCATTCCACTTTCGGCAATCGGTGGCGTTTTTGCCCTTTGGTTGCGAGGAATGCCTTTCAGTATTTCGGCAGGAATCGGCTTTATTGCACTTTTTGGCGTGGCGGTTCTGAACGGAATCGTACTGATTGGCTATTTTAATCAACTAAAAACCGAAGGTTGGGCTGATGTTTTGGAGCGAATCCGTGAAGGCACAAAAGTACGTTTACGACCTGTCGTAATGACCGCCGCCGTGGCTTCATTAGGTTTTCTGCCGATGGCTCTGAGCAACGGTGCGGGGGCAGAAGTACAAAAACCACTCGCCACGGTTGTGATTGGGGGCTTGATAACAGCAACGCTTTTAACTTTGATTGTTTTGCCGATTTTGTATTTTTTGCTTGAAAAGGGAGGAAATTTAGCTAAAAAACCTGTAAAATTGACTGTATTACTTGTTTTCGGTGTATTTTCGTTTGACATTACTCATGCCCAAACACCGCTTACTTTACAAGAAGCCATTGATTTAGGCACTAAAAACAACTATTTAATACAAGCCAATGAATTTGAAATCACGAAGCAAAACCAATTAAAACCAACAGCAAAGGAACTCCCGAAAACAAACATAAATGCCATTTTGGGGCAGTATAACGCCCGAAGTTTTGATCAAAATTATAGTATTTCGCAGGCATTTAGTCCGTTTCAGTTTCAGGCAAAAAAAGATTTGATTCAAGAAAACATCAAAGATGCCGAACTCAGATTAATGACTTCCAAACATTTGCTCGCTTTTCAAATTAGGCAATCTTGGAATACCGTTTTGTATCTGGAAGCAATCAACGAAATTTTGAAAAAACAAGATGAATATTTGCAAAATTTTGTAAAATCAGCGGCAGTCAAACTCCGAACAGGTGAAAGCACATTATTAGAAAAAATCACTGCCGAAACCAAGCAGCAAGAGTTTTTACAGACAAGAAAACGCAATGATGCTTTGATTTTGAGTGAAAAAATTAAACTCAAAACGTTCATAAATTTTAAGCAGGAATTTGAAATTGTTCAATCAACCTTTCAACCCCAGCCAATGCTTATTGCTGACACTACTTTTGTCAATCAAAATCCTATCCTTCAATTAGCCATTCAGCAAATTTCGCTTGCTGCGACCAATCGGGAGGTTTTGAAAGCCAGTACAAAACCCGATTTTACGGCAGGATATTTCTTGCAATCGCTCACGGGTAATCAAGAAATCAATAATCAAACGGTTTTCTATAATGGTATTCCCCGATTTCAAGGCATCAATTTGGGCGTGAGTATTCCCATTTTTGGCAAAGCCAACAAAGCAAAAATCCAAGCCGCCGAAACACAAATAATACTTGAACAACGCAACGCTGACTTCTCGAAAAATCAGTTAATGAGTCAATTTTTACAGCAGATTCAGGAGCAGAAAAGCAATCAATCGTTGCTCGAATATTATACCCAAACGGCTCTACCCAATGCCGAAATCATCACAAAAAATGCCACAAAAGCCTACCAAAGCGGCGAAATTGGCTACGTCGAATATTTACAAAGTTTAGAAACGGCCCTAAAAATTCGGCAAACTTATTTGCAAGCAGTCAATGCTTTCAACCAAAATACTATCAACATTCAATTTTTGTTAAACAACTAATTTTTTGAAAATGAAAATCATTAATCAATATAAATATCTAATCGTAGTCGTCGGAGTTTCTTTGATAACGGCTTGTGGCAAAACCGCCAGCACTGAACAAAAAGCGGAGGAACCCCACGACGAGGAAAATACCATCGAAATAACCCCCGCTCAAATGAAGGCTATAAATATCGCCTTTGGAAATTTTGAAAAGAAAAACCTCAGTGAAGTCATTACCGCTAATGGTTATACCAAACTCCCTCCACAAAACCAGGCTGATGTTTCGGTATTTTTGGGTGGAATCGTCAAAACTATTGGCGTAATTGAGGGACAGTTTGTGAAAAAAGGGCAGATTTTGGCAACTTTTCAGAGCTTAGAATTTAATAACTTACGCCTCGAGAAAACCAAACTAACCGAGGAATTACAGCAAGCCAAGGTCAGTAAAGAATTTTTAGACCTTGATTTTGCCCGACAAAAAGAACTTAGCGATGAAAACATAACGGCAAAAAAAGCGTTCCAAAAAGTGAGTTCAGAGTTGGAATTGGTCAAAAGTAAAATCCTAAATACCGAAAATCAGATAAAGATTTTGGAACAAAATATTGCCATGAGTGGCAGCGAAACAAGCAATAACTTAGCAGTTTTCGCTCCGATTTCGGGATACATTACGGCCGTGAATATCAAAATTGGGAGCAATATCAAGTCTGATAACGTACTGTTTTCGATTGTCGATAATGCCGAAATGCACGTCGATTTATTAGTTTATGAAAAAGACCTTTTTCGCATAAAAGTTGGGCAAAATGTGCGTTTTGTACTAACAAATCAAGGAAATCAAGAAATTATCGGGCAAATTTTTAGTGTCGGAAAAGCCTTTCAAAATGAGTCAAAATCGGTGGCCGTTCATGCCGATATTAATAACCGCACGGCAGGACTTATCTCAGGAATGTACGTAAATGCCTTGATTGACATTGGCAAAAATGAAGTTGAAACCCTACCCATTGATGCCGTAGCAAAGGCCGATGGCAAAGAATATATTTTTATTCAGCAGTCGGCGGTCGGCAGCCAGCGGTCGGCGGAGAACAAAAAAAGCGAAAGTATGGGTATCCATTTCAAGCGGATAGAAGTAAAAACGGGTACGACCCAACTGGGATTTATTCAAGTTACGGCATTGCAAGATATACAAACAGGGGCAAAAATCGTTGTAAAAGGAGCTTATTATTTACAATCAGCAATGTCAAATTCGGAGGGTGGAGAGGAGCATTAAATAACCAATTAAAGATTTCACGATGAAGACTCACAAGGCATCAATTTTAACATTATTATCCATAATCATCTCACTATCAAACACTTACGCCCAAAATAAAGTAACAATTTCAGGAATAATAAAAGACAAAATAAGCAAAACTGCTTTACCATTTGTGAACATTGTTCTCAAAACTGAAAAAGAGAATTTATTCATAAGTGGGACCGTAAGCAATGAGGAAGGGCGTTTTTCGGTCTCAAATGTCAAATCGGGAAACTATATTTTGGAAGCCTCTTTTGTGGGATATTCTACGAAAAAACAGGCCCTCTTTGTCGGAAATCTTACGCAGTTTTTGGACATTAACACCATCGAATTAGAGGAAAACATCACCACGTTGAGTGAAGTAATAGTCAAGGGAAAGCAAGAAGAAATTAGTGAGAAAATGGACAAAAAAACGTTTTCACTCAAAGATAATATTTCTCAAACGGGTGGTTCGGTTTTGCAAGCGATGCAAAATCTACCGAGTGTAACGGTGCAAGATGGAAAAGTACAACTTCGTGGAAATGATAAGGTTACGGTTTTGATTGATGGCAAACAAACGGCTTTAACGGGCTTCGGCAGTCAGTCGGGTTTGGAAAATATTCCCGCCTCGGCGATTGACAAAATCGAAATCATTAATAATCCATCGGCAAAATATGATGCCAACGGAAATGCTGGAATTATCAATATTATTTACAAGAAAAACAAAAAAGAAGGATTCAACGGTAAGGCTGGGTTCACGACGGGTTTAGGCTCGCTTTGGGAACGGAAAAGTAATTTACCCAATATCCGACCGCAATACACGTTTACACCAAAAATTAATCCAAGTTTGTCGCTCAATTATCGCAAAAATAAAATAAATGCCTTTTTTCAAGGCGATTATCTGTACACCGAAACCCTAAATAAAAACGAATTTGTAACCCGTACTTATGACAATGGCGACGTTATTAATTCACAGCTAAAACGTAACCGAAATACGCATTTTACTACGCTCAAAACGGGAATTGATTGGGATATTGACGAACATAATACGCTCACTATTTCGGGATTATTCGGTACTGAAAAAATCATTGATAACGGCGACCAACCATTTTTCAATAAAAATTTATTGGAAAAAAGGCGGCTATGGCAGTTTTTGGAAGTGAAATCGCCCCGCGCCAAGGAACCGCCCGAATGGAAGGCGCAGAGCGGCGCGATCCACGTGGAGAAAGGGCCGGGGCAATTGGAGACTGACAG
>JANNEN010000103.1:0-6422 GCA_031378715.1 Emticicia sp.
ACGAGCAGTTTATTGAATAGTTACATCTATCAGAACATCTACCAAAATAAAAAACATTTTGTAAGTAGCTGATATTCAAGGGTTTATCCTCAAAGGTTCTATAACCTGCGTCTCCACAAAACGTTTGCCGCAAAAGTCTGATAATCTGTTATTTACGATTGATTATCAGACTTTTTTTTAATAATCAATACTTTTACGCTACCTTTCTAACTTTTTGTAATTCCATAGTAAAGCCATAGGGTTTTAAGAGGTTTCCAAGTTCTGCACGGTGTTTATTGAGTAGTTCGGTGTATTGTTCAACGGCTAAAAAACTTGGTTCTTCTTGGCTCTTATGGAGGTTCAGAATGCTTTCTGTACTTTCAATCAATTCAAGTAAACGAGCAATTCTATACCCCAGCTTCGGCTGTCCGATTTCCTCAACTTTTTTAGAGTTTTCCATTGTTTTAAAGATTTATTTGTAAAATTCCTTTGTCTTTATTATCCTTACTTGTACCAAACTCAAATAACCATTTCTTACACTCTATTTCGTAAAGTTTGCCTAATCGGTGGTCTTGTGGATATACTGCAATAAAATACCCATCTACCAAATTATCACGTTTTATTCTTTTGGCTCTTATTTTATCAATTTCTCGTTCTTTGGCTCTATATCCTTCAAAATCTACAAACGTAACCAAATCAATATCAATTGGATTCAGCTTCTTGGTTACAAAACTTCCATCAATCCATTGATAGAAAGGGACGTTTAACAATTCTTGCAAGGCATTTGTATAGTCGAGGTATTGCTCAAATATCAAATTTCTTGTTCGTGAACCCTCCACAGCATCAACAAACGTAGTTCTGAAACTTTCAAAGTCTATTTCAATGATTTGTGGAGGGTGCAAATTACCGTTTGAATCAAATTGTAACATAAATATACAAATAATTTCACACCAAACTCTCCATTCTCAAACTTACCGCCCGCTTGTGGGCTTCCAGCGATTCGGCTTCGGCCATAAGCTCGACCGTACGACCAATATTCATAATCCCCTCTTTTGTTATTTCTTGGAAAGTGATTTTCTTCACAAAACTATCCAACGAAACGCCACTGTATGCACGTGCATAACCATTGGTAGGCAGCGTATGGTTTGTTCCCGAAGCGTAATCTCCGCAAGATTCGGGGGTGTAATTTCCTAAGAAAATCGAACCCGCATTGATTATTTTTTCGCCAACTTCGTTGTAGTTTTTTACTGCCAAAATCAAATGTTCGGCAGCGTATTCATTGAGCATATCAATACAATCTTGCTCGGTTTCGAGTAAAATAATCTTGGAATTTTCGATTGCTTTACTTGCCAAATCTTTTCTTGGCAAACGGTTTAGTTGCCCCGAAACGGCCAAATTTACGGCCGAAACAAACTTTTTACTCGTCGAAACCAATAATACTTGGCTATCGGCTCCGTGCTCGGCTTGCGAAAGCAAATCAGAAGCAACAAAAGATGGCACGGCCGAATCGTCCGCCATGACGGCTACTTCCGATGGCCCAGCGGGCATATCAATCGCCACGCCATCTTTGCTTAAAAGTTGCTTGGCGGCAGTTACGTATTGGTTTCCTGGACCAAAAATCTTATACACCTGTGGAATCGTTTCGGTTCCGTAAGCCATTGCTGCTATCGCCTGAGCCCCTCCTACCCTGAAAACTTTGGTAATACCGACCAACTTTGCGGCGTAATAAATAGCTGGGTGATTACTGGGTGAACACAAAATTCGTTCTTCACATTCGGCAATTTGAGCGGGAACGCCCAGCATCAAAACTGTCGAAAATAGCGGTGCAGTGCCTCCTGGGATATAAAAACCTACTTTTTGGATACCTACACTTTTACGCCAACAACGAACGCCCACCATCGTTTCTATTACTTCGGGGGTTTGTTTTTGGGCGAAATGAAATTTGTGAATATTGGCGTAGGCTTGCTTGATAGCTATTTTTAATTCTTCACTCAAATGATTTTCGGAGTCATCAATTTCGGCTTGCGAAACTTGCAAATCTTGCAGTTCGATTTTATCAAACTGCAAAGCAAACGCTCGCAAAGCGGCATCACCTTCGAGTTTTACTTTTTTGAGAATGGGCAATACTTTCTGCTCAATTTCGACCATTTCTTGCATTGGTCGGGCGAGCAGTTGCTTCCATTCGGAGCGTGGTGGGAACGTAATTATTTTCATTTATTTTGCGAGAAAACCTATTCACTAATTGTATCAAAAATCGTATCTATATCAACCTCAAACCCTTCCAAAACTACACTCTTGATGATAGTTTCTGCCAAAGGCATTGTTTTAAATTTACCTTCGTGCAAAATATATTGCTGAATCACTTGCTCATATGGAAAAACTACCCAATATTCCCGTACCCCAGCTTGCTCATAAATCTGAAATTTAGTGCTTACTTCTCGGCGAGAATTTCCTAATGAAAGTATTTCAATAACCAAATCAGGCGGACCCACGCAACCTTGTTTTTTGATTTTTGAAGTATCGCATATTACGCACAAATCGGGTTGGACAACTGTTTGTCCATCGCCTTTTATAGATGGCAAATACACATCAAATGGGGCAGAAAATACTTTACAAGGCTTTTTTTGTAGAAAATATGCCAAATTAAAATGCAGATTACCACTAATCTCTTGGTGCTTACTCGTTGGAGCTGGCGACGTTCGGGCAATATACCCTTTAAAAAGCTCTACCCTTTCCTTGAATGTCCACGAAACATAATCTTTGAATGTATATGCTTTTGAAAAATCTAATTGTTCAATATTTATTATCATTGTTTTCTTGTTTTATCACCGAAATAATTCCCCTACTGGGGGTTAAGGGGCTAATAAATCATTTTTTCAATCGGAATCACCAAAATGCCTTCTGCACCAGCTGACTGGATAGCTTCGATGTTTTCCCAAAACTGGTTTTCTTCCAATACCGAATGAATCGAACTCCAACCTTCCATTGCCAAAGGAACAATCGTGGGACTTTTCATGCCAGGAATCATATTTAGGATAGCTTGCAATTTTTCGTTGGGGGCATTGAGCAAAATATATTTGTAATTCTGAGCCGTTTGTACGGCTTTTATTCTGAATAACAACTTGTTGAGGGTACTGTGTTTTTCTTTCGAGAGTTTTTTATTTGAAATCAGCACCGCTTCGGAGCGAAAAATGACCTCTACTTCCTTCAAGCCATTGCTCAAAAGGGTACTTCCCGAACTCACAATATCACAAACCCCTTCAGCCAAACCAATGCTGGGAGCTATTTCGACCGAGCCACTGATTTCGTGAATCTCGGCTTTTACGCCTTGTTCTTTCAGATAATTACCCAAAATTCGGGGGTACGAGGTAGCAATGCTTTTGCCTTGAAAGTCGCTAATACTCTGATAATCAACGCCTCGTGGCACGGCTATTGACAAACGGCACTTTGAAAAGCCCATACGGTACGTAATTTCTGCTTTGCGATTTGACTCAACAAAAACGTTTTCGCCCACGATTCCGATGTCGGCAACGCCATCTTCGACGTACCCTGCGATGTCGTCATCTCGCAAAAAGAGAAATTCGGCAGGAAAATTCGATGATGACGTTTTGAGTTTTCCTGTGCCACTTTCAAACTTTATTCCACATTCCTTAAACAATCGAAACGAATCTTCACTTAATCTCCCCGACTTTTGGAGAGCAATTCTCAATATTGAGTCTGTATTTGGCATCTTTAAAAATTTCTTTGGTGCAAAGCACAAAATTAACTTAATCGGTTGGTAATGACAAAATTTTATTTGGTTATGCTTCAAGACTGAAATAAATATCGGTATAATGTAGTAAATGATATAAAGAGCGAACAAAGTGATGAAAAAGAAATTTTAAAAAAACTTTCAAAATATTTTGAAAATTAAATATAAAAATTCTAAATTTACAAAAGTAAATAGTAACATCTTTCCTATAATCTAAATTTATAACCCAAAAATGAAAAACTCCTTTCCGATTGGTTCGGCTCGACCACGCAGTTTGGTTTCAGCAAGAACAAAAAAACTCATCTCAATCATGATTTTGGCTTGTATTTGTCTTTTGGCGATTTTCAACTGAGCATTAGGAAATGGCTCTACAGTTAGTATTTGCGAGTACATTTCTATCAAAGTAACTAATTCAAGTCAAACGCTAACACTTTACAATCATTCAGGAAAATTTATACAGTTTCACTTCCTACCAAAACAAAAAGAATAAATTTTATCAATAAAGTATTCTTTTTAAGCAAGAAATAACCACTAAAAGCGTAAAAGCAATTTAAAATTGTATTTTTTGTTACCGTTTAATTATTTTTTGGCACAGAATTTGAAATGTACCAATTAATAATTAACACATGGTTAATCTTACACAGTGAACTTAAAATGACTAAAAAATGAAAAAGATTGTGCTTTTAGCGGCTGCAATTGCTTATTTAGGAAGTAGTAAAGCCGATGCCCAAAGTAATTTAAAATCCCTTGGTACACCAATTAATACAAGAGAATACCGTGAACACGGATTTTCGATTAGTGGTGACGGAAAAACTTTCGTATTCGTACAAGACCGTACCGATGGTACAAGAGTATATATGTGTTCTCGTAATGACAAAAATTCCCCTTGGGAATCTCCTCAATTAATTAAGTCACTTACGGACAAAGTCCAAAAAGGAAAAATCGTCGGAACGAGTTTAACTTATGACGGACGAGAATTATATTTTGATGCAATATTCCCGAGTGGATTTGGCGACCGTGATATTTTTTATGCCAAACGCATGGGTACTGAATGGAGCGAACCACAAAATGTAGGAGAACCATTGAATACAGCCATGTACGAAGGCAGTCCGAGTGTTTCGCAAGATGGTAAAATGTTGTTTTTTGTTCGTGAGAAATTTGAAAAATACCGTAACACCGAATCTTGTTATACAATCTGGGTAGCAAACAAAACCGATGACGGCGGCTGGACGAATTTTGAAAAAATGAGTGAGCCAATTAATTCGGAATGTGAGAAGAATGTCACGCTGATGCCTGATAGTCGTACGCTGATTTTTAGTTCGATTCGAGGTGGAGGTGCTGGTGGATTTGATTTATATCAAACCGAATTGCAAGAAGATGGCAGTTGGACGTTTCCGAGAGATTTGGATTTTTTGAATACACCCAATAATGATGAATATACTGCAATAACGGGTAATACCGAAGAGGTTTATGTTGAAATCAAAGGTGATATTTTTACGGCACCGCTACCAAATAAATACCGAGGGGCCCGACAAGTACCAGTCAATGTGATGGTAGTTGATGCAATGACAAAGAAACCGATTGATGCTTCGGTGTTTGTGGCGATGAATAGTCGAAATTCGGCTTCGTTTTCAGCCAAAAATGGTGTTTCGTTGATGCAGTTGAAGGTAGGAAATAATTATACAATGGCTTGTGAAGCACCTGGGTATTTGCCTGCCAATCAGATAAAAGTTAGCCTTGAAAACGTTAGCGGCACCGAAACGATTACGAATACAATCGAAATGATGCCGAAAAACATTGGCTACACCATAAAAGTAATCGGTTCGGATGACAACGTTATTATTAACGCCAAAATAAGAATTTTTGATTTGAGTAATAATCAAATAGTGCCGATTGACCTCAACAACAATGCCAGGGTGGTATTTGGTAATGTTTATGGACTTACAATAAGCGGAGGTAGCAATGCCGACTACACTGGAAACTGGATTCCTGAAACCACTGACGCCGCCGAAAAGTTTGTGAAAACGATTAAACTTGAAGCAAAAGCACTTGCTACAACCGTTGCGAATGTGCCTAACTTAGTGACAAAGGTAGATAAAAAAGAAAACCCTTATGTGAATGCCCCCGAGGTTGATATGAACAAACCAACGGAAACGTTCAAGCTGAAAAGCGACCCAAATATTACGTTTGAAACCAAGAAGATTTATACGCTTAATGACGTGTATTTCGACCGAAATTCAATCATTGTAAAATCAGAGTACTACATTGACATCAATCGCTTGATTGAGTTGATGACATTGAACCCAAAGCTGAACGTTCAGTTGTCGGGTTATTCAGATAGCTTCGGTGACGCAGCTATCAACCAAAAAGTATCTTTACGCCGAGCCAGGTCATGTGCAGATTATTTGAAGCGGGCAGGAATCGACCTCAACCGAATGTTGGTTAAGGGCTTGGGCGAACAAGAAATTATTAAAGACTCATCGGGTAAAGAAGATACTTCAAAAAGTCGAAGGGTAAGATTCATCGTGTATTAAGACCTTTAAAAATCGCCGCAAATTGTGGCGATTTTTTTTTGTGCATTTTTAACTACTTTTCAAGATTTCTCTGCTATTTTTGATAAAAAAAGCAACACTAAAAATGAAAAATACACTCACACTACTTTTTGTACTTCTATTGACATCAGCAACTTTCG
>JANNEN010000112.1:0-24645 GCA_031378715.1 Emticicia sp.
TTAAAAAAGAGTTCAAAATACCGAATTTATTCGGGTACTTAAATATAAATTCCGTTGATTATTACAGCAACCGAATTTATTCGGGTTAATCGGAAAAATTGAAATTACTAAACTGTCAATATTTTAGTTCTTGCACCACTAGCAATTTAAAGTATTGATTATCAGATCTTTGTGCATTATAGATTGTCGATTAAATAATCCCTTGTACTTAATTTACTTTGGCTTTTGGGCTTAGGAACGTGAAATAAATATTATTCAAGCTGACGGCTAATAACCCTTGGCTTTCTCGTAAAAAATGAAAGCAATTTCGGTAGAAAATATCTCTAAAAAATACATTCTTAGTCACAAAAAGAAAAAATATCAAAACCTAAAAGAAAGTTTTTCGGGTTTTTTTGAAGAACTGCTTTCTAAAAAAAGTGAAGAAGAAACCAAAGAAGTTTTTTGGGCATTACGCAACGTGAGCTTTGATATTGAGTCAGGCGACCGTATCGGAATTGTTGGAGCAAATGGTGCTGGAAAATCGACACTACTCAAAATTCTGAGCCGAATCACCGAACCAACCAGCGGACAAGTAAAAGTAAATGGCCGTATGGCGAGTTTGCTTGAAGTTGGCACGGGTTTTCATGCCGAACTGACAGGGCGAGAAAATATCTTTTTAAATGGGGCGATTTTGGGCATGAAACAACATGAAATCCGAACTCAATTTGATGAAATTGTGAGCTTTGCGGGTATCGAAAAGTTTCTGGATACACCCGTAAAACGCTACTCATCAGGAATGTACGTGCGGTTGGGCTTTGCGATTGCTGCCCATCTCGAACCCGAAATCTTGGTGGTAGATGAAGTATTGGCCGTTGGTGATTCAGAATTTCAGAAGAAATGCTTGGGCAAAATGAAAGACCTTTCGGGTGCTGGTCGAACACTTATTTTTGTGAGTCATAATGCAACCGCCGTGCAAGGTTTGTGCAATAAAGCCGCTTTTCTACAAAAAGGAAATTTAGTAAAATACGGCGAAGTAGGCGAAGTACTGCATGATTATATGGCGAGTATCTCGAAGTTTCAATTGCAACAAAATTGGGAAAACCCCGCCGAAGCTCCTGGAAATGACCAAGTACGCATCAAAAATGTTGAAATAATTCCTGAATTTATAGCGGGAAGCAAAAATATTGATGTTCGTACGCCGTTGAGTATCAACATTGAGTTTTGGAATATGCTCGAATCGGCTCATCTAAATTTGAGTGTATTTCTCTACAACATGACGGGCGAATGTGTGTTCAATGTTGGCAGTCAGGCCAAAACTTTCTCGAATGGTTTGATTAAAGGCACGCTCGTAATTCCTGGCGATTTTTTGAATGACGGCTCGTATTATATCTCGGTTATGATTGTGAAAGATACCGCCGACCCGATTTTCTTCATGGAGGATGCCATAAGTTTCGATGTAGCCGATTGGCGAGCGGGTACAAACTGGTACGGAAAATGGCCAGGGGCAGTGCGGCCAATCAATATTCCAGTAAAAACATGGAAAGTTGATGGACTTATATAGAAATAGAGTTGATAACTGATAATTGATAATTGATAATTGATAATTGATAATTGAAGCAGTGGCAATAAACGTAACGAAATCTTTTTTACCTCCATTTGAAGAATACCAAGAAATGATTAAAGGTATTTGGGAAAACACGTGGCTGACCAATAACGGCCCGCTGGTCAGAAAATTGGAGGGACATTTGAAAGACTATTTGGACGTTGAAAACCTGCTTTTCGTAGGAAATGGCACAGTTGCATTACAGCTTGCCCTAAAAGCGTTAAATCTCACGGGTGAAATCATCACCACGCCGTTTTCGTACTGTGCCACCACGACCGCAATTTTGTGGGAAAATCTCCAACCCGTTTTTGTTGATATAGAACCCAAGACATTTAACATTAATGCCGATTTAATTGAGGCGGCTATCACCAAGAAAACTTCGGCAATTTTGGCTACACACGTCTATGGTCGCCCTTGTGATGTTGAAAAAATTGAGCAAATTGCCAAGAAACACAATCTCAAAGTGATTTATGATGGAGCTCATTGCTTCGGAGCGACTTACAAAGGCAAATCCATTCTTTCGTATGGTGATGTAAGTACCTGCAGTTTTCATGCTACGAAGGTTTTTCATACAATTGAAGGCGGTTCTATTGTCTGCAATAATACTGATTTATTGAAAAAACTGGAACTTTACCGCAGTTTTGGCCATAAAAATGATGATTATTACTCAATTGGTATCAACGGAAAAAACTCAGAATTTCATGCCGCCATGGGACTTTGCAATTTGCCCAAAGTCGAACATATCATCGAAAATAGAAAAGTTATTTCTCAAAAATACGACACCCTTCTTGATTGGACAAAATTGCAGAAACCGAGCAACGATATTCCTACGTTTGTTTATAATTATGCTTATTATCCAGTAGTTTTTGAGTCCGAAGCGAAGTTATTAGCAATAACCGAAGCCCTAAAAAATCAAGATATTACGCCCCGAAGGTATTTCTATCCATCGCTCAATCAACTGCCATATTTGGATTTTTATAATCCTTGCCCAGTTTCTGAAAGCATAGGCTTGAGAGCCTTGTCGCTTCCGCTTTATTACGATTTAGCACTGACCGACGTTGAGCGAATCTCGGTCATTATCAACCAAAATCTTTGAGAATCTTCTAAACATTGTCATTCATTGGTAACAGTTTCAATCATCATTGTCAATTATCGAACGCCTGAGCTAATCGTTGCGTGTATCCAAACCATTCAACAATTTACGACCAAAGTTAGCTACGAAATTATTGTCGTTGATAATGCCTCCAAAGCCAATGATGAGGAATTTATAAAAAGTTCTTTCCCTGCAACTCGTTGGTTATCAATGGATTACAATGCAGGATTTGCCCGAGCCAACAATGCAGGAATGAAAATAGCATCGGGAAAATACTTACTTTTGCTAAATTCTGACACCAAATTGTTCGAACCCGTAATTGATAATTGCGTGGCTCGCTTGGAAGCCCGTCCCGATGCCATAGCGGGCGGGGTGTACCAAGTTTACCCCGATTTAACTCCACGAGCCTTTTATCATACCTTTACTTTTCGCCGAGATTTTTGGATCGTTCCGCCTTTTTTGAGAAATAAATTAAATTCAATCATTAAGCAAAAAAAATATGCTGATGCCGAGCAAGTCGATTACATTGCGGCGGCTTTTTTGATGCTAAGGCGGGAAGGATTTGAAAAAACTAAGGGGCTTGACGAAGAGTTTTTCCTCTACGGGGAAGACACCGAGTGGGGACATCGACTGAGTAAGTTTGGTAAATTATTGGTTTTTAAAGATTGCAGTATCATTCACGAAGAATGGGGAAGCAAGCCCGAACGCTACAACGAAACCCTAAATTATACCTATTTCAATCGCTTTGATCACCAAATTCAACTTTCAAACATCGTTTGGATACGAAAACAGTACGGAGTACTGCATTTTTTGCTGCTCATGCTTCATTATTGGCTTTGGGTGCCAATTTTCTACTTGATGAAATTTGTTTCTAATATCTTAGATGGAAAATCGCCATTTGTTATGCTTGATAACCAGCGAAAATTTGCAAAAATGATTGGTATTTTTTCTTCATTTTTCTTTAAAATTTTGTTTAAGAAACCAACTTTTTACAAAATTAATCCATGAAAAAAATCCTCTTCATAACACCCACTGGTGGACGGACCGGCTCAGAGATGATGCTCTGGTATTTGCTCAGTAACCTTAAAGATAAAATCCAAACGGCTATTTATAGTTGCCAAAACGGTGAACTATTTAGAAATGAATCAACGGCCGACCAAACTTTTATTAATCAGACCAAAAAAGGATTTATTTACAATATTTACGAAGGGATTTATTACAAAATCTTCAAAAAAACACCCGAAGAATCAAAAATTGCTAAAATCCAGCAACAAATCAAAGCTGACAAGTGGTATCTGAATACCTTGACCATGCCTCGGTTTGCTCGTTTGGCCCATAGCCTGAACGTACCCTATTACGTTCATGTACACGAGTTGGTGAGTATATATGACGAAATTCCGTACGATGATTTTAAGTTTCAATTTGATAATGCCGAAAAAATCATTTGCTGTTCATCGGTCGTTGAGCTGAAAATTCGGCAAATGGGCTATCAAAATACGCTCCTGCGACACGAGTTTATTGATACGAAAAAAATCATTATTCAACAAACCCCAAAAGCAATAAAAGATAAACTCAATATTCCAGAAAATGCTTTTCTGTGGGTGATGTCGGGTTCGATGAATTTACGTAAAGGTTACGACACCGTTACTGATTTATTTGAATATTTGCCCCAAAACACCTATATTGCATGGCTGGGAGCGGTAAAACAAACGGGGGTTTTGCATTATATCCGCCAAAGAACGCAACTTGAAGGCTTAAATTTTATTGAAATTGCCGAAAAATCGACCGAATACTATGATTATCTCAACGCTGCCGACGGTTTCGTGCTTACGGCTCGTGAAGACCCGTTTCCGTTGGTGATGATTGAGGCAGCTTATCTCCAAAAACCAATCGTGGGCTATAATTCGGGCGGTATTTCGGAGTTTGTGCAAGACGGAATGGGTGGCTGCGTGAGTAGTTTTTATCCGAAAGATTTGGCTCAATTAATGACCAAAATTCAAGAAAAAAACATTATTATCGACAAAGAAAAATTACGAAACCGAGCTTTAATGTTTGATATTGAAGCTCAAATTGATAAATGGAATAATATTTTTGAATAAATTTATGAGTGATTATAACGAAATTCTGAACGAACTTCAGGAAGCACAAAAAGTTCTGGGTGACTTCATTGGGTCGAAAGAAAACATCGAACAAATTGAAAGCGTAGCCGAATTGATGGCTTATGCCCTGCTGAACGGCAACAAAATAATTTCCTGCGGCAATGGCGGTTCGCACTGCGATGCCATGCACTTTGCCGAAGAGCTTTCGGGACGCTACCGCAACAACCGTAAAGCGTTGGCAGCTATTGCGATTTCTGACCCCAGCCATATTTCATGCGTAGGAAATGACTACGGTTTTGATTTTATTTTTTCTCGATTTGTCGAAGGTTTGGGCAATGCAGGCGATGTTTTGCTTGGAATTAGCACCAGTGGAAACTCCAAAAACATCATTAACGCAACCCTTGCTGCCCGAGAAAAGGGCATGAAAGTAGTGATTTTTTCGGGAAAAGATGGCGGAAAACTCGCAGGAATGGCCGATGTTGAAATCCGTGTACCGCATTTTGGCTATGCCGACCGAATCCAAGAAATCCATATCAAGGTGATTCATATTTTGATTATGCTCATTGAAAAAAAGGTTTTAAAACCAATCAGCGAATGAAAATTTTATTCGTTAGCCATGATGCCAACCGTGCGGGTGGACAGTTATTTCTGTTGAGTATCATGCAATACCTCCAAAATAATGGCTTTGAAAACCAACTATTATTGCTCGCTGGTGGTGTCTTGGAAAATAAATTCCAAGATATTTGTAAGGTTTGGCATATTTCTAAGAATAATCAAACCCAAAGTAAGAATATTTATAAGAAAGCGTTCTCAAAATTATCTCGAAATCGTAGAGAAAGTTACCAAGAGAATGATTATTTATTTGCTAAACTCAAAGCCGAAAAATTCGATTTGATTTATGCAAACACCATTGCTACGGGTAGTATTTTACCCAACTTGGTGGGTTTTCTGAATGTTCCGTTTTATACCCATATTCACGAACTTGAATTTTCGATTCAGCTTTATTCCACCAAAAAGGAGCGTGATTTTTTATTTAAAAATTCAACAAAAATAATCGCTTGTTCAAACGCAGTTGCTCAAAACCTCATTGAAAATCATGGTGTTTCGGTTGAAAAAGTTAAAGTAATTCATTCTTTTGTTGATAACGAAAGTGTGCTTTTACGAAGTCAAATTACTGATAATGAGGTAATTAAGGAAAAATATGAATTGCCAAAAGGAGCTTTTTTAATCGGTGGCTGTGGCAATGCCGAATGGCGAAAAGGACTTGATATATTTATTCAGGTAGCCAGCCAGATTATTAATTCAACTAACGAAAACTGCCATTTTGTATGGATTGGTGTGCAGAATTCGGGTGAATATTACGAGCAAATTTGTTACGATTTAGTCAAAATTGGCATAAAAGACAGGGTAACATTTATCGAACAAACCCCCGACGCCATCGAACTCATCACGTGCTTAGATTTATTTACGATTGTTTCCCGTGAAGACCCTTTTCCACTCGTAATGCTTGAAGCGGCACTCACCCAAAAAACAATTATTGGTTTTGAAAATACGGGCGGCTGTTCGGAGTTTATTGAAGCCGATGCGGGCTTGCTCGTGCCGTATCTCAACACTACTTTGATGGCAACAAATATTATAAAATTATTCAAAAACCCATCTTTTGCTAAACAAATGGGGCAGAGAGCCAAAGAAAAAGTACTCAATAAATATAGTTTTGAAAATTCTATTTTGAAAATTGAGGGCGTTTTGAAAGAAATATCCCTAAACTAACAACTTCGTTACTAACGAACTGGAAGTTCGTTCCACAGAATATGACACTCGTTTTTACACTTTGTTCGGTCAATTATTTAGCTCAGGCTCATACTTTTGGTGATTCTCTAAAAGAGCATAATCCCGAATTTGATTTTGTCATTGGTTTAGTTGATAAGTTGGCAACCAAAGAAATTGATGTTGCGAAGCTACCTAATTACCCGATTTTGGAGATTGATAAAATTGATATTCCCGATTTTGGGGCGATGTGTGAGCGGTATAATATTACCGAACTAAACACCGCCGTTAAGCCCTATTACTTTGATTATTTTCTAAAAAATCGTTCAGAAATAGCTAATATTGTCTATTTTGACCCCGACATTATTGTTTTTGATAAACTTACGCATTTAACCAAAAACTTAGAAAAGTACAATATTATCGTAACTCCTCACATCACCAAACCCTACAACGACGACAAGTGGCAAAACGAAGAAGATGTAGTAAATACTGGGGTTTTTAATTTCGGGTTTGTAGCCATTAGCAGATCGGAGTCTGCTAAAAAAATGATAGACTGGTGGTGTCAAAAACTCGAAAAAGAGTGTATTATCGACCTTTGCAATGGGCTATTTGTAGATCAACATTGGGCCGAATTTTTTCCAGTATTTTTTGATAATGTACTGATTGATAAGCATTTAGGCAACAACGTAGCGTACTGGAATTTGCACGAACGGGTTTGTTCGGAGCATAATCAAAAATGGTTTATCAACCAAATTACGCCTTTGCAGTTTTTTCATTATAGCGGTTACCTAATTGCCAAGCCCGAAGAAGTATCAAAATATCAAAACAGAATCACTTTTGAAGACCGAGCAGACATCAAGCCATTATTTGAATTGTACAAAAAACTACTTTTGAAAAACAACGAATTATATTGGAAAAATTACAAGTGCGATTATATCAAGCCTCCCGTGGTAAAGCGATTTGTCCGAGTAAGAAAATACCTTAAAATGCCATTAGAAAAACTGGCTCAACTGATTGAATCTTGAAAGTAAGAAGTATGCAAAAATTTATCAATCTTTGGCTGCACCGATTCCGAAAATACACACATGTATTCAAAGTTTATTTTCATTTTTATCAAGCATATTTAAAATTTTATTTTCTAAAAAAACACACAAAAAAAAGTATCACGGTAATTGTACTTACGCAACAATTTGGAGATATTGTGGCGGGCGAGCCTCTTAGTCGGCAGGTCAGATCAGCACACCCAAATGACTATATTTTTTGGATAGTAAAGCCGATTTTTAGAGAATTGCTCGAAAACAACCCCAATCTTGATGGTATTCACGAAGAATTTTGTCCTCATCAACGAAAATTGCTTATCGAATCGGGTATTTTTGACAAAATTTATAACCTTCAATTTCGGAATAATAGCCATTGTCCTACTTGTAATATTTATGTCGAAAATCCCGAGGCTGATATAAAAAATATCACGATTCACAATTATTATTTTCAAGGAAATCTTTTGACCGTTCAACAAAAAATAGCTGGGCTGCCAACCGAAGATTTACCGCCAAAACTTTATATCAGTGACCAAAATGTAGCCACGATTGATGCTTTAAAAATACCTAAAAATTTCGTAGTGATACATTGCCAATCGGCACAAAATAGCCGAAACTGGGATAGTACAAAATGGCTTGCTTTGGTTAGTTTTATAACACAAAACACTGATTATCAAGTAGTTGAAGTTGGTTTAGTGAGTTCCTTGAATAGCGATTTATCAAAATATATTAACCTTTGCGGCAAGCTCAGTATCTTAGAAACTGCCGAGCTTATCAAAAGAGCAAAGTTATTCGTTGGGGTTGATAGCGGCCCTGCACATTTAGCCAATGCCGTCGGTACGTATGGAGTTATAATGATTGGAAAATTAGAAAACTTCACCCAACATATACCATATTCGGGAGATTATAAATCGGGAGTAAACGCCACGATTGTTCGAAATTTGGACGGAGCCAGTGCTGATATTGACGTGCAAACAGTCATTGATGCTATCAATCAAACCAAATTGTTAGTTGATTAACTCATTTCACACATTTCGCAATTTAACATATTTGCACCTTAAAATTTATGCTCGCTTTCACCGTTTGTCATATCAATCAACTATCCAATGCTTGTCTTTTGGGCGATTCGCTAAAAGTACAAAACCCTCATTATCAGTACTTTATAGGATTAGTTGATGATAAAGATAACATTCCAACCGATTTCAAAACGCCCTATCCGATTGTAGATATTCCAGTAATATCAATTGAAGGCTTCCAAGAAATGGCTCAACGCTATACTTCGGACGAACTTTTGGCAAACTGCAAACCGTTTTTTGCCCAATATTTTATTCAAAAATCCGAGCGAATCATTTATTTTGACTGCCAAACAATCGTTCACCAGTCGATTAGTTTTTTTTCAGAAATACTTGATAATCAGTCAATTGTACTCGTGCCGCAGTTGCTTTACGCAGGTATTCACCCCGACGAAAAACAGATTTTGAATACTGGAATTTATCATTCGGGCGTACTGGCTTTAAAAAAATCAAATGAAGTTTTGGCATTTTTGGCTTGGTGGGGTAGCAATACCCGAAGCAAAGGCTATCGGGATTTGTGTCGAGGGCTAAACGCTGACCAACTTTGGCTCGAACACGTACCTGCTTTATACGAAAATGTTCATATTTTGAAGCATGATGGCATCAATATTGGCTACTGGAACTTACCCGAACGGCCGATTTATCAATTAAAATCGGAGGGTAGATTGGTTTCAGAAAACTTTTCTGGTTCAAAATTTCCCAAAGAATATCAAGCCAAATTAGCTAAATATAACGTTCAATCTTTGAAAGGAATTATTCCTACTTTTGGCAAACCAAATCTTGTTGAAAAACCTTTTCGACAATCGCTCGCTCGTAATATCCGTTCCTTCAACAATATAATTGATGTAATAATTGATAAATTTACTTCCTAAAATTGCTGTTTTTTTAGAACAAAATAAAATTTTAGCTTAAATTTGCACACGGAATTGAAATTAAAGCAACATGACACATACCCTCGAAAAAACCGAACATTACGCACTCATTGAGTTGGACGAAAATAAGTTTGATAAATCAATAACTGCCGAATTTGAAAAATTAGTAGTCGTACTTTACCGTGAAGGGTTTACGAATATGGTAGTTGATTTTTCAAAAGTCTTAGAAATTGACGAATCGGGGCTTTCATTGCTCCGAAAAGTGACCAAAGTATGCCGCACCGAACAAGGATTGTTTATTATCTGTACCAAAGATGATGATATTTTGGATTTGATTGATAGCGAAAAAATCCCCGAAATCATTCTTTTGCCCACAACCGACGAAGGCATTGACGCTGTTTTTATGAATGATTTAGAAAATGATTTTCGGGACGAGAAAGACGAAGACTTCGATTTGGGTGAAGAAAATGGCTTTACAGAGGGAAAATTCTGAGTTTTTTTAAGTCAATCGTCGGCAGAAGAATATTTTTTACATTATCATTTGAAGTCTATGGGCTATCGACTAATTTATGAATTTTGAATTTCTTGTATTAGGCACTGGCTCGGCTACTCCCGTGGTCAATCGACACCCCTCGGCTTTCGTGCTTTCGATTGAAAATGAGTCTTTTTTGATTGATTGTGGTGAAGGAACGCAATATCGATTGCTCGAAAACAAAGTAAAATCATCTCGGATTAAACACATATTTATCAGCCACCTGCACGGCGACCATTATTTCGGACTCGTTGGCTTGCTTTCGAGTTGGAATATGAACCAACGCAAAGAAGAATTGACGATTTTTGCTCCCCGTGGACTCGACGAAATCCTCACGGCTCAGTTTAAATATTCGGACACTCGGATTCAGTACAAAATCCATTTCGTAGAAACCGATACCGAACAATCCTACCACTTAGCGGACACGAATTTTGTGGAAGTACAGACAATTCCGTTACAGCACCGAATACCGTGTTGCGGTTTTTTGTTTCGCTCTAAGGCTTCAAAACGCAAGATTCTTCCCGAAAAACTCCCCGAAAACTTTCCGATTCCGTACCTTAAAATGCTGAAAGAAGGGCTTGATATCCACGACGAATTGAGCGGAGTAATCTACCTAAATACCGACTTTACAAGTGCGGGGTGCGATTCGAAATCATTCGCCTATTGTTCTGATACGGCCTATAACGAACTGAAAATCAAGGACTTACAAAATATCGACTGTTTGTATCACGAAGCAACATTCACAAATTCAGAAGAAAAGCGTGCTGAACAAACCAACCATTCTACTGCCCGCCAAGCGGCCATGATTGCTCAACGAGCCAATGCAAAAACGTTAATTATTGGGCATTATTCCTCACGCTACAAAACGTTGGATACGCACCTCGAAGAAGCAACGGCAATTTTTGAAAATAGCTTTTTGGCCGAGGAAGGTAAAGTTTTTAGGGTTTAGCCAATGAACTTTATTTCTTTCACGCATATTTTAACTTTTCTTGAAAAAATTGCATTATTCAAACAAGTTATAAATTATTTCTCTATTTAATCTATTAATATTATAGACTTTATATATATTTGCACATCAAAACTTAAAATAGATATGCAGAGCTTCAGGACGGAATTAGAAAACCCCTTAGTAGAGAAAGATATAATTGATTTGGAGCGTAAGATTCGTATGTTTCGCAATGGTGAAATCCACGAAGAAAAATTTCGTAGTTTGCGTTTAGCTCGTGGCGTGTATGGGCAGCGGCAGCAGGGCGTTCAGATGGTCAGAATTAAGTTACCATATGGTAAAATGACGCTTAATCAGTGGAAACGCATCGCCGATATTTCGGACGAATATTCGACTGGAAAAATGCACTTTACCACCCGCCAAGATGTTCAGATTCATTTTGTAAGCCTGGACAAAACGCCCGAACTTTGGGCAAAATTAGAGCAAGAAAACATCACCCTACGGGAAGCCTGCGGCAATACCGTTCGAAATATCACCGCATCACCCACAGCGGGCATCGACCCCAACGAGCCTTTCGACGTTACGCCTTATGTTCAGGCCACTTTTGAATATTTCCTTCGCAACCCCGTTTGTCAAGAAATGGGTCGGAAATTTAAAATGTCATTTTCAAATACAGACGAAGATACGGCTTTGAGTTATATGCACGATTTGGGTTTTATCCCCAAAATCAAAGACAGCAAGCGTGGCTTCAAAATCATGATTGGTGGAGGCTTGGGGGCTCAACCGCAATTAGCCCACTTGGCGTATGAATTTTTGGAAGCCGACAAAATTATTCCTTTCACCGAGGCCGTTTTACGGGTTTTTGACCGTCACGGCGAGCGAAATTCTCGCCACAAAGCCCGCTTGAAATTTCTAATCGCCAAAATCGGTTTTGAAACTTTCATGCAATTAGTGGAGGAAGAAAAACTTGCCCTGAAAACGGATACTTTTGAAATAAATATTGAATTAGAAGGTAATAATCTTAATTCAAAAACAATCAGCAACACTTTTTCAGAATCGCACGGCGAACCGTTCAGCACTCAAAACCCAGCACTCTACAAAGATTGGTTCAAGACAAACGTTTTTGCCCAAAAACAATCGGGTTATTTTGGCGTGTTTGTACGAGTGCCTTTGGGTAATATTTCGAGTGTCGTTTCCCGCAGTTTGATTGAGCAATTATCGGGCTATGTAGCTGATGATGTGCGAGTTACGGTCAATCAAGGTTTACTATTACGGTTTGTAAAAGGCGAAAATTTAGCAATAGTTTTTGATATTTTGACGGCTCATAATTTGGCTGCCCCAGGAGCAAACAGCATCGTAAACATCACAGCTTGTCCAGGAACGGATACTTGTAATTTGGCGATTTCAGATAGCACAAGTATCTCACTCGAACTCGAACGGGTGATGAAAGAAGATTTTCCTGAATTGATTGAAGAAAACAATATGCAAATCAAAATTTCGGGTTGTATGAATGCTTGCGGGCAACACAGCATGGCTCATATTGGTTTTCATGGAAGTTCGTTGAAGTCAGCAGGAAAGGTTTTGCCTGCTTTACAGGTGCTTTTGGGCGGCGGAACGCTCGGAAATGGTGCAGGTCGAATAGCAGATAAAGTAATAAAAGTGCCGAGTAAACGAGGGCCAGCTTTGCTCAAAATTGTTCTGATCGACTACGAAACTAATGGTTTTGAAGGCGAATACTTTAATGGTTATTATGACCGCCAAGGCGAAAAATACTTTTATTCGTTGCTCAAACCCTTGGCCGATTTGACAACTTTGGGTGATACTGATTTTGTAGATTGGGGGCGGGACGAGATTTTTCAAACCGAAATCGGGGTGGGCGAATGTGCCAGTGTTATTATTGATTTGGTGGCTACACTTTTCTACGAATCGGAAGAAAAAAACGCCTGGGCAAAAGAAGCCTTCAACGAAAGCCGCTGGTCAGATGCGATTTATTATGCCTATCAGTCGCAGATAAATACCGCCAAGGCCTTACTTCTGGATAGAAGTGTGAGTTGCAGCAATCAGCACAGCATCATCAATGAGTTTGATAAAAACTTCGGCGAAGAGTTCGGCGGTGATTTTAAGGAACAAGTTTTACAGATAAATCAGCACGAGCCGAGTGAGGATTTTGCTATTGACTATATCGCTGTTTCGCAGAAATTTTTGAATAAAGTAATGACGTTACGTGAATCATTGAAAATGAACTCAGAACTGGTCTAATATACTGATTATGAAGCGAATAGCCCTTGCATTGAGTGAAAATATTCAGCTAAAATTCATCGCTTACGCCATGATTTTTATGAAAATATCTTTGTTGTGCATCTTGATTTACAGGATTTCAACGGGTTTTCATCAACTCAGTTTTTCCTTCGATACCATACTTTTGTACTTTATTGGCGTTGGTTTTTTGGCTCAATTAGTTGATGGAGCTTTGGGTATGGCCTACGGAGCAACTTGTACTTCGATGCTGTTGGGCGTTGGTGTACCTCCTGCTTTCGCCACGGCGAGCGTGCATACGGCGGAGGTGTTCACGACTGGTGTTTCGGGACTTTCGCACATTTATTTTGGAAATATCGACAAAAAACTTTTTTTCAGAATCGTGCTTACGGGCGTACTGGGAGCGATGATTGGGGCGTATTTGATTTCAGACGTGTTTGACGGAAATATTATCAAGCCCTACATTTCGATTTACATGATTTTCTTGGGGAGTGTTATTATTTCAAAAGCCTTCAAAAAAACGCCCGACTGTACCACAAAATAAAAATTTAGGTTTACTCGGTCTGTGTGGTGGATTTCTTGATGCCGTTGGGGGAGGCGGTTGGGGACCATTAGTGACTTCAAACCTCATCAGCAAAGGAAATGCTCCCAAAGAAGCCATCGGGACGGTGAACACGGCTGAGTTTTTTGTGGCGTTTTTTAGCACGGGAATCTTTATGTTATTCATTGATATTCTGGCATGGCAGCCCATCGTTGGCCTTATCATTGGTGGCGTTTTTGCGGCCCCATTAGGTGCATTTTTAGTAAAGTTTTTTCCACCAAAAACAATCATGGTTTCGGTGGGCGTGCTGGTTGTTTTGCTAAGTATTTGGAATTTAATTAAAATTTTTGCGTAGATCGCTGTTTCTAACCTACAATCAGCACCGAAATATTTCCATAGCGTTGGATATAAAATCCGACTGACGATTATGATAGAAACCTTAGAGAAATTTTCCTTAGCCGAAAGTCTCAACTTTATAGCCAAAACCTACAAAAACGTTGTTTTTTCTACCTCACTGGGGCAGGAAGACCAAGTAATTACCGATGCTATTTTCAAACATAACATCAACATTAAAGTATTTTCGCTTGATACTGGGCGGCTTTTTCAAGAAACTTACGAACTCATTGACCGCACTCGCTCACGCTATCAAAAGCCGATTGAAATTTATTTTCCAGATACTGAAAAGTTACAAAATTTACTTAAAAATAAAGGGGCAAATAGTTTTTATGAATCTGTTGAAAATCGAAAAGAGTGTTGTTTTATTCGTAAAATCGAACTGCTGAAAAGAGCTTTGGTGGGAGCGGAGGTATGGATTACGGGTTTGCGTGGCGAACAATCAGAAAACCGTAACGATATGAAAATTTGGGAATGGGACGAAGGAAACCAAGTTTGGAAATTTAATCCGCTCATTCATTGGAGCTACGATGAAGTGATACAATACATCGCTGAAAATAAAGTTCCCGATAATCCTTTGCATCGGAAGGGCTTCGTAAGCATTGGTTGCTTGCCTTGCACACGAGCCATCGAAGCCCACGAACATCCACGAGCGGGACGTTGGTGGTGGGAAGAATCCAAAAAAGAGTGCGGGCTTCATGCCTGATTTACGAGGTACGAATGACGATTTACGAATGAGAACTTGTATATTTACATAAAAAAGTAGTAGGCATTTTTTTAATTATCGTAAATCGTATTTCGAAAATCATCAATAACCATGGGATATAGCAATTTTAAAAAGATAAAGACGGTTGTAAAGAAATTTAATTTGGATTTGGAAATGGTTCGCCTTTTTGAGAATATTCAAGAAATTGAACCTTCTGCTTGGCTTTTAGAAACACTATCAATGGTTGATTTTATCCCCTTAACTAATGAAAAATCAAAAGCCGAGAGAATTATTTCGCCAGTTTTAGCCGAAATTGCAAAAAAATATCCTAAAAATCTCGCTTTTTTTTCAGGCGAAAGTATTGATATTGATTCTTCGCAAGACTTATCGGGAGAATGTGATTTTTTCTTTGCTTTACAATCGCCAAAACCATATATCGAAGCACCGATAATATCTTTGGCCGAAGCCAAAGATGAGGATATGGATTGGGGAATTGCCCAATGTGCCGCTCAAATGTACGGAGCAAAATTATTTAATGAAATGGAAGGAAAAAATATTCCGTTTATATATGGTTGTGCTACCGATGGTGTTGAATGGCATTTTATTCGTTTGGAAAATGATATGTACCATTTAGATAGTAAAGTTTACACCAACTTAAAAGAAATCTTGGGTGTTTGGCACCATATTGTCAATTTGTATCTTTGAAAACAAGCAACATACTGACTATCAGTAAGTTACGAGTATTGTTTCGTAGTTTAAATTTTTATTTATGACTAAAATTTCAGAAACCTCAACCGTCTATCAAGCGAATGATAGCTCATTTCCACGGGAATTGGAAGATGAAGCTATTTATATTCTGCGTGAAGTAGCCGCTCAATTTGAGAAACCAGCCATACTTTTTTCGGGTGGAAAAGACTCAATTACGGTAGTTCGGCTTGCCCAAAAAGCATTTTATCCCGCAAAAATTCCTTTCGCATTACTCCACGTGGACACTGGTCATAATTTTCCCGAAACGATTGAATACCGTGATTGGTTGGTCAATAAATTAGGTTTGGAGTTACACGTTCGCTACGTGGCTGACTCTATCAAACAAGGAAAAGTGAAGGAAGAAGCGGGTAAATACGCCAGCCGAAATGCCTCCCAAACCGTCACACTTTTAGATGCCATCGAAGAGTTTAAGTTTGATGCTTGTATTGGCGGAGCGAGGCGTGATGAAGAAAAAGCCAGAGCAAAAGAACGTATTTTCTCAGTTAGAGATGATTTTGGGCAGTGGGATTCCAAGAAGCAACGCCCCGAACTGTTCGATATGCTCAATGGAAAGATTGAATTGGGCGAAAACGTTAGAGTTTTTCCGATTTCAAACTGGACAGAGTTGGACGTTTGGAATTATATCAAAGAAGAAAAACTCAAAATCCCGTCGATATATTTTACCCACGAGCGAGCAGTTTTTGAGCGTGACGGCATGATTTGGGCAGATTCGGAGTTTATCAATAAATCAGCTGACGAAATTCCGTTCAAAATCCAAGTACGTTTTCGTACGGTAGGGGATATGACCTGCACGGCCGCCGTGGCATCAACAGCCGATAATCTTGACGATGTTATTGGCGAAATCCTATCGGCTCAAATCTCAGAGCGTGGTGCCAGAATCGACGATAAACGCTCGGAGGCAGCCATGGAAAAACGCAAACAAGCGGGGTATTTTTAATTTACGAGGTACGATTTACGAGGTACGAAATTATTTACGAGGTACGATTTACGAAGTACGAAGTTATTTGCGAGGTACGATTCACGAAATTGTCTTCAAAATTATGAATAAAGTAGAATTACAAAAACGCACAAAATTGTTTGCATTGAGAATAATTCGTTTGGTTGAAAATTTACCCGAAACTAAGACTGCAAAAATGATTGCTTCTCAAATAATTCGTTCTGGTACTTCCGTTGGTGCAAATTATCGGGCAGCTTGTAGGGCAAAATCAACCGCAGATTTCATCAATAAACTTAAAATTGTTGAAGAAGAAGCCGATGAAACAGCTTATTGGCTGGAACTATTAATTGAGAGTAAAACAATTTCGGAGGAAAAAGTAAAAGATTTGTTAAAAGAAAACAATGAGTTAATTGCAATCTTTGTTTCAATTCTGAAAACTATAAGGGACAACCAAAAAACCAAAATAAACTAAAAAAAGATTTCTATTTTACGTACTCAGAGCGTTCGTAAATCGTAAATCGTAAATCGTAAATAAATTGGATATTTTAAGAATTGCAACCGCTGGCTCGGTCGATGATGGCAAAAGTACACTCATCGGTCGTTTGCTTTACGAAACAAACTCAATTACCAAAGATAAAATTGAAGCCTTAGAGTCGGCATCTAAGCGAAAAGGACTTGATTTTTTGGATTTATCGCTTTTAACCGATGGCCTCATCGCCGAGCGGGAGCAAGGAATAACGATTGATGTAGCACATATTTATTTCAGCACGCCTAACCGCAAATACATCATTGCCGATACGCCTGGGCATTTTGAATACACCCGAAACATGGTTACGGGGGCATCAAATACCGCCGTTTCGATTATTTTGATTGATGCCCGAAAGGGAGTTTTGGAACAAACCAAGCGACATTTTTATATTTCGTCAATGCTTCGTATCAAAAATATCGTGGTGGCGGTTAATAAAATGGATTTGGTCAATTATAGTCAAGAAAAATTTGAGGCTATCAAAGCCGAACTATTGGGCATAGCCGAACAAGTAAGTTTTAAAGGTCAAACACTACAATTTATACCAATTTCTTCACTTTTCGGTGAAAACTTGGTGCGTAAATCAAAAGAAACGCCATGGTACAATGGTGCAACTTTGCTTGAAACCTTAGAAACTATTTCAACTTTGGCTCCCCAACTGGGGGCGGGGGGGGCTGCCCGTTTTCCAGTTCAGCAGGTTATCCGACCCAAAACCGAAGAGTTTCATGATTATCGAGGTTACGCAGGAAAAATTGCGAGTGGGACTTTTGCCGTTGGAGATTTGATTGAAGCCTTGCCGAGTAAACAAACAAGTAAAATCAAGACCATCGAAAAGTTTGGTGAGCAATTAGAAACTGGCAAATCAAAAGAATCAGTTGTGATTACTCTCGAAGACAATATTGATGCGAGCCGTGGAAATATGCTTGTAAAAGTTGGCGAAATACCCGTAGCTTTGAAAGAAATCGAAGCCAAAATTTGTTGGTTGGATAGCAGCATTTTGACGGTCGGGAAAACGTATCTTTTGCAGCATGGTATTAACCGAGTAAAAGCAAAAGTTACTAAGATTAATTCGCTCATCGACATCAAAGATATGACTTTGAACAATACACCACCCGCCGATGGAGGTATAAAACTCAACGAAATTGGTTGGATAAGTATAAAAACTGCCAGTTCGATTTATGCGGATAAATATGCAGAAAATCCCGCAAATGGTTCGTTTATCCTGATTGATGAGATGACTAACGGAACCGTTTGTGTTGGTTTTGTAGAGTGATTTTTCAAGAAAATACATCAAATTTAGCACATCTAAGAATTGAAGAGGTCTTTTTGAATCAAAATTAATCGTTTTTTACTAAATTGCACACCAAAGAAATTTATGCAAAACTAACCGATTAGAAAAGTGACGCTCGAAGATTTAAGAAATGATATTGACTCGATTGATAATCAACTACTTGCAATGTTGAATCAACGAATGAATTTAGTACATAAAGTTGGTGAATTAAAACGTTCAACTAAGGCGATTATTTATCGCCCCGAGCGAGAAAAGCAGATTTTGGATAGAATGAATTTGCTTAACCAAGGCCCGCTTAATAAAGAAGCTATTGATGCGATTTATTTAGAAATTTTTGCCGCTGCCCGAAACATTGAGTTGCCCGAACGGGTAGCATTTCTTGGCCCCGAGGGGAGTTTTACGCACCAAGCTGCCGAAAGTCGCTTCGGTGCAATGAGCGAGTACATGACGCTACCCACTATTAAGTCAGTTTTTGAAGCTGTCGATACTGGGCGGGCAAAATTCGGCGTAATTCCGATTGAAAATAACCAAGAAGGTATCGTCTATGAAACTGTTGATTTACTCAATGAGATGAGCGTAAATGTAGCCGCCGAACTAAAAATTCCTGTACACTTCGCTCTTGCTACCGAAGCCGAAAATCCTTCAAGAATCAAGCGAATTTATTCAAAAGATATAGCTTTTAGGCAGTGCAGGGGCTTTTTGAACAAATATTTTGAACAAACCGAACCCGAAGAGATTCAGGTGGAATCAACATCGAAAGCAGCAAAATTGGCCGCCGAAGATCCCGAAAGTGCGGCAATTTGCTCCGAAATTGCCGCTAAATTATTTGGTTTGCCCGTTCTTTTTAATAATATTGAAGATAACAGTCAGAACCGAACACGGTTTTATATTTTGGCAAAAAACTTTATTAATGCCAAAAGTGGTAATGACAAAACTACCATCATTGCCCGACTTCCCGACACTGATAAGTCGGGTGTTTTAGCAAATTTTTTGCAAGATTTCAAAAAATCGGGCATTAATTTGACCAAAATCGAAAGCCGACCCTATAAAGGTGATGAAGATTTTAACTTTTGGTTTTTTATCGAATTAGAAGGCTTTTTTCAGGACGAAAACGTTGAAAAAGTTTTCAAAAAACACCGTAGTTCTATCAAGTGGTTGGGGAGCTATGTACGAAATGTTTAGTAAAGGCCTAACAATTTGATACGTTTTATTGTGTTCAATAAAGTACAATTTTCAAAGCTGGTATAGTTTTTGATGATAAACGTCCCTTTGAGTATTTTTCATTGTTTTACACCATTTCCAAAAAATATGTATAATTCGTTACCTTCCAATAATTTTTGTTTTCTGCTGGTACAGTCATTGCACAATAGTTTTTAGAAATATATTAAAAGCGAATATTACGAAAAAAATATTATTTTAAGATTATTTCATGGAAAATAAGTACAAAGCAGTTTAACAAAAAACCACCTTATAGGTGGCTTTTTTGTTTTACTTCTTTCTGAAAATTGCGAAGAGTGCAATCAGTACCCAAACCACATTGACCGCCACCGAAGGATAAGCCTTGTGTACGTAGGTATGCAGCACAAAGCATAGGCCTCCGACCAAATTCGCCCAAATATATTTTATGTCTTTTGAATCAAGTTTGCCTTGAATATTCAAAAAATACGAGCCAACTATCAGCACCGAACCAATCCAACCAATGCTCTCTATGAGGATTTCTTTCGTTGTCATTATTAAAGATTATGTAAAATACTCAATGATTTAGTTCTATCGACCAAAATTTGTGCTTTCAATGCTTCAAGTCCATCAAACTTTTGTTCATTTCTGATATATTCAATAATTTCGACGAGTAAGGTTTCGCCATAAATATCATCATCAAAGTCAAAAATATTGACTTCTTGCGTACGTCCCATGCCATCTACCGTTGGTCGTGTGCCAATATTCATCATTCCGTTGTGCCATTGATTGCGGAAAAAAGTTCGTACCGCATAAACGCCATTGGCAGGAATAAGTTTGTAAAATTGAGAAATCTGTACATTTGCAGTCGGAAAACCAATGGTTCGCCCCAACTGCCGACCCTTCACCACGATACCCGAAAAGCTATAATTTCGTCCTAATAACTCGGTAGCAGCCCGAACATTTCCTGCTAAAAGCGACTGACGTATTTTAGTCGAACTTATGGTAAGATGGTCAATCTCTTGGCGAGGTATCTCTTCGATTTTAATACCAAAAAATTGAGCATTACTTTGCAAATAATCGAATCCACCCTCACGGTTTCGTCCAAATCGGTGGTCGTAGCCAATGACCATTTTTTTGGTGCCGATTTGCTTCAAAAGTACTTCATTGACGTACTCTTCCGAGCTCAATTCCGAAAATTCTCTTGTAAACGGAACTACTAATAAATGGCTAACTCCTTGGTATTCAAGTAATTGTATTTTTTCGTCAATCGTAGATAGTAGTTTCAGCGATTGGCTGTCTTGCGAAACAATGGTGCGAGGGTGTGGCCAAAATGTTAGTACAACCGACTCTCCGTCTGAGTTTTGAGCGGTTTCTTGAAGAATTTGTAGAATTTTTTGATGCCCTAAATGCACCCCATCGAAAGTTCCGATGGTGACTACTGCATTCTTGACTGGAATAAAATCTGCTAAACTATAATATACTTTCAATTTCTTTGGTTGGATTTTCTGTAAAATTAGGTAACGTTGCTAAAAACTGTTCTATGGTAAGTGAGTTTTCAATTTTAAATTCTCCAATTCTGGTTCTTCTCAGCGAACTCATATATGCTCCAGAATTGAGTAGTTTACCAAAATCTCGCACCAAACTTCTGATGTAAGTTCCTTTTGAACAATCAATTTTGAAAGCTATTTCGGGAAAGTTTGATGTATCAATTTCAAATTTTTTCACCTCAACCTGCCGAGGTTTGAGAATAACTTCCTCACCCTTTCGAGCTGACTCGTACGCACGTTTTCCGTTTACTTTAATAGCAGAATGTGCGGGTGGAATTTGTTCGATATAACCAGTAAGTTGGCTAACTGCTTGATTAATAGCCTCTTGTGTAATATGTTCGGTCGGGTATTCAGCATCAAACTCAGTTTCTAAATCGACCGATGGAGTAGTTTTTCCTAATACTAATGTTCCAGTATAGCCTTTTTCTTGTGCCTGAAAAGTGTCAATTTGCTTGGTCATTTTTCCTGTGCAGAGTATCAAAAGCCCCGTTGCGAGCGGGTCGAGTGTTCCTGCATGGCCTACTTTTTTATATTTTCCTGCCCAGCGTATTTTATTGACCACATCAAACGATGTCCATTTTAAAGGTTTGTCAATCAGGATTACTTCATTTCGTTCGTCTGTCATAATACTCTTAAATCATAGCCAGCGGCCAAAAGTCCCAAAATAATTAAGCCTACTACGATGCGATAATATCCAAAAACCTTAAAGCCGTATTTTTGCAAATAGCCAATAAAAAACTTTATTGCGGCCATTGCTACAATAAACGCAACGATATTGCCTAAGGCCAAAAGTTGCAACTCATTTGTTGAAAAAGTTAGTGAGCCTTCCTTAAATGCCTTTAATAATTTGTATGCCGATGCCGCAAACATTGTCGGCACTGCCAAGAAAAACGAAAACTCGGCGGCGTCTTTGCGAGAAAGCCCCTGAAACATTCCGCCAATAATACTGGCTGCCGAACGAGAAACCCCAGGTATCATGGCAATACATTGAAACAAGCCAATTTGTACGGCTTCGATATACGTTATGTTTTCTTTGGTTACTTTTTTGTCAAAATATTTATCAATAAAAACCAATACGATTCCGCCCAAAACGAGCATAATTGCCACAACCGCTACACTTTCGAGCATCTGGTCGATAAAATCATTTAGCAAAAAACCAATGATTGCCGCAGGGATAAAGGCTGCAAGAAGTTTTTTATAAAACTCAAAACTTTGGAAGAACCGTTTCCAATAAAGCACCACCACTGCCAATATAGCCCCAAATTGAATGTTTACCTCAAACACTTTTGTAAATTCGAGTTCGCTAATACCCATTATTGAAGAGCCAATAATCATGTGTCCCGTCGAACTTATGGGTAAATACTCGGTGATTCCTTCAATAATGGCGAGGATAATTGCTTCAATAAAATTCATGGATTATTTGGTTTTTTGAGAGATAATTCATAAAAAACTGATAGTAAATACTTTACTATCAGTTTTTTATGAAAATATTAATTAACTAATCGGATTTTACTTTTTCTTAAATATCGGGTAAAACTGAAACAAAAATCCAATGAAAGCGATTGCTGGGCCGAGGGTGATGCCCATGAATCCAAATCCAAATTCTTCTTTATCGAGGGTCATTACAAAGAAGCCCGCAAATATGAGGACAATACCTATAATCATCAATGTGTAGTTACTTTTGCCAAACGGAAGTGCATTTTTGTTTGCAATTTGTTCGGTTGGGGTGTTAGATTCAATATTTTTCATTTTTAAATTGGTTTCTGTTTTTTATTTTTTGTCAGTATAAATCTTCTAAATCAGTGCGTAGGTAGCGATACATTGATTGAAATGTACTCAAAATACCAATCAAAACACCAAGTATAATCACAAACCCACAGAGTATTGAGAGCTTTGTGAAGTTTTGTAAAATACCTAAATTTTCAATTTCACGAATCGCAATTTGTTCTAAAACCACCAGCAAACCCGAGGCTATCAGTCCCGAAAATAGGCCTTGTAAAATTCCTCTACCGATAAACGGTTTTTGTATAAACCAGTCAGTTGCACCAACTAACTGCATGCTTCTGATGATAAATCGTTGTGAATAGAGAGCTAATCGAATGGTATTATTGATAAGAAGTACGATAGCAACCAAGAGTAGCACCACGATTGAAGCGATAATTACGTATGCTTTGTTAGCATTTTTGTTGATATTTTCTACCAAGTCTTTCGCATAATCGGCTTCAAAAATTCCAGGAATATTTTCCAAATCGGCTTTGATTTTCACGAGTTCGTCTTCCTTAAAAAAAGATTCTTTTATTTTCAAGCTAAATGCATCTCGGTAGGGGTTTTCGCCCAAGATTGAACGAAAATCTTCGTTTGTTTCTCTCAACACTTTCTCAGCCGTACTTTCTTTTGAAATAAATATTATTTGCGGCACATTATCCGAGTAGGCAACGTAATTTTTTTGTACGATTAGATTTCTTACAGAATCTTTTTGAATCTGAGTCAAAGATTTGTCTAAATATACCTGCACTTCAATATTTTGCTTAATATACAGCACTAATTGCTTTGAGGTAAGGGCTATCCAGCCACTAAATGCAACTAAAAATAAGGCAGCACTTAGGCTCAAAATGATTAGTATGCTGGGATAACTTCCTAATTTCCTGTTTTTTTTCTGCATATTTTTCTCCTCAATGATAATTCAAGTGCAAAGATAAACGAACTCGTAGAAAATTGATAGATTTTAATGAAATTTAACAACCATGATTATCCTAATCATGCACTTTCGTTTTTTTGGCGAGCGATTCGTTCGGGCATATTTTGTTCAATAATATTTTTTACAACCTCCGTAATTTCTTCCACGGTTGCATCGGGCGAGAAATAAATCGGCTCTTTAAACTTTACTTTTAGTTCAGTATTTCGTTTCTTATAACTAAGCCCCGATTTATTGAAAGCCCGCCTAAAACCATCAATAACTACGGGAACTACGATCGGGTTGTTATCCTTTATTATATGGGCAGTTCCTTTTCTGATGGGTGCGTAGGGGCTGGTTGTTCCTTGCGGAAAGCTCACTACCCAGCCAAATTGCAAGCCTTTTGATACATTATCGCCCGCCGATGTATCCAATGTTCGCTTTACGTTTTCGCCTTTTGCTCGCCACGAACGCTCCACCAATATTGCTCCTGCCAAACTGAATAGTTTCGGAATAAAACCTTCTTTCATTGTTTCGCTGGCTGCAACATAGAATAATCGACCTCGGGGAGCTAACAATGCAATGGGTAAAACTCGGTTTCGAAAGCCCCATTTTACTGAGCAGAATATGTGATAAAAAGTGATTACATCAGCAAAGTAGGTTTGATGATTAGAAATAAAATAGACGTTTTGGTTGGGTAATTTTTCTAAATATTCAGCACCTTCAACTTTTAATTGATTGGCTACTGCAATACGCCAATACGTCGGAATCCCCGCAACGAGTATTACTACTCGCTTCAAAATGAGCCAATTACCGAAGGGGTCTC
>JANNEN010000135.1:0-11401 GCA_031378715.1 Emticicia sp.
TTTCAGACTTGATAATCAAAGCGGGCGGCCTCAGAAGCGAAGCCGATCTTGGGAGTGCAAAATTTACCAGATTAGGAAAGGCCATCGGAGTTGATATTGTCAGTATCATGCAAAACAGAAATGATGCGAACAACTTAGTACTAAATTCGGGTGATGTGTTGGATATTCCTCGCAAGAAAGAGATTGTTACGGTTAATGGTCAAGTATATAGTCCTACATCAGTTCCTTACGTTAGTAGTTTAAAATTGGCAAACTACCTTGACTTGGCAGGCGGCACAACTGATAGTGCATTCGTTAAGCGGATTTATGTAAGATACGGCAATGGCCGCCTTGACCGCACCCGAAGTTTTCTTGGAATCAAGATTTACCCTAAAATAGAAAACGGTTCAGAAATCTTTGTACCAGTCCGACGCAAATACCGCTGGACACCAGCCGAAAAAATCGCCGTTAGTACGGCAGTTGTTTCGATTGCAACATTATTATTCACTATTTTCAACGTTACTCGACAATAATGGAAGAAGAAAAAGACGTTATTAGCATTGATTTTGGTGCTTTTTTTAAAATACTTTGGAAAGAAAAACTTTGGGTGGTGCTGATTACATCAATATTTGCTATTGGGGGAATTGTTTATGCTTTACGTGCAAGAGAAGAGTTTGTTTCGACGGGAAAGATTTTACCCGAATATCAGTCAAAATCGGGCGGTTTGGGGCAGTTTGCGGGTTTAGCAAGTTTGGCTGGCGTTGATATTAGTAGTGCAGGTGGTGGTGGAAGCGATGCAATCAGACCAGATTTATACCCCGATGTACTCAAAAGTACGCCCTTTTTCTTGAACTTATTCAAGATAAAAGTCCGAACGAAAGATAACAAAGAAATGCTTTTTAGTCAGTTTTATGATACTTATGTATTAGATAGTAAAATTGAAAAAGAAAACACACAAATAAATTTTCCTGCCAGTGAAAAATACATTGCGGTTAGTTATCAAACCGAGAAGAATCTAAAAGATTTGAGGGAAAGAATAGGTGCAGTAATTGATAAAAAAACGGGCCTGATAACAGTGACTGTAAAGTTGCCCGACCCGCTCGTAGCAACCATAATAACAGATTATTGTATGAAATTTCTTACCGATTATATTACTAATTATCGCACTGAAAAATCAAAACGTGACCTTAATTTCTTAGCCGAAAGATTAGATGCCGCCAAAGGAAAATACTATAATAATCAAGTAAAAAAAGCTCAATACAGCGACCAAAACCAGCTATCGATGATTAAAATTCAATCGGCCGATTTGCAACGAGAGCGAATAGAATCAGAATATAAGTTATCTTCGAGTTTTTATAACTCACTATTACAAAAATACGAAGAAGCCAAACTGAAAGTTCAGCAAGAAACGCCAGTACTAAAAGTTTTAGAGCCGCCCGTGGTTCCCAACAAACGAAGCGAACCCAAAAGAGCAATCGTAGTTTTAATCTTTACATTCTTAGGTGGTATCGTAGGCGTGGTGTTTAGTTTAATCAGAAAAAAGAATTACAAATTAGTGTTGAAATAAGACCCTATGAAAGGAATTATATTAGCGGGCGGTTCGGGAACTCGACTTCACCCACTTACGTTGGCGGTTAGCAAGCAGCTCATGCCCGTTTATGACAAACCCATGATTTATTACCCGCTATCAATATTGATGTTGGCAGGAATCAAGGATATTCTTATTATTTCAACACCGCACGATCTGCCACATTTTCAAAAACTTTTGGGTGATGGCTCTCGCCTTGGGTGTAATTTTTCATATGCCGAGCAGCCAAGCCCCGACGGACTGGCACAGGCCTTTATTATCGGAGCTGATTTTATCGGTGACGATAGCGTAGCCTTGGTTTTGGGTGATAATATTTTTTATGGCAGTGGTTTGAGTAAATTATTGCAAAATAGCACAAATCCTGACGGTGGAGTAGTATTTGCTTACCAAGTCAATGACCCCGAGCGGTATGGTGTAGTGGAGTTTGACGAAAATAGAACAGCTATTTCGATTGAAGAAAAACCAGAGCAGCCAAAGTCAAACTATGCCGTGCCAGGCTTGTATTTTTACGATAATAAAGTAGTAGAAATTGCTCAGAATATCCAACCTTCGCCCCGTGGCGAACTCGAAATTACGGATATTAACCGAGTATATTTGGAGCAGGGTAAACTCCAAGTGGGTATCATGAATCGGGGTACGGCTTGGCTCGATACGGGTACGTTTCAATCGTTGATGCAGGCGGGGCAGTTTGTGCAAGTCATCGAAGAGCGTCAAGGACTCAAAGTTGGTTGTATCGAAGAAGTAGCTTTTCGCATGGGCTTTATTGATGCTACACAGTTGGAAAATATTGCCAAACCGCTCGTCAAAAGTGGCTATGGAGCATATTTACTAAATTTAATCGCCTGATTTGATTCAACCGATAAATACTTTTGACAGTATAGCTGTCGTAGGCTTAGGAAACATTGGCTTGCCTTTGGCCGTGGCTTTGGCAGAAAAATATCCTACGATTGGTTTTGATATTGATGAGGTGAAAATTACTTCTTTACAACAAAATACTGCTTCAAACTTAAAATTTACAAGTAAAATATCAAAAATTGCTCACTGCAATACCTTCATTATTGCAGTTTCTACAGCTACATTTCCAAATGGAAATCCCGATTTACAGGTATTATTGACCGCAACTGAAAGCATTGCCGCTTTGCTGAAAGAAAATGATTTGGTCATTTATGAATCAACGGTTTTTCCTGGGTATACTGAAAATATCTGCGTGCCAATTTTAGAAAAAATTAGCGGTTTGAGATACAACCAAGATTTTTTTGTAGGCTATTCTCCCGAACGCATCAATACTGCCGACACGCTGCATACATTAACCAATACTGTGAAAATCACGGCTGGGTCAAATACCGAAACTGCTCAACGAGTTGATAATTTATATCGCTCAATCGTTACGGCGGGAACTTACTTAGCTCCGTCAATTAAGGTGGCGGAAGCGGCAAAACTGCTCGAAAATGCCCAACGGGATATAAATATTGCGTTTATGAACAATGTTGCCGCAATTTTGACCCAAAACGATATTTCGTTTGATGAAGTTTGGCAAGCAAGCAGTACCAAATGGAATTTTCTGAAATTTACCACGGGGCTGGTCGGTGGAGATTGTTTGCCACTCGCAACGCAATATTTGAACTATCTTTCAGATAAAAAAACAAACCTTCTTTCGATTACTCGCCAAACAAACGACGCTTTGCCTCAAACGATTGCTGACCTTGTTTTTGCTAAAATCAAAGAAGTTTTTCCACAAGATTCAATTTTCAAAATACTGATTTTGGGCATAAGCTATAAACCCAATACACCAAGTATCAAAGGCTCGTTGGTGATCGATTTGGTAGAAAAACTCAAGCAAAACAACGCACAAATTGATGTTTTTGACCCCGTTTCCGAGCCAAATGACGTTCTAAATATCCAAAGCCTTTCCGAAAATCAACAATATCATCTTATCATTAAGGCTACGAATCACCAAATTTTTGAAAACTTAAATTATGCTCATTTTGCTTTGCCAAAAGCTATTTCCTTCAATATCAGCACTTTCTCCTTCAAAAATATTCATTCTTGAAAGTCGTTTACAATAATTTATTGTTCGTAGCCAAGAAATTCCGAACTTTACGGTTTAAATTACAACCCTAAAACCCCGTAAAAGTGTCATACATCGAACTTTCCGTACAAATTGACCTCGATTTTAGCGAAATCATGCTGGCTGAATTGGCCGAACTTGGCTTTGAATCCTTCGTCGAAACTGATGATGGCCTCGAAGCCTATATCCAAGAAACGCTTTTTGATGATTTATTGATAAAAAATATGCTCGAAACTTACGCCGAGCGAACGCCTATTTCTTATACTTTCAAGAAAATACCGAAGCAAAACTGGAACGAAGAATGGGAGAAAAATTTCCAGCCGATTTCGATTGGAAATGATATTTATGTACGGGCTGATTTTCACGAACCGAAACCCGATTTCCCCTACGAAATAGTTATTACGCCTAAAATGTCGTTCGGAACGGGCCACCACGAAACTACTTCGATGGTCATGGAGCATCAACTTGGGCTTTTGCACAAAGACCGAAAAGTGCTTGACGTTGGCACAGGAACGGGCATTTTGGCAATTTTGGCCGAAAAACTCGGAGCAAATTACGTGAGTGCATTTGATAATGACGAATGGTCGGTCGAGAATACGGTTGAGAATGTTGCTTTGAACAACGCCCATAAAATTACGGTGAGATTGGGTACAATCGAAGATGAGCCGCAAGAAAAATACGAAATCGTGCTGGCAAATATCAACCGAAATATTCTGTTGCAACAAATCCCCGTTTATGCAACTTTCATGGCGGCTGGTGGGGCATTGGTCATTAGTGGATTTTATGAGTCTGATATTGCTGATATTCAAGCAGTTGCGGAGTCGGTTGGCTTAAAAATAACTGCCCAACTAAGCAAGAATCAATGGGCTTCTGTCGTTTTCAATAGTTAAATCACCTAATCTTGAACAGTCACGCTTTTTCCAAAAAGTCGCTTCTTGCCTAAAATTTATGAAGCAGTTTAAAATCATTTTTTTTCTGACCTTTTTTTCGCTGTCTTTTCTCGCAAAAGCACAGTTAATTCGCCTATCTGAGCAACCCGAAACTTTTATAAGCGATATTCAGACCGTAATGGCAACGGACAATAACGCCGTGGCGATAGCTGCGGGCAAAAAGTTTGAAACCTACTGGACGACTCGTTTTAGTGCTGATCAAAAAAAGGCACTCATTGCCACCTGCCGAACTATGGGTACTCGTGGGCATAAAATGGCTCAGTTTTATTTTTTCTTTACTATTTTGGATAAAGCCATTGAGCAAGAAAAGTTTTCGGATGAAAAAATTGATAACCTCATCGCAATCACCCAAAAATTTGTTGATGGGTATGATTTGAAAACTTCAACGAAAATGCTCGAAATTTTGAAAGATTTCTTGGAAAAACGCCGACTTTATGCTTCAAACTTTAATCGCCTTTACGCCCTGGGTGGAAGCTACGAATTGAAGTTTATTGATAAAAATGCTACCCCAAATACTTCGCCCATAACGCCCGCTCCGAGTCAAAATCCTGCGGGAACTCCGCCGCCGAGCGAAATAGAAGAAAAAAAATACTTTGACGATTGGGACACTCCGCCCGCCCCCGAAGCCGTTATTACTTCCGCCAAATCAATATTTGAGCCTAACAAAAAACCAATGCCAATCATCGGTGGGCTTTCGATAGTTTTAAATAACGTTGATTTTGTGATGGCTACGGCCAGCGATTCGGTTTGGATTAAAAAAACTACGGGAACGCTTTCGCTAAAAGATGGAATTTATGTCGGAAAAGGTGGCGTTTTTACTTTTGAAAGTGCCAAATTGCCGCAAATATCGGTGGTTTTAACCGATTTTGCCTTTGAGATTCGTAATCCAAAGTTTTCGGCCGAAGATGTGACGCTGACTTATACCGACCGCCTGACGGCTCCAATCAAGGGCGTATTTGAGTACAAAAGCGAGAAACGTAATCGGGGCGTGTTGCCGACGTATCCCCGTTTTATGTCTTACCAAAGTGATGCTTTTATCAAAAACATCGACCGAAATATCGAGTACCGAGGGGGATTTTCGATGTCGGGAAGTCGGATTTTTTCTTCATCGGTCGAGAATCGTTACTCAAATATTTCGGTCAAAAAAGACGGAAAATTTTTCTTCAAAGCCAGTAGTACTCGCTTCGAGTTGAGCGATTCGTTGATTACCTCGCAGTTGGCCAATTTTGTGACTTTCATCGGCAACAACGGCACGGCCACTGATTCGATTTATCACCCAGCCGTCAAGTTTAATTATAACCAGAAAAACTACGTTCTGCGGCTCAATAAAATTGATGCGGGGGGCTTCAAAGAAACCACATTTTCGGACACTTATCACCAAATGAATATCAAATCCGATGCCATGCGGTGGAATCTGAACGAGGGCAAGATGGATTTTTACATCGTTTCGGCCAGAACCCAAGTACCTGCGGTTTTCGAGTCGTTCGATTTTTATGATGCCCAGCGAGTAACGGGTCTCAACAGCAGTGCGGGTTTTAATCCGCTATTGATGGTCGGAAATTTCACCCAAAAAAATAACAAACTAAATTTCACGCTTGATGAAATAGCGAACTACAATAAAGTACCCGCCAAGAATATCCGTGGCGGATTGATGGTGGCGGTGCAGCAGGGTTTTGTTGATTATAATCCGTCGGACGATATTTTCAAGATAACCACCAAAGGGCAGCATTACCTTTCGGCATTTGCTGGAAAAAGAGATTTTGACGATTTTTTGATTCCCTCATTTTACGGAAATAGTAAAGATTCAACCTCAAATGCAACGCTTAATCTGAATGATAAAGTGCTGACTATCAGAGGAATACGTCGATTTAATTTGAGTGACTCGCTCAAAATTTACGTATTGCCCTATGACCGAACTATCAAAGTTACCAAAAACCGAACCTTTACATTTAGCGGGCAATTCAAGGCCCGTAATTACCGTTTTTCGGGAAAAGATTTGCTGTTTGATTACGAAAAATTTTCCCTTTCACTTAACAAAATCGACTCCGTAACGTTCACGCCACAGGAGGTTTACAGAAAGGGCGGACGGCAGGAAATAGGTGGACATATTAAATTCTTAAAACCAGGCACACTGTATCTCAATCGCCCCGATAATAAATCTGGCAAAGTATATTTGCCGCAATTTCCCCGCCTAAAAATTGATGATGGGGTCATTGTTTACTTCGACGAACCCGCCCGTGGTTTGCGTAGGTACAGCCGAGATGTGCGTTTTGATGTGCCAAAAATTGATTTCGACAGTTTGGCCGTAAAAGATATTGAATTTGACGGCACATTCTATTCGGGTAATATCTTTAAGCCATTCAAGGAAGTTCTCCGAATCATGCCCGACACTACGCTGGGTTTTCTGCACAAAGTTCCGAACGGAAAATACAATGTTTTCGGCAACGAAACCTCCGTCAGTTTCACCTCGCCATTGGCCATGGACGGCAAAGGCTTGCACTCCGAAGGAAACATCAATCACCTTGCTGCTACGCTAACGGCCAAAGAAATTCTTTTTATGGCCGACTCTCTGACGGCTTCGGGGCAGTTAGGAAAAGTAAACGAGAGCGTGCTGAAAGGCTCGTATTTTCCGCAGGTTGATATTAACGATTATAGTTTGAAATGGAAGCCAAAAGTCGATAGTATGATTATTGCCTCGAAGGCGGGCTTCAATTTTTATACGGGTACGTCTTCGCTCAAAGGCAAGTTGGTTGTGCGTACGGGCGGTTTGTTTGGCATCGGAAAATTGATTCGTACTGACTCCGAAACGGCCTCCGAGCAGTTTAAATTTAACAAAGAAGGGTTCATTGCCGATCGATCGCAGTTCAACGTGAAGTCCACGCAGGCAACCGCCAAATCGGTGCTTTTGGGTAAAAACGTAAACGTAAACTTCAACGTAACCAATAGCATCGTGAATATTGCGACCAACGAAGGTAACTTCAATGATAGCACGGGTTCGACGCTCGAATTTCCGTATGCGGCCTACAAAACTAACATCGACCGTGCCGAATGGAATATCAAGAATAAGAAAATCAGCATGAAAGGCGATGTCGAAACCTCGAAATTTACCTCAACCAATGCCTCACAGGAAGGGCTGGCGTTTAACGGAAATTCGGCCATCTATGACATTGAGCAAATGACATTTAACATCGGTGGTGTACCATTTATCAAGTCGGCTGATGCCAAAATTATTCCCGACAAGGGGCTGGTTTCTATCAGACGTGATGCTGATATGCTGCCATTCAAAAACGCCCGCTTGACGATTGACACCCTCAACGGTTATCATAATTTGATTAACGGAAATATTCAGATTGTGTCCCGTAGTAAGTTTACGGGTGATGCTACCTATCAGTTTGTGAATGTCAAGAAAGATACTTTTAATATCAAAATGGGTAATTTCGAGTTGCGTGAAATTACGCTCGACGGCGAAGCCAAGAAAAGCAAAAATAAGGAACTTTCGACCGTGGCACGGGCCAGCGTGATTGAGCGTGACAGTATGTTTTTATCTCCCAAGATGCTTTATAAGGGCGAAATAACGATGCTCGCTCCGAGAAAAAACCTTTCGCTCGATGGGTATATCATTCCCGAATTAAAAAAATACCCCAAACTTGGCGGTTATTGGATAACCTACAAGGGCAATAAATCGGAAGAAATCAGAATCACGGTTGATAAAAATTTGAAAAGTGGCAACTCACCGATTTTTGCGGGACTACATTTCCGAACTACCACTGCTTCAAATGGACTTTATCCGACGTTTTTATCACCCAAAGATGTACCCGAAGACCAAAACGTTTTTCTGGCGAGTGGCATTTGCCGACGAGATGAACCGAACAAATTATTTAGCATCATTCCCGAAGAGGGGCGAACGCTCGCAGCTAATAAATATGAAATTTTGGACGAAAAAGGGGTCATTAATCTCGAAGGAAAATTTGATTTATTGAACGAAAAAATTTCGCAGTACGTCCAAACTTCGGGTTTTGCAAAAATCAGATTGGACACAGCCAACCACGAGTTTAATACGATGATGCTCATGAATTTTCCGATTGCCCAGCCATTATTGACTAATATGGCCGAAAAAATCGTGAAAACAAACCTTGATTTGGGCGTAAATGATGCCGCTATTGAGCTAAATTCACCAGAATTAATCACAAAAATTGCCAAATTTGTGGGCGATAAAGACATCGAAGACTACAAAGCCAAATCGGCTCGTGAGTACGTACCGTTGTTTAAGTTTTCGCCAAAGTTTGCCAATACGATTGTTTTCAGTGACTTGAAATTAGTCTGGTCGCCCAAGTTTAATACCTACCGAAGCGTCGGAAAATTAGCCATCTCGAACATCGGCGAAACCGACATTAACGCCAAAGTAAATGGTTACGTCGAGATTCGTAAAAACCCAATCACGGGCGATGAAATGTATATTTTCCTTGAACTTTCGGGTGAAAACTGGTACTATATGGGCTACAAAGATGGACAAATGGGTTTGATTTCGTCTGACGATAATTTCAATGGTGCCATTACGGCCAAAGCCGATAAGAAAAAAGTAAAAGATTATCAAGTAATTCCTGTCGATTTTGGTGAGGCCTTGATTTACCGAAAAACTTTCTTGGAAACTTACCGAGGCATTAAAGAAAAACCAAAAGTAGCTGGACAAAAACCTGCCGATGCCAAAAAACTGACCGAAGTACCGAAGGACGAAATCCAGAAAAAAGACGAAAAAAAGAAAAAACCAGTTGATGAAAAAGATGGGTTTTGATTGATTTTACCACGGAGAAAATACCGAAGCATCGGCCGCCGCAGAGAGAACAGAGATAACTTCGAAGTGTTGATTGTTATTTGACGTATCTAACATTATTTTTTATGTTCCTTATTCCTCGTTGGCAAAAAAACTCCTTGGCAAAGAAATTGCTATATTCGTAGAAAAGAACCCAAACGCATAAATTATGGCAAAAAATAGACAAAAATCAAGCACAGTTTCGCCAAGTATCAATATCCCCAAAACGGCAAATGTTGTGGCGAACAAAACAGGCGAAAGTAATTTTATACTCAGTCCGACGGTGGCTTATGCTATCTTGGCGGTGTGTGTACTTGTTGCTTTCGGGGCAGGCTTCTCCAACGGTTTCGTAAACTGGGACGATCAGATGTACGCCACCGAAAATATCATGATTCAAAAGCCCACGATTGCTAATCTCATCAGGTTGCTTACCGTCGAATGTGCCTTAAATTATCACCCGCTCACGGTGGCATCGCTTTGGCTTAACTCCGCTCTTTTTGGACAGGCTTCTACATCATTTATCGTAGTCAATACACTTATTCACTTGGTCAATACCTTTTTGATTTTTCGTTTTTCGCAGCAACTCGCCCGCAATAATACGTTGGTGAGCTTTCTGGTAGCACTTTTTTGGGGAATCCACCCGATGCACGTGGAGTCGGTTACGTGGGTTTCGGAGCGAAAAGATGTGCTTTATTCGATGTTTTTTTTCTTGGCTTGTATTCAATACGTAAAATATTTGGAGAAAAACGAGCGAAAAATGCTCATTTATTGCTTCTTGTTTTTTGTATTATCTTGCCTCTCAAAAGCTATGGCGGTAGTGCTACCTTTGGTACTTTTGTTGATTGATTATTGGTTCGATAAAGGCTTTCTAACAGTAAAAAACATCACCACAAAAATACCGTTTTTCATCGTAGCTTTACTATTTGGAGCATTGGCCGTTCACGTGCAAGGCGGCGGTAACTTGGGCGGACGACTCGAAAAAATGACCCTTGATGTTGCTCTTAGCGATGCACTCACGCTGGGCGATCGCATAAAATTTGGCTTCTACGGTTTCTTGGTTTATATTTTCAAGCTCTTCGTGCCGATCAATCAGCATAATTTTTATACTTATCCCTCGGCCGACCAATACGGAGCTATTCAGTACATCACGGCTCCGATTTGGGCATTGGGCATTTTGGGTGGGGCGGTGGCTTTTTATCGCCGCAAAAAAGAGGTATTCTTTGGCATTATGTTCTTTTTCTTCACTATTGTTTTGGTGTTGCAATTTCTGTCGGTAGGGGGGGCTATCTTGGCCGAACGCTACACTTATATTCCTTATTTTGGTATTCTGTTTACGGTTTTTTATTGGCTCAATCAAAAGGTTTCCTCTAAAATTATACTCCTTTCGGGAAGTGCCGTAGTGGCTCTCGGATTTATGTATCTGACTTATAAACAGACACTTACCTATAAAGATACGGGTACGCTCTTTGCTAATTCGTATAAATATGAACCCAATTCGCCCGTCGTAAACGAAAACTTGGCGAACCATTTTGGACGTTCGGGCGAAATCGATCAGGTGATTCGTTACGGGGAGTTTGCCACCTCAAAAGGTGTGCAATCTTACGCCCTCATGGGAGCATTGGCCAATGCCTATTATTTGAAAGGTAATTATCCGAAAGCTTTAGATTTGTACCAAAAAAGTATTGATAACTCGCCCCCTCACCGAAAATTTGTAGCGTACTATAACCGTGGCATTGCCAACCGTGACGGCGGAAACTTCGCCCAATCGGCCGAAGATTTTACCAAAGCCATGGAACTCGGGCAAGACAAAGTGGCGTACTTGCCATTACGGGCATTTGCTAATTTGAAAGCCAACAAATTCAAGGAAGCCTACGATGATTATAGCAAAATGATAAACATTGGCATTGCTGTTGATACCGCCTACAACGACCGAGCCGTGGCACGGTACAGTTTGGGCGACCGAGATGGAGCAATAAAGGACTTGCAAGAAGTAATGCGGCGAAACC
>JANNEN010000147.1:0-16558 GCA_031378715.1 Emticicia sp.
TCAAAGGAAAATAATTTGAATTAGCTATTATCAAATATCTATTTACCAATTAGTTCATTCATTAAAAAAAACATGAAAAAAATATTTTTAATTATAAGTTTAGGGTTCGTGCTAATATCTTGTAACGATTACATTGATGAAGCATTTCGTAACCCAAACGCTCCAACAGTGGTAAAACCATCAGAGGCTCTTGCTCCGATTCAAGCCTATATGGCTCAAGGTATTCAGTTCGACTCTCGTATGCTCGGTCGATACGTAAATTATTGGACTTTGACCACAGGAGGTGGCTCATGGGATCGTATGGGGTATGACCCAAACTCTGACAATGCTGGAGAAAAATGGCGTACTCACTACTGGAATTTAGGCCAGAATGTAATAAACATGATGAGAGACGCCCGTACCGAGGGTAAAGATGAATACATCGGTGCGGGACACGCTGTCATGGCTTGGAGTTGGTTGTTACTTACAGATTATCACAGTGATGTCATATTGAAAGAGGCATTTAATACCAGCCAACTGACTTTTAAATATGATAGCCAAGAAGATGTCTATAAGCACGTAGCAATGCTTTGTGACTCGGCCAATATTTATTTAGAAAAAGCTTCAAAAAAAGAAATTTCGAGTGACTTTCGTACGGCAGATGCTTTCCTCTACGCAGGAAACATTGATAAGTGGAAAAAATTTGTGAGTGGTGTAAAGGCAAAGTTATTGCACCGTTATTCTTTGAAAAGCAGCTACAAGCCTGATGATGTAATTAAGGCAGTTGATGCCGCCATGGGTTCGACAGATGACGATGCAATGTTGAAATTTAATAATGGACCTGCTTCAGCCACCGATGCAAATTTTTATGGCCCAAGAAGAAATAATATGGGGAACTATCGCCAAACGGACTTCATCATTCGGTATATGGACGGCACAGTTTACACTGGTCTAAAAGACCCAAGAGCAGACTTTTTATTCCGCCCTTCAACTGATGGTATTTATAGAGGAATCAGAATGAATGCAGGAGAATTATCCACGCTACCTGCCAATCGAAAAACATACAGCTTCTTCGGAACCTTCTCGACGGTTGCCCCTGCTGGTGGAGTTGATACTGATGCTCGGAGTTTTTTTAAAAACGATGCTCCTTTTCCTTTGATGACTTATTCGGAATTACAGTTCATAAAATCCGAAGCAGCTTTTATAAAAGGAGATAAAGCTACTGCTCTGAGTGCTTATCAAAAAGGGATTAAAGGGTGTTTTGATATGTATAAAAAGTATTATACTGGGTATGCACCTTTTACTGACAGACAAGCCGATGATTACATTAAAGCAATAAGTCCTAAAACTACTTCTGACTTAACTTTGAGTGATATTATGATGCAAAAATTTGTCGCTCTGTGGGGTTATGGATTTGAAGAAACTTGGGTAGATTTACGTCGTTATAAATACAGTCCAGATATTTATAAAACTTACGAACTACCAACCGCCATTTACCCTGATAATCTTGGTAAATTGGTATATCGTGTTCGACCGAGATACAATTCTGAATACCTGTGGAATGTTGAAGAACTCAAACGGATTGGCGGCACCAATACTGACTACCATACTGTAGAAACTTGGTTTTCAAAGCCTTAAAATGTTCTTACAGTAAATTGAAAAATGATTTATTTTATTATTAAATACAACAATAAGTTATGAACAAAATAACTAAATATATTTCGTTAGCTTGTTTGTTTTTCACATTAATAGCTTGTGAGAAAACACTTTTAGATGACAATATCCAGTGGCAATATGTCAATTCAGCTACCGATGCCAACCTAAAGGTAATCAATGCTTATACCTCAAACATACCTGCGGGAGCTCCTGGTGTGGGAGTTACGAGATTTTATGTTTATCAAGAAAAAAACAAACTCAACGGGAATGCTCTTGCCGCTCCAGGCTCTTGGCCAAGTACTGCTACTTATGCCGCCACAAAAGCTGGGAAAGCTAACTATTTCTTATTACTTGACCGTCGAGTAGGAAACGATTATGGTGTTTATGCAAAAGGAGATACTGCCTTCAAAGCCAATCTTGACTTACAAGCGGGAAAATTCTACACAGCATTTTTGATTGGAGCTTCACCAACGCAAGAGGTGATGCTCGTTGAAGATGAAATAATAGAACCAGCAGTAGGTAAATACAGATTACGTATAGCAAATCTTGTTCCTGATCCTGCACGACCTATAGATGTTTATTCCCGAAGAGAGAAAAGAAAAATCGTAACAGGTCTTGATTATAAAAAAGTGGGTGCTTTTATTGAATTATCAATACCTTCTATTAGTGATACGCTTGATGTTTTTGATGCGACCAGCCCAACAAGGCCACTGTATAGTGCAACTAATTTCTTGCCTGTAAGTAAGAGAACATATACATTTTATGCACAAGGCAGAAGAGGGTTCCGAACTGAGGCTCTAAGTACTTACATCAACCGTTAATCTTTTCTCAAAAACCAAAAAAAGTGCAATCCCGAATATTTCAGGATTGCACTTTTTTATGTTTAAACCAAAACATAACCCCCTCACTATAAGTGGATTACCTCACCGTAAGCTGCAGCGGCAGCTTCCATGATGGCCTCCGACATCGTTGGGTGCGGGTGAACCGACTTGATGATTTCCATACCCGTAGTTTCGAGTTTGCGGGCTACTACTGCCTCCGCAATCATCTCCGTTACGTTGCTTCCAATCATGTGGCAGCCGAGCCATTCGCCGTATTTGGCATCAAAAATTACTTTCACAAAACCTTCGGGGACACCGCCTGCTTTGGCTTTGCCCGATGCCGAAAACGGAAATTTTCCAACCTTAATGTCGTAACCAGCTTCCCGAGCGGCTTTTTCGGTATAACCCACCGAAGCGATTTCGGGCGAACAGTACGTACAGCCTGGAATATTCTTGTAGTCGAGTGGTTGTGGGTGATGTCCTGCAATTTTTTCTACGCAAATAATTCCTTCGGCCGATGCCACGTGTGCCAACGATTGGCCTGGCGTTACATCACCGATGGCGTAATAGCCCGAAATGTTGGTTTCGGCAAAACCATTCACCAAAATCTTACCTTTGTCGGTGGCAATCCCCACGTCTTCAAGACCAATATTTTCGATATTTGAAATAATTCCTGCCGCTGAAAGTACAATATCGGTTTCAATTTTGATTTCACCCGTTGGGGTTTTTACCGTCGAAACGCAGCCGCTTCCCGAAGTATCAACCTTCTCAACGCTCGAACTTGTGTAAATTTCGATACCTAACTTCTTGTAAACCTTCGCTAATTCCTTCGATATATCTTCGTCTTCGACGGGAACGATATTTGGCATAAACTCCACAATCGTAACTTTCGTACCCATGCTGGCGTAAACGTAGGCAAATTCCACACCGATTGCTCCCGAACCCATCACCAAAAGTGAGTCAGGGCGTTTTTCGAGCGTCATGGCTTTGCGGTATTCGATTACTTTTTGTCCGTCAATCGGTACGTTGGGTAGTTGTCTGGCTCTTGCTCCCGTAGCGATGATGATGTGCTTACCTTCTACGTCTGATTTTTTTCCTTCGGCATCAATTACTTCAACTTTCTTACCTGTTTTTACTTTACCGTTTCCGATGATGACATCAATTTTGTTTTTTTTCATCAAAAACGTTACGCCTTTGCTCATATTTTCGGCAATCGTTCGGGAACGTTTAATAACCGCCCCAAAATCTGCGTGGGCTTCGCTTACTTCGATACCGTAATCTTTGGCGTGCTTGATGTACTCAAATACCTGAGCCGATTTGAGCAAGGCTTTGGTCGGAATACAGCCCCAATTTAGGCAAATACCGCCCAAACTTTCTTTTTCTATAATGGCTGTTTTCAAGCCTAATTGTGATGCACGAATGGCAGCTACATAGCCGCCCGGACCACTTCCAAGTATAACAACGTCGTACTGAGCCATATTAATTTTTCTTGTTAATTGAAAATCTTGGTGCAAAATTAGGTAAAATAGCTTAGGAATTGAAACTAAATAAATGAACATTTTCGGTTGATAATATTTTTGTTAAGTAACTTCAATTTTTAAGCGAATTGCGGAATTTTTTTCGGCATAAAATGAAATTTTATGCCGAAAAAAGTATTGTACCAAACGTTCATTTCAATTCCTAAGCGTATCTTGCACAAAAATTCCTTGATTCCCCAAAAATGAACTGGCAAACGCTTTTCTCTAACAAACGCCTCGGTGCCGAACACCGCAACGCCCAAGAAAATTTTCGTACTGATTATATGCGAGATTACGACCGATTGATTTTCTCGTCGCAGTTTCGGCGTTTGCAGAACAAAACACAGGTTTTCCCACTTCCTGGGGCGGTTTTTGTACATAATCGCTTGACACACAGCTTGGAAGTGGCCTCGGTTGGTCGGTCGTTGGGCAAAGCCATTGGCGAAAAAATTGTTGAAAAACACGGAGATAAACTTGACCAAGAAGCGATTGAGTTTTATAAATTTGAACTTTCGGCAGTGGTAATGACCGCTTGCATTGCCCACGATATTGGTAATCCACCATTTGGACACTCGGGCGAAGAAGCGATTCGTACGTATTTTCGGAAATTAGAAGGCGAAAAACTGAGCTTTCTAACCGAGAATCTCACCGAAAACCAGTTTAATGACTTCAAATATTTTGAGGGAAATGCCAATGCGTTTCGGATTTTGACTACGATTTTTAATCAAAATAATCTCAATCTTACCTACGCAACGCTTGCCTCGATAATCAAATATCCAGCCGATTCGACGAATGGATTTAAGAAGAAAAGTTTTATTTCGGCAAAAAAATCGGGCTTCTTCGATGCCGAAGTTGATTTCTATAAACGAATAGCTAATGAACTGAACATCAATACTTTAAACGAAGAAAAGACGGTTTTTGCTCGCCACCCCTTTGTATATTTGGTAGAAGCCGCCGACGATATTTGTTACAGAATCATTGACCTCGAAGATGCCCACCGACTGAACATTATTTCGATTCAAGAAGCCCGAAATTTGCTCGAACCTTTTTTTGAAACTCGTGAGGGAAAACCCCCGATTTCGGCCAGTGTTGATGCTATTGAAGACGACAAACAAAAACTTTCTTTTTTGCGGGCAATGCTCATCGGGAAGTTGGTTGCAAAATGTACCGAGGTTTTCTTTGAATACGAATCTCAGCTACTTGACGGCTCGCTCAACAAGCCTTTGATTGACCTTTTGGACGAAAAAACGATTGCTTTAATTGATAAAATTGACGAAATTTCGGTCAAGAAAATCTATAATCACAAATCGGTTATTGAAATCGAAATTGCAGGTTATCACATCATCGGGGGCTTACTGAAAGAATTTGTTTCGGCGGTTTTGCAGCCCGATACCACCAAAGCGAAGAAACTTTTGCAGTTGATTCCGAGCCAATATGGCATCACGAAAGGCGGAGATGTTTATCCGAATATCCTTGCGGTTGTTGATTTTGTTTCGGGCATGACCGATTTGTTCGCCATTGATTTATACCGAAAAATTACAGGGATTCAGATTCCGCAGTTGTAAGAATGCCTTCTCAGTAACTCATTTTACGTACTTCTGCTAAAAAACATGGAAATAAATAAAGTACCCCGAGTGTCTTTTAGATTTGTTTTCAAATCGAAACTTCCCGCAATAAGTCTATTTATTTCCATGTCCCTAATCTCCCCGTAGCGGAGAAAATCACTTGTTTTTTTTTTAGTCCGTCCCTAAAAAAACTATTAAATCTTTACTTTTTATCCCCACTCGTCTGCGTGCCAGCGGGCTTGTTTTTCTGGGCTTCTTGCATTGGGTTTGATCCACCGCCGCCAAAACCTCTTTGCTTAAACGCCTGAAAGCGTGTCGGTTGCTCAGGTTCTTTCGGGAAAGTATTATCCGATGTATCAATATCAGGGATTTCGTGGTAAGGGTCAAGTTTGAATTTGGCAACTTTCTTGGTCGTTACCAAAGTTTTCTTGACTTCTTTATCATTCAAACGCCAGATTTCAGCGGGGATTCTGACATCTTCACTCGTGCCATCTTCAAATTGCATCTGAATAATGATAGGCATTATCAAACCGCCTTTGTTTTTCAGGTTCACTACGTAAAAGTTCTTGCCCGCTTCGATGAGTTTTCGGTCGTTTTCATCTAAACTTGACAAATATTGTTCGTATTTCTTCTTATCGGCATCGGTAACGGCAAATCTATCATAAGAATTATAGAAATCCTTCATCGTAGAATCTGCCTCCACAACGGTTTGTTTGATGTCGGTTTTGTTGCGGATATTGCTCAATGTTTGGGCTTTGGCTGCGGCATCGGCTTTGGCTACGGCTTTTTGTTTGGTAGGGTCTTGGCTATCAACGCTGTACCACTCCACATTGGCGATTGCTTGGTCGGCGGGTTCAACGCCATAAAACCAGCCTTTCCAAAACCAATCCAAATCAACGCCCGAAGCATCTTCCATTGTGCGGAAAAAGTCGGCAGGGGTTGGGTGCTTAAATGCCCAGCGGCGAGCGTATTCTTTGAAAGCATAATCGAAAAGTTCACGCCCCATGACACTTTCACGCAAGATATTGAGTCCAGTGGCGGGTTTTGAGTACGCATTCGGGCCGAAAGTTCCTGGTAAAATATTGTCAGAGCTACTCATAATGGGGTTTTGCTTCGTGGCATCAATTTTCATGTAACCCGTAATTGACTGCGGCTCGATACCACCAACGGGAAAGTTTCTGTCCCATTCCTGAGAAGCCAAACATTCCAAAAAAGTATTCAAACCTTCGTCCATCCATGACCATTGACGCTCGTCAGAATTGACAATCATCGGAAAGAAATTATGTCCAACTTCGTGAATAACCACCGAAATCAAGAAGTTTTTTATACCTTCCGAATACGTTCCGTCGGCTTCGGGTCTTGCCCCGTTAAAGCTCATCATCGGGTATTCCATGCCACCCACCGAGCCATGCACCGAGTAGGCCACGGGGTACGGGTATGCAATGCTTCGCTTCGAGTAGCTCGTGAGGGTATGTGCCACCAAGCGAGTAGAATACTGCCCCCAAAGTGGATTTGCTTCTTTCGGATAAAGCGACATCGCCCAAACTTTTTTGCCTTCTACATCAACTTGCAAAGCGTCCCAGATGAATTTCCGTGAAGCGGCAAACGCAAAATCACGGACATTTTTGGCGGCATAAATCCACGTTTTTTTGCCGCTTGGCTTATTTTTTTCAGCAATTTCGGCTTCTTCTTGCGTAACAATCGCAATCGGATTTTTTGTATTTTTTGCTTGTTCCCAACGCTTTATTTGCGTAGCGGTCAGCACTTCTTTGGGGTTTTGTAGCTCGCCCGTTGCTCCAACAACCATGTCGTTTGGCACGGTCAGGGCAAATTTATAATCACCAAAAACCAGCGTAAACTCGCCTTGACCCAAAAACTGCTTGTGCTGCCAGCCGTTTACATCGTCATAAACTGCCATACGAGGAAACCATTGAGCGATTTCGTACAGTACATTTCCATCTTTCGGGAAAAGTTCGTAGCCACTTCTTGCACCACCCCCCGCTTTCAAATCAACGATATTAAATTTCCAATCAACTTGTAGCGTAAAAGTCATGCCTTTGGTTAGTGGCGTGGGCAAATCTACCCGCATCATGGTTTCGTTAATGGTGTATTTCAAGTCTTTGCCCGAAGCATCTTTCACGGCCGAAATTTTATAGCCGTAATCTTTGTCGTTCGTACCCGCCATTGTTCCGAGGGCATTAAAACTCGCCCCAGAAGTAGGGTTTAGTGCCGATTGGCGAGAAGTATTAGCGACCGAGTTTTTAGCAAAAAGATTTTGGTCGAGTTGTAGCCATAAGTAGCGTAATTCTTCGGGGGCGTTGTTGGTATAAGTGATTTTTTCGCTTGCCGTAATCGCTTGTTTGGCATCGTCCAGCTCGGCTTTGATGTCGTAGTCAGCTTTTTGTTGCCAATAATCTTTACCTGGGCTACCACTGGCAGTTCGGTACGAATTTGGTGTTGGTAATGCCGTACCGATTTGCTCAAAACGGGTATTGGCGTTAAACTCGGTAGTTGCGGCTGGGCGTTGGGCATGAGCCAACAAACTAAAACCGAGAGCCAAGAGGGTGAAAGAAAATAGTTTTTTCATGTGAAAGAGATGAAGTTTGATTTTATGCGAAGATAGAAAGAAAATATTGTTTTGACGAAACCAAAACCAGAAAGCTGCTCAAAAAACGAATTTTCGAGCAGCTTTTTGTTGTATTTTTTGTTAAGCGAATATTACGCCACCGATTCAATAATCGTAACTTTCTGTATTTTATCGCCTTGACGAATCGCATCAACGACTTCAAGCCCTTCGATAACTTTACCGAAGCAAGTATGATTACGGTCTAAATGTTGGGTATTTGAGCGATTATGACAGATAAAAAACTGCGATCCGCCCGTGTTGCGTCCACGGTGAGCCATCGAAAGTACGCCTTTGTCGTGGTACTGGTTATTGCCCGTCAGTTCGCACGGAATGGTATAACCTGGGCCGCCACCGCCCGTTCCGTCGGGGTCGCCGCCTTGTACCATAAAATTTGGAATCACACGGTGAAAAATCAAACCGTCGTAGAATCCCTTCTTGGCTAAGGTAACAAAGTTATTTACTGCAATCGGAGCATCTTGCTCGTAAAATTCGATTGTCATCGTACCGCTATCGGTAATCATTTCTGCTTTTAACATACTTTTTTTAATTTGGTAATTGATAAATTTTTACTACAAAATTAATACTTATTTACTCAGTTATTCTATCATTGAAACATTCAATCATTGGTTTCACCCCCCAATGGTCGTCATTGACTCCGAAACTACACTCGTTCGGCGACCCTCGGCCTCGAAGCCATCTTTTGCCCGATTTTGCAAAGCATTGTAAATCAAGTCTTTAATCTCGTCATCGGATAACTTCTGACGCATAAAATCTCTTACATTAAACACCCCGTCATCGTACAAACAAGTTCGGAAACTGCCCGTGGGCGTTACTCTGATACGATTGCAAGTGCCACAAAAAGTTCGACTAAATGCTGCAATTACACCAACCGTTCCTTTAAAATTCGGAATATGATAGTTATACGAAGTAGAGTTTGGTTCATCTTGCAGTTTGTACAATTCGGGGTGAGCCGAGCGAATCAAATCCATGATGCGGCGATAACTCCAAAACTCCATTTGTTCGGGACGCAAACCTTCGCCATTGAAAGGCATTTCTTCGATGAATCGCAACGAAACGTTCTGATTTCGAGCCAACTCAACCATCGACAAAATATCTTCATCGTTTTTTCCTGTAACCACAACGGTATTTATCTTTACGGGAATATCGTGTGCAAGTAATGCTTCCAAAGTTTCCCAAACTTTCGGAAATTCGTCTCGGCGAGTGATTTCAAAAAAGCGTTGGCGGTCGAGCGAATCAAGGCTAAGATTGACCGAACTGATGCCGATTCGCTTTAATTCTGGCACTAACGGAGCCGTAAGCACACCATTTGTAGTAATATTTATTTTATTGATGCCTTCGATTTCGGATAATTTCCAGAGAAACGGAATAATATCTCGCCGCACAAACGGCTCTCCGCCCGTAATTCTGACTTTACTAATGCCCATTTCGGCCAAAATCGTACAAAGCCGAATCATTTCTTCGTAGCTCAACAGATGCGGTTTGGGCAAATACTGAATACCTTCTTGGGGCATACAATAGAAGCAACGCAAATTACAGCGGTCGGTAACTGCCAGCCGCAAGTAATTGATTGGTCTTCCGTGATTATCAGTGAGCATAGGGCAAGAAATCTTTAAAAAGCATTAAATTAATAACCAAATTAATTTCGTAGGGGTTCAATAAATATTACTCAATGTTATAAATGTATGTTAGGATTTTGATATGTTTTTGTGGGAAAGCCAAAAGATTTAGCTTTTGGTGCGTTTCCAGTACAAATGTAACAGCAATAGTCAGATTGCCGAAAAACTATTTATTAGCCTTCAAACAACCGAAACCGCTCGCAAATCCTACCTTACAAATTTGAAAGTTGCATTTGTGACTTGAATCCTGCCAAAAATTGATTTGTATTTTTGGAAAAAAACATCAAATCTCAAACTTTTCTCTTAATTTTACTCATCAAAAAAAACCGAAAATGAAAACCCAACTAACCCTAATAACCTTATTATCAATTACTTGCTTCGCTGGTTTTTCTCAAAAAAAGAAAAAAATCACTGTCGAGGCTATTCCCGTAATTATTTCAAATGCCATTTCTGCAACTTCAGCCGCCGAGCGAATGGCAGGGTTTGACCAAAGAAAAAAACTTACAGAAACATCTTTGGTAAAAAATCTAAAATTCCGAAACGTCGGCCCAACCATCATGTCGGGGCGAATTGTGGATATTGATGCCAACCCCGAAAATCCAACCGAGTTTTATGCCGCCTACGCTTCGGGTGGACTTTGGCACACCGTCAATAATGGTCAATCTTTCTCGCCAATATTTGATAATGAGGCGGTTATGACCATCGGCGACGTTGCCGTCGATTGGAAAACCCGCACGATTTGGGTCGGCACGGGCGAAAACAATTCGAGTCGTTCGTCGTATTCGGGCGTGGGTATCTATAAATCAAGCAATAATGGCAAAACTTGGGAGCATTTGGGCTTGCCCGAATCGCACCACATCGGACGCATCGCTTTGCACCCCACCGACCCAAATATTGCTTGGGTAGCGGTTTTGGGGCATTTGTACTCGCCCAACAAAGAACGTGGAATGTACAAAACCACCGATGGCGGCAAGACTTGGAAACAAACACTTTACCTCAACGAGAACACTGGGGCGATTGACGTAAAACTCGACCCAAATAATGCCAGCACGCTTTACGCTACGATGTGGCACAAGGAGCGTTCGGCGTGGAATTTTGTGGAAAGTGGAGCCGAATCGGGCATTTATAAAAGCACCGATGCGGGCGAAAACTGGAAATTGATTTCGGGCGAAGGCGGCGGTTTTCCTGCGGGTGTGGGCAATGGTCGCATCGGTTTGGCAGTTTATCCTAAAAACCCAAATATCGTTTATGCCATCATTGATAACCAAGCGAATAGACCAAAAAAAGACGAAAAGGAAGATTTGAGCAAACTTTCGACCAAAAAAATGAAAACTATCACTAAAGATGAGTTTTTGGCGTTGAGTGATGCAACGATTAATGAGTATTTGGACGGACAGGGTTTTCCCGAAAAATTTACGGCAAAGGCATTCAAAGAAGACCTAAAAACCGACAAAGTGAAGGTGCAGGATATTTACGAATATACCCACAACGGCAACAACGATTTGTTTGATACGCAAGTTACGGGGGCGGAAGTTTACCGCAGCGAAGATGCAGGAATGACTTGGAAACGCACCCATAGCGACTACCTCGATAATATTTATTATACGTACGGCTATTATTTTGGGCAGATTTGGGTGGACCCGACCGACGATAAAAAAATCGTAATCGTGGGCGTGCCAATCGTTCGCTCGGAAGATGGCGGCAAGAGTTTCAAGAGTATTGACCGAGAAAATGTTCACTCCGACCACCACGCCTTGTGGTTTAATCCCAAAAATCCGAAGCACTACATCAACGGAAACGATGGCGGAATAAACATCACTTACGACGACGGCAAGACATGGTTCAAGGCAAATTCGATTCCCGTGGGGCAATTTGTGGCAGTTGCCGTTGATATGGCAAAACCCTATAATGTTTACGGTGGCTTGCAAGACAATGGCGTTTGGTACGGTTCGTCGAGCAATTCGTTTGATTATAATTATGGCATTTTTGAAAACGGCGATGGTTATAAATTTCTCCTCGGTGGCGACGGAATGCAAGTACAGGTCGATTGGCGAGATAGTAATATTGTTTATGCGGGTTTTCAGTTTGGTAATTATTTCAGAATAAACAAAGCAACGGGCGAGCGAAAAAGGCTTGACGTGCCACGAGAATTGGGCGAAGCGGCGTTCCGTTTTAATTGGGAAGCTCCGCTCACGATTTCTCGCCACAACCAGGATATTATTTATTGGGCTTCCAACAAATTTCACCGAAGTTTTGATAAAGGTGATACTTTCAAAACTCTTTCGGGCGATTTGACCCGTGGCAAAAAAGAGGGCGATGTGCCTTTCGGAACGCTCACAACGGTCGAAGAATCACCGACCCGATTTGGCTTGATTTACGCAGGTTCGGACGATGGCTTGATTCATGTGTCAAAAGATGGCGGTTATACTTTTACCAAAATTATGGACAAAACTGACCTTTGGGTAAGCGGAATTTCGCCCTCAACGCACTCCGAATCAACGGTTTATGCGAGTTTGAATGCTTATCGTGCTGACCATTTGAAACCGTATTTGTTTGTTTCAAACGACTACGGGCAAACTTGGCAAACCATTGGAACGGATTTACCAGCCGAGCCAATAAACGTAGTGAAAGAAGACCCAAAAAATGCCAATATCGTTTATGTCGGCACCGACAACGGCTTGTACGTTTCGATGGATAAAGGTATAACTTTCATGCGTGGCAATGGCGATGGTCTGCCGAGTGTGGCAATCCATGATTTGGTGATTCACCCACGGGAAAACGAATTGGTCGTTGGCACACACGGACGCTCAATTTATATTGCTGATGTGAAGCCATTACAAGCATTGAGTAGTGAGATTTTGGTAAAAAATATTTACGTAAACGACTTACCATCAATTAGTTATAATGCTTCGTGGGGACGAGTATTCAATAAATATGAAGCAACCGAAGAGCGAAAATATAATCTTTCGTACTACGCACGAGCATCGGGCAAAGCAATTATCAAGATTCAAACCGACAAAGGTTTATTACTAAAAACCATCACTGACGATGCTGAAGCGGGCATAAATAATGTGAATTTCGACCAAGCAATTGATGCTTCGGCGAAAGATTATTACGAAAAATATCTAAACGAAGCCAAGAAAAAAGACGAAAAAGATGTTATGTTAGAACCAGCCGACGACAAGAAAATCTATTTCCGTTCGGGAAAATACAAGGTTATTTTTGAGTTAAATGGCGAGAAAGTCGAGAAAGATTTGGAGATAAAAGCGAGTGAGCGACGTTCACGCCGAGCCATGGGTCCGAAACCAACGGCATCGCCATCAGAGTTTGAAGAATGGTACGAAGAAATGGGTTTTGAAGAAACTAAGAAGTAAAACCGTAGCACAATTCTCCGAATTGTGTTTTCAAGATTCACAATTTGGAAAATTGTGCTACAAACCAATGAAAATACCAGTAAACATCATCACGGGCTTTTTGGGCGTGGGTAAAACTACCGCTATCAAGCATATTTTAGAAAAAAAGCCCAAAAACGAGCGTTGGGCAATAATCATCAATGAGTTCGGAGCGGTTTCGATTGACCATACTGCCATCAATGAGCAAGATGGTTTGGTGATTAAGGAAGTAGCGGGCGGCTGCATTTGTTGCACCGCAAATGTGCCGATGCAGGTTACGCTTACGTCGATTTTACGCAACCAAAAACCCGACCGTATCTTGATTGAACCAACGGGAATGGGCCACCCCGCCAGTATTTTGGATTTGCTACAAAGTAAATACTTAAAAGATATTCTCGAAATCAGAGCTACGATTTGCTTGGTCGATCCTCGTCGTTGGGCAAATGAAAATGTGCGTTCGCACGAAACTTTTCAAGACCAAATCAACTTAGCCGATGTGCTGATTGCCAATAAATCGGACTTGGTAGAAGTCGAACTTGCCGAAAAATTTAAACTTTGGGCAGAAGATCTCTATCCACCAAAGCTATTGATTGCTACCACAACCAATGCCAAAATTGACATCAATTACTTAGATATGGCGGTTTTTTCAGGCAGAAAAGCCCTTTTTCCACAAGCCCATGCCAACGAGCATCACAACCATAGTGCAGATGAAACTTCCGAATTAGCCGAAATTGGAAAACCGATTAAAAAGTTAGGTAAAGGACTCGGAATGTATAGCTGCGGCTGGATTTTTTCGCCCGAGGAGGTTTTTAGTTTACCTAAATTGCGACAATTTTTTGGCACACTTCAAGGTGTAAATCGAGCCAAAGGCGTTTTCCGAACGGGTAAAGATTGGGTGTTGATAAATGCCGTTGAGGGCGAGTTTTCGGTGCAATACATTGCTTATCGTCGAGATAGCCGCCTCGAACTCATTGCTAATTATGATTTAGATTGGTTGGTTTTTGAAGTGAAGTTGAAGGCGTGTTTGCAGGAAAACAGCGTTTAAGGAATGGGTTAAAAAATAATCGTTTCGGCAGTCTGATTATAACACTTTCAAGATTCTTTTACGTGTATTTGAGTGGAGTGTCACCCCAGTCAATGCTGTCAATTTAAGGTTTTTAAATAGTTTCAAAATTTAATTAATCTCAGTTTCAACGCTGGCTGGTTCAAATCCCTGCCAGCGGAGAGTAGATAAATTCCTTAAATTGACAGCATTGACGCCGCTGCTGGGGAAATTAGTTCGTGCGTAACATGAGTTATTAATAAAAATGCCATTCCAAAACTTGGAATGGCATTTTTTGTTAAAACCTAATATTATGCAAAACTAAGTCCTTCGGGCTTTGAAGTGCGGAATATGGGTTAAAAACTTGTCTTTTGACGAAATTCGAGCTATTTTCGTTCAAAAATAACCATATTTATGAAAAAGCTATTCGCTCTATTTTTTATTTCAGCCTCACTTTTTGCCCAAAACGGCACCGAAATCTATCTTCTGGATATTTCAAATTCAGATGGGAAACTGACCCTTTCAAATCCTAAAAATATTACCAATAGATTAGGCTACGACAATCAGCCGTTTTTTCACCCAAAAAAGCCTTTGATTTATTATACTTCCGCAAAAGATGGGCAGACGGATATTTGGTCGTACGATTATAAAAAGGGTAAAAATTCGCAGATAACCAATACGATTGATTCAGAATATTCACCGACCGTCACGCCCGATACGAAATATCTATCCTGCATCGTTCAACGAAAATCAAATGGCGACCAAGACTTGGTAAAGTACAAAATTGATGACCCACTCGAAATACAAATAATTTTTGAATCTCAGACAACTGGCAAGATTGGTTATCAGGCATGGCTCAATAAAAATGAGCTAATTGCTTTTGTCTTGGGCGAACCACAAACACTTCATTATCAAATAATTAGCTCAAAAAAAGACACAATCATTGCTCAAAACATTGGGCGTTCTTTGCACTTGATTCCCCAGCAAAAAGCATTTAGTTTTGTGCAACAAGTTGATAAAAAATGGCTAATTCGAGCTTTCAATCCTTCAAAAAATACAATTGTTGATATTGCCGAAAGTAGTCCAGATTCGGAGCATTATAACGCTTGGACGAGCGATGGGATTATTTTGGAAAGCCGAAATGCTGAAATTTTGAGCTATGATTCTGCTACCAAACAATGGGAACAAATGATTTTACCCGAAAGTTTACCAAAGAAAAAAATCAGTAGAATGGCGGTAAAAGGCAATAAAATTGCGATTGTGTTGGAAGAATAATATTTGTGGAGCGAACATTTTGTTCGCTGTTGAAAGTGCATACTTGAATAAAAAAAATGCCCGATAAAATTTGCATTTTTCGGGCATTTCTATTCTATAAATCTTATATTTTCTACCGCAAACTCTCATTCAAAGCCTCCAAAGCATCAATGCCTGGGCAAAGAAGGTCTTCTTTGAGCATATTTAATGGTGTTTTAGTTGTTTTAAGCACGTCGTGCAAAGCATTGGTATTTGGTTCGATATAGACTAAACCCGTCAAAATTTCGCCTTTTACTTTGGCATTTTGCAAGGCAATCATTGCCGAAAGTTTATCTTCTGGATTCCAACCTTGATGCAGTTTTTGAAGCTGCAAAGCCGAGCCGTCGTGTAGCGTTATTTCTTTGGTATCGTCATAATTTGCCGTGATTTCCTCCATAATTGGCACAAAATCTATGGTAGAAGTTGCCTCAATATGCTCACGAACATAATCATAAGATTTGGTCGAACCCACATTATTATTGAATGTAACGCAAGGCGAAATGACATCAATAAAAGCAAAACCTGGGTGCTTGATAGCTGCTTTTATCAAAGGAATCAACTGAGTTTTATCGCCCGAAAAACTACGAGCCACAAAAGTTGCCCCTAATTCCATGCTCAAACCCACCAAATCAATGGCATTGAAAGGGTTTTCTGAACCTGCCTTGCTTTTTGAGCCATTGTCAGCCGTTGCCGAATCTTGCCCTTTCGTCAAGCCATAGCAACCATTGTTCATTACCAAATAAACCATGTTGAGGTTACGACGAATGGCATGGACAAACTGCCCCATGCCGATAGAGGCAGTATCTCCATCGCCCGAAACTCCGAAATAAAGCAAATCACGGTTTGCCAAATATGCCCCCGTTGCCACCGAAGGCATTCGTCCATGAACGGAGTTGAATCCATGCGAATTGCCCAAAAAGTAAGCTGGTGTTTTTGACGAACAACCAATGCCCGACATCTTGGCAATACGATGTGGCTCAATGGCAAGCTCAAAGCAAGCCTGAATAACTGCACCAGAAATAGAGTCATG
>JANNEN010000190.1:0-23965 GCA_031378715.1 Emticicia sp.
GTGCAAATCGCTATGCACGTATTCAAGGGTTTATCTCCACTTGCCGTAAAAATAATATGAATGTTTTCAACGAACTCAAAACAATAGCTCTAAAACCGTTTTCCTATATCGCTCCCTTCGGGTGCTAAACAATTACAAAAATTACTAAAAAAAAGCTCCCAGTTTTTGTAGATACCCACCCAACCAAAGGTACGTTTATGACCCGTGATAAACTGGGCTACGAAACAAGACCTACGCTGAAAGACTTTATCGAAAGTGAATATAGATTAGTTGGAGAATTTGATGAAAAGCGAATTTTTGTACGAGCCGACCGATTCGATGAAATAACCGCTCAATCAGGAAAAAATAAAATCACTTCACCGTAATATTTTTTTGTTCAATAACCGATAACAAGGAATCTTTTCCCGCTACAAAGGCTTTGTCGTAGTCGGCAGTTTCGATGGTCGGGTCGGTTATGACAAAATTTTCGTAGTCCTGAAACACAATGCCGCCCACGGTTTGGCGGCTCTTCACTCGGCGGAATCTCGGGCCTCCGTTGGCATAAGCAATGTAATCAAGCAAGTGAGTTTCGTGATTAAACCAATAGCAATATACGTCTTCAAAATCTTTTCCGCCACCCTCTTTATTGAACCAAACTTTTACTTTATCATATTTTTGCTTGTTGAGCGTAGTTACGCCCAAATATTCAAGATTTACGGCCTTATCTTGCAATTTATAGGGCAAAAGCACGAAGTATGCCACAGAATTGATGGCCTCAGTGTATTTATTTCTATCTTTTTCTGATAAACTTACTTGGTTTCCGTTGATTATCCGCACAAATCCGTCGTTGTTTAGCACGTCCCAAATATCATTATTGGCACTATCTCTTGATATACGTTCGTACTGAAATCGTTCTTTATCGTGCGAAAGTTTTATGTGAAACTTACGAAAATCAAAATCCGCCGTAAAGTTTTCAAATCTTTTTCCGCCGTGGGCTTCGATGCTTTTCGTGACTATTTCACGTGCTTTGTCTGATTCTTTTTGACAAGAAATTAAAATTAAAGCCGTGAAGAGGGAGTAAAGTAGTTTTTTCATGGGTAGGTTTTTTTTAACAATTTGGGAAAATTGTTTTACGGTCAAAAATATGAAGCAATAACTTCCTGAATCTTGCTTATTGGCACAATAAAAGGCTTTTTGGTGATGGTGATGGCCACCTTTGTTTGTGGGCTATTGGCTTCCGAAACCACCTGATATGTACCCTTCACGGCTCCGACCAAAGTTTGTAAACTAAACGAACCTGCCGAGGCATTTCCATCAAAAACCCCGCCTTTATTCTTGATTGCCGAGTTTGCACTGACCACAAATTGATTGGAGTTTCCTGGAAAATCAATGTTGAATGATGCCATTTGTTTAAATTTTAATGGTGTGATTAACGCTGGCAGGGGCTTGAAGCCCTGCCAGCGTTCAATAAAAATATTAAAAACATATTATTTATATTGCTCCTTTCACAAAATCCAAGATTCCACCGAGTTGTTTTTTTACGACTGGCTCGGCGGTTTTGGCGGCCATTCCTCCTTTGCTCAGATTGCCCACGCTACCCATGGCCGAGTTGAGCAATCCGCCCAATTTATCTTGTGAGTCGCCGCCCAATGCCGACATTCCGACTTTCATTAAACCTAAATTTTTGGTCAAACCCGTGGCACTTCCCAAAAGATTTGAACCACCCAGCATTCCTTCGATTCGCTTGGCGGCTAAGAGCATTTTTACGGTATTAATGATTTTTTTGAGCGTTCCGCCCTGCAATGCCCCACTTTTGGCCAATGGTGCGAGCTTTTGCAATGCTCCCGCTTGGCTCAAAAGCTTGTCTTTAAAACTTCCCTTATCGGCGTTTGCTTCCTTTTCGAGGGCGGCCGTTCCTGCACTCAACGACTGTACGAGGACATCGGTATTACCTGCCGTTTCGGCATCAATGGCTTTATCGAGCAATACTTCGGTTTCTGGGGGTTCGTCCTGCAAAACGATTGTATTTGCAGAATGAGCCAAACCTACATTTGCCGTTGAAATATTCAAAACTGCTACCGAAATAGCCAAAACGATGTATTTTTTCATTGCTTAAATTATTTTTATGTTTTTATTAGGACGAATTTTTTGAAAAAAGATTACAATTATCCACGAATTTATTTTCTAATAATCGCCCCCACCTCTTTTTCGTAGGCCGCAATGAGGCGTTGCATTGTTTTGTCAATCACCTCATCGGTCAATGTTTTTTCTTTGTCAATAAGCGTAAAACTAACCGAATATGATTTCTTGCCAGCATCTAATTTTTCGCCCGCATAAACATCAAAAACATTGATGCTTTGCAAAATATTCTTTTCGGTTTTTTTGGCAATGCTCGATACCTGCTCAAAATTCACTTCCGAATCAATGACCAACGACAAGTCACGCCGCACTTCGGGAAACTTCGGGATTTCGGCAAAAGCAACCTTGCCCGAATATTGTTTCAAAAGATATTCCCAGTCGAAATCGGCATAAAAAACGGCTTGTTTCACATCAGCCAACTTTGTGAGTGAAGTTTTGACCAAACCCAAACTCACCAAAGGTTTTTTGTTTAAAAGGTAGGTCAGGCCATATTGAAAAATGTTTGTATCGGCCTCGGCGGTATCAAATTTGCTAATTTTCATAGCTTTTAGCACTTTTTGTACTGCCAAAGCCAAATCATGGAAAGCCACTGGCGTGGTCAGGCTCGCCCAAGATTCCGACTGGCGGCTGCCCGTAAGCCACAAGCCTAAATGCTTATTTTCCTTGTATTTATCCTCTTTTTTGAAGTAACTTCTGCCAAATTCAAATAATTTCAAATCCTTTTGGCGACGGTTGATATTATACGCCACCGACTCCATGCCCGTCAGGAGCAAACTCGACCGCATCACCGAAAGTTCATCGCTCAGTGGGTTTAGTAGCGTCACGGTTTCACCCTTAGCGGCTGCCGCAAGTGCTTGATTATAAGCGGGTTTGGTGATTGAAAGCGTCTGAATTTCGTTGAAACCATTGCCCGCCAGCAACTCAATGATATTGAATTGTAGTTTGTCGGCATCTTTTTCTGGAAAACTCGAAAGGTAATCCGTTTGCAAGTTTTCGGATAATTCAATATTCCCAAAGCCATAAATTCGGAGAATTTCTTCAATCACATCGGCCTCACGAGTGACATCAACTCGGTAGGGTGGCACGCTCACCTGTATTTCGCTATCGTTGTCGCTAATGACTTGAATATCAAGGCTTTGCAAGATATTTTTGATTAAATCGTGGTCTAAATTCTTGCCAATTAGTCGATTAATATTTTTGTATTTGACGCTTATCTCAAAGTTGGCAATCGGATTTGGATAAACGTCAATTGGCGTTCCGATAATTTCTCCGAGTGACACCTCGCCGCTCGCTACTTCTTGAATCAAAATTGCCGCCAAACGAATGGCAAACGGTGGCATATTTGGGTCAGTACCACGCTCATAACGAAACGAAGCATCGGTTTTTAGGCCGTGAAAAGTGGCCGTTCGACGAACCCAAACGGGGTTAAAATAAGCTACTTCTAAGAAAATATTCTGTGTAGTAGGCTTAATTCCAGACTTTTGCCCACCAAAAACCCCCGCAATCGCCATCGGTTCGGTGTCGTTACAGACCATCAAATCATTACCCGAAAGGGTGCGTTCGGTGCCATCAAGAGTTGTGAATTTCGTTCCTTTTTCGGGTACTCGCACCACGATTTTGTGTCCTTTTACTTCGTCGGCATCGAAAGCGTGCATCGGCTGACCCAGCGTATGGCAGATATAATTTGTAATATCAACAATATTATTGATTGGATTTAAACCAATGGCTTGCAACGATTTTTTAAGCCAAGCGGGCGATTCTTGCACCGAAATCCCACGAATTTCTAAGCCGCAAAACCGTGGACAAGCCTCCGTATTTTCGATAACTACTTGAAAATCAGACGTTTGTGAGGAGGGTTTGAAGTTTTCGATGGACGGCATTTTAATTTCTCTTCCCAAAACTGCTTTTAGGTCACGAGCCACGCCCAGGTGCGATGCGGCATCGGCACGGTTGGGTGTGAGTCCGATTTCGATTTGAAAATCGGGTTCGAGTTTAAAGTATTTAGCGGCGGGCGTGCCGTTTGCCAAGTCAGTTTCTAAAACCAAAATCCCATCGTGTGATGTACCAATACCGATTTCATCTTCGGCACAAATCATGCCTTCCGATGGGTGTCCGTAAACTTTGCGTTTTTCGATTAAAAACGATTTATTGTCTTCGAGATGAATGGTCGCTCCGAGCGTGGCTACGATTACTTTTTGACCTTCACGCACGTTGGCAGCCCCACAGACAATACTTGAAGGAATTTCGGTGCCAATATCAACCGTCGTGAGGCTCAACTGCTTCTCCTTGACCGTAAAAGTTTCACAAGTAAGCACCTCCCCTACTACGAATCCTTTCAGACCACCTTTTACGGTTTCTATTTCTTCGATTCCTTCCACTTCTAAGCCAGTGGCGGTCAATAATTTTCCAATTTCCTCGGCCGATTCTTCAATATGAATCAAGGTTTTTAACCAATTATACGAAATTTTCATTGAATGTATGTATGCCAGTTTTTATAACCGACCTGATTTTTGCACAAAGGTACTATTTTTTGCTTATTTTTCTCTATTTCAAAAATGTATCCGTTGGGTAAGTTTCCTGTTTTTTGTGTGACCTTGGCACTCAGTTTGCGTGTTGGGTTTTTCAAGATAATAAATTGTATTTCACAAGGATTATATTTTTTTATTTCAAGAAGACTGAAATTATCGCTTCGATTTTTTGAAATGTATCCGCTCGGTAAGATTCTATCAAAAAACACTTGATTGGCACAAGATTGGCAAATAAAGTAATTACATAACGTAATTATTTTCCTAATAACCATATAATCCAATGAAAATTTTCCAGAATAATTTACACAAAAGCCTTTTTTTAGGCACAATTTTACTTTCGGGTCAGATTTTTGCCCAAGAAACAAAAATGAAGTTTGCGGCCAATACCACTTACGGCGATTTTCAATCGGGCATTGCTCGGGTAGAAAAAAACGATAAAGTTGGTTTCGTAAATCGCAAAGGAAATGAAGTCGTAGCGGCACAATTTAGTGATGCTTTCGATATGAGCGAAGGGTTGGCAGCAGTTGAGAAGAACGGCAAGTGGGGTTTTGTCGATAAATCGGGCAAAGCACAGATACCATTCGGCTTTGACGAAGCACTAAATTTCTCGCAGTCGATGGCGGCCGTTAGGATTGGTGAAAAATGGGGATTTGTGGATAAAAAAGGAAAGGCAAAAATTGATTTACAATACGATGAAGTGCTGAGTTTTAGCGAAGGTTTAGCCTTTGTGAAGCAATACGGCAAATGGGGCGTGATTGATGCCAAAAATAAATACATAGCTCACCCACAGTTCGACAAAGCTGAGAGTTTTTCTGAGGGCTTCGCTTGTGTGGCCATCGAGGGTAAATACGGCTTTATTGACAAAAAAGGTGTGCAAATTATACCATTAAGATACAAATCGGCCAAGAGTTTTGCCGAAGGACGTGCCGCCGTCAAAACTGACAACAAGAAATGGGGTTTTATTGACAAATCAGACGCTTTGTTTGTGGTCGATGCCTTTGACGAAGTTGATAATTTTACGGAAGGTTTAGCCGTAGTTCGTAGCAAACGCAAGTGGGGCATGATTGATAAATCGGGCAACGAAGTGGTGCCAGTGATTTATGATTTTATCGAAGGCTCATCGGAGGGAATGATGGTTGTGAGTGTGAAAGGTAAATTTGGTTTGATTGATAAAACGGGCAAAGAAATTACGGCCGTCAAATACGATAACGTTTGGGGTTTTTCGGAAGGAATGGCTCGGGTGGCAATTAATGGTAAATACGGATTTGTGAACAAAACGGGCGAGGAAACAATCCCCTTGATATATGACGAAGCCTATAATTTTTCGGAAGGCGTGGCTCGTATCAGTATTTTTGCAAGAAATGGTTTTGTGAACCGAAAAGGAAAGGAAACTTTCACCGACAACAAGCCGTACAGCAAAGGCGAATTGACGAAATTAGATAAGTAATTTACGAGGTTTTAGGGGAGTAAATAAATGAGGTTAAGGGCGAAGCACTGGAAGGTGCTTCGCTTTTTGTTTGTCTAATTGTTACATCTAAAATGAGATGAAAAGCACTTTACCACACAAAAAAGGTTCGACAAAAAAACATTTCATCAAGCCTTTTCTATCCAAATGACAGCAGTTACTTTCCGCCCAAAATCATCTCCGCACCCTTCTCGGCAATCATCAGCGTAGGAGCGTTTGTATTACCCGAAACTATCGTCGGCATTATTGAAGCATCAATCACCCGTAGATTTTCAATACCTTTTACTCGTAGTTGGGCATCAACTACGGCCATTTCGTCATTGCCCATTTTGCAAGTGCCTACGGGGTGGTAAACGGTTTCGAGTTGTTTTTTCAGGTGTAGCATAATGGTATCGTCCGAACTTTGGTCGGGGGGCGTAATTAGGGATTTTCGATACGCATCAAAAGCAGGGGCTTGCATCACTTCGATGGCTTTTCGGGCGGCTTTCAGTAGCGTAATTTGATCTTGTTCGGCTTCCAAAAAATTTGGCTGGATTATCGGTGCATCAGCCACGTTATTACTTCCCAATGTTACATATCCTCTACTTTCGGGACGCAGCAAGGTTGGCAAAATAATGAACCCGTCATCATGCGGAAAAGTGCTACTGTCATACAGATCAGTTGTGTAATCGTCGCCGACTTGGAGCGAGGCAAAATGAAACTGATAATTCACTCGATTGGGGCTATCGTCGGTCATCCAAAAGGCCGCTGATTCAAGCGGACTAATAGTAAAAATACCTTTTTTTGTCAAAAGATATTTTACCAAACCCCGTACTTGATTCAATGGTTTGAGGTGATGATTCTGCCCCAAAGCCTGATTTGACAAGCAACTCACGCCCGAAAAAAGGTGGTCTTGCAGGTTTTTTCCTACGCCCACAAGGTTTTTCTTACATTCGATGTTATGTTTTTTTAGCTCATCGGCATCGCCCACACCCGAAAGCATCAGCAACTGTGGCGAAGCATACGCCCCCGCCGATAGTATAACCTCTTTGCTCGCAAAGGCTTTTTCAGTAGTATTTTTGCCCAAATGGTACTCCACTCCTACTGCCTTATCGTTTTCGATGAGTATCTTTTTAGTCGGTGCGTTGGTCAGTACTGTTAGGTTTTTTCGGTGCATTATGGGCCTCAAAAATGCCGATGCAGCACTGTGCCGTTTGGCATCTTTTATCGTAAATTGTAGTCGCCCAGCCCCTGCCTGATTTTGTCCATTATAGTCAGCATTTCGCTTGATCCCAGTTTGGTCACAGGCTTCTACAAAAGCATCAGAAAACGGTGTATCGAATCGGGTGGCAAAAGTTACGTTTAGTAAGCCTTCGTTATTATGAAAGTCGTTAGAGATCTGCTCATTTCGCTCGGATTTCTTGAAATACGGCAAAACATCATCGTATCCCCAGCCAGCGTTTCCGAACTTTGCCCAGTCATTATAATCTTCTCGATTGCCCCGCACGTACGCCATGGCATTGGTCGAACTGCTTCCACCCAGGGTTTTGCCACGGGGCAAATAGATTTTGCGGTTCAAAACGTGCTTTTGCGGCTCGGTGCTAAACCCCCAATCGACTTCGCTTCGGTGGAGCTTGGCATAACCCGCAGGAATATGCACTTCCATTTTTTTGTCGGGCCCACCCGCTTCGAGCAATAGCACCTTGTGGTTAGGGTTCTCCGATAGGCGATTAGCCAAAACACAGCCAGCCGAGCCAGCTCCGATAATAATGTAGTCGTAGGTCATAGGTTAATTTTGAATGATAGAATGAATGAATGATAGAATGCTGAATATGAGTAATTTTTGAAAATCATTCACTCATTCTATCATTCACTCATTCAAAATTATTACGGTGAAAGTCGCTCTATTTTCCAGTCATTTTTGTTTTTTGAATACAAAATTCGGTCGTGCAAACGATTGGGGCGACCTTGCCAAAATTCGATGCTATTGGGTGTCACTCGATACCCACCCCAATGTGGCGGACGGGGAATAGGTTCACTATTTTCAAAACGTTTTTCATAAGCTAAAAGGCTATCTTCCAATGGTTTACGTCCGTCAATGACCTTACTTTGGTTCGATACCCAAGCCCCAATTTGACTACCACGGGGGCGAACATTATGATACTCATCAGACTCTTGGCTACTTACTTTTTCTATCCGTCCTTCAATCCGAATTTGCCGCTCCAAATCTCCCCAAAAAAACGTCAGTGCAATATATTCATTTTCGGCAATTTCTTGCCCCTTATTACTCGTATAGTTACTAAAAAAAGTAAATCCACGTTCATCAAAACCTTTCAACAAAACAATACGCCCGTGCGGCTTACCCTCCGAAACCGTGGCGAGGTGCATCGCATTTGGCTCTAAAATTTGAGCCGATAGGGCTTCCTCAAACCACTTTTCAAATTGCTGAAATGGATTTGATAAAACATTTTCTTCTAATAATTCGTTTTGATTGTATGAAAGCCGAAGCGATGCGACAGTCGATTTATTCATTGTATTTGCAACGTTTTAAAGTTTTTTTTCGTATATAACACTATGTATGTCAGGAAGTTTTGAAAACCTACCACAATTAGACCATAATTTTATTACATTTGCAAATCTAATCAGAACTTTTTAGAACACTCAAAAATGACCAATAAAGAATTGGATTTGACAGAAAATGCCACCGATGCTACCAAAGGCGAAGAAACGACATCGCCAGCAGTAGAACAATCTACCGAAAACGTAGATACCAAAATCATTGAGGAAACTCTCACAGAAAATATGAACGAACCGAACGACCCAGCCGAAATCGCAACCGAAAGTCCAGTTGAAACAACCGTAGATACCGTTGAAAATATAGCGGTCGAAACAGTAAGTACTATTGATGAAATAGTCGATGAAAACCCAGCATCGGAAGCAGATGTAGCCGATAATGTCACAGCCGAAATACCAGTTGTGGAAGAAACAGTGGTTGTAGAAAATATTGCCCAAGAAGCAGTAGCAGAGGTTTTAGTAGCCGAAATGCCAACTGAACCCGAGCCAATGGCAGTAGCTCACGACGAAGAAACACATGATGAGGTAGCCATTCAAGCGGGTGCGGAGTTAATTCCTGACTTGACATTAGAGCCAGTTGAGGAAGTGCATACGTCGGAAGAAACTGATTACAGTCGATTTGGTAAAAAAGATTTCGTTGATTTGGGCGAAAAACTTTTGGCATCGGTCAAAAGTGACGGTGCAGGTATTTCTGATGTTAAAAATGCGGACTCAGTGATGCGTGAATTGAAGCCAATTTTTGACGACTTGAAAGCACGTGAAAAAGCGGAAGCACTAAGAAAATATATAGCTGATAATGGCAATAACGAAGGCTTTGAATACAAGAATGACAATTTTGTAGTCAGGTTTGAATCATTGAATGCCCAGATAAGAGATGCTAAAAATGGTTTTTTTCAAAAAGTTGAACGATTGAAAGAAGATTATTTTGAGCGAAAAACCAAATTACTACAACGTTTGCGAGAGGTAGTAGATGAAGAAGAAAAGGGCGGCACAAAAAATAGTTGGCAAGAGTTTAAGAAAATCCAAGATGATTGGAAAAATGCGGGAAATGTCAATTCTCCGCACAATACCACTTTTTGGTCAGCCTACAACGCCTTAGTTGATCGATATTTCAGTATTCGTAATATACAAAATGAACTAAAAGACCTTGACCGCAAGAAGAATTTTACGGCAAAAGCTGAAATCGTTGTGAAAATTGAAACCATTTCGCAGAATTTGGGGGAAGGTGGACTGAGTAACATAACGCTACGCCAAGCCAACGATTTGCTGGAAGAATATAAGCACATCGGACCAGCCGCTCGTGACGCACAAGACGAACTATGGAAACGCCTGAAAGCCGCCTTTGACATTATTCATAATAAACGCAGAGAGCAATCATCTCAAACCAATCAGTTGCAAGACGAAATTTTTGAGGCAAAATCTCGTATTCTCGAAAATCTTAAACCTTACGTTGAGTTCAAAACCGACAGCATCAATGAGTGGAACGCCAAAACCAAAGAAGTAATGGCGATTCAAGACCAATGGAACGCTATCAAGGGAGCAATGCCCAAAGAAAAAGGCAAAGATATTAGCCGTGATTTTTGGGGATTATTAAAAACATTTTTCCGTAACAAAGGTGATTTCTTCGCCCAATTGGAAGCTCAACGAGAAGAGAATTTAAAGGCAAAAGTAGCCCTGTGCGAACAAGTAGAAACCTTGGCGGCATCAGATGACTATTCGGCTTCGTACACCGATAAAATAGTTGAACTACAACGGACGTGGAAGACAATAGGCCATGTACCCGAAAAAATGAAAGACAAAATTTATGAGCGTTTCAAAAAAGCTTGTGATGAGTTTTTCAATGGAAAACGTGCCAAAGGAAACGTAGTTGAACAAGAATACGAGGAAAATTTAAAGCAAAAAATTACAGTTTGTGAAGAGATCGAAGCATTAGCACAAGCGGGAGATGCACAACTCAGTAAACTCTCAGAATTTAAGGCCCAATATAACGCCATCGGATTTGTGCCACGCAAGGATATGCAGACTATCCAACGCCGATTTGTTGATGCCATCAATTCGTTTGTGAAGGGCAGCACGGGTATCAGTGGAGCTGAAAAAGAGAAAATGGTGCTTCAAAATGAAGTGGAAGTTGTAACAAAAGGCGAACGTGGTAACAGCAAAGAATTAGATAAAAAAGAAAACGACATTCGACGCAAAATGAAAACCGTTGAAGACGACATTCATCTGTGGGAAAATAACATTGAGTTTTTTGCCCGTTCAAAAAATGCAGCATCGGTTCGTGCCGAATACGAAATCAAAATCAAAGGAGCAGAAAAAGAATTAGCCGAGTTGAAGCAAAAATTAAAAATAATTGTGGCTGCAAATTGAGGTTAGTTTAACAATTTGAAGATTTGGGAATGAATACAATAATGAGAAAATCTGCAAATTATCTCATTTTCAAATCTTCAAATCATTTCTTAACTCATTGAATGTCAGTGAGTTAAGAAAAACTTTAAAAATTATTGATAAAATGTTTGCAAAAAAAATCATTTGGCAGTAATTTTGCATCACAATAGAGTAAGAGAGAAAGAAACTTCGTTCTACTTTAAAATGCCTCCATAGCTCAGCTGATAGAGCAACTGACTTGTAATCAGTAGGTCGTTGGTTTGATCCCGACTGGAGGCTCGTATTAAAAGTCTGATAATCAATAGATTATCAGACTTTTTGTTTTTTATGCTCATCTGATTTGAAGTATATGCAATACACAGTTGAAGGTTGAAAATATTAAGCTTTTTCAAAATCTGACGAATTTTGCTCTACCAATAACACAAATCAAACCTTTTCATTATCTGCCATTTAAAAGTTTAAACCTATTATTCTGTAAAGGAGAAAAAACGCTCATCAAAGTATATCACTACACCACAATTAAGATTTCATGAATCTGGAACTTTCTAATTTATCCCTAATTAAAAATTTTAATCACCAAAAATAAAAAGTGAAATAAATTTTGAGATTTAAAATAAATTCAAGACGTTTACGTCAAGATAACAAAACTTACATTGTAATTTTAACTTCCACCTATTTAGGGTGTAGGACAAGTTGGTAAAACTTTTTCAAACCACGGAGTTAAAAGAATTTTATCACGGAGTTTCACAGATTAGTTCTCTATTATACGGTGAAACTCCGTGTCTAACTCTGTGAAACTCAGTGGTTAAAATGAACTTGTCCTACGCCCCCTATTTATGAAAGGAAATTTACTATTCCATTCGGTTATTTTAATATTCTTATGCTTTATTTTCTCAACTGAGTCTAAGGCCAAATCTTCAACAGACAATCCTCCTTCTAAGAAAAAAATCAAGAAAGATTCGCTTGCAGTTTTCAAGGAAAAGACGTTTAATACAAAAGTTCTTCCAGAAACTCCTTCAAAGGCTTTAATGACGGGTGCCGCAAATGAATGTGTTTCTTACAATATCGTTTCTCCAAAAAAAACTTACACAGTTGATGAAACGGTTAATTTAACCATTGCATTAAAACTTTACGATTTAGTTCCTACCGCAGTCGTTGAGGAGGAGTGTACCAAGTTTTCGATCAATGTTGCTTTGCCTGCTTCATTCAAACAAACAGGTGGTGACTACCAAAGTTACATGAATGTAACCCTCTCAAAAGGTAAACCAGAGGTAGCTTTTACTTTAATTGGGCAATTCACCAAAAAAGATAGTATTGCTTGCTTTACACTGATGAAAGGGCCAATCAATGCCAATTCATCTACGATTTTTATAAAAAAGAAAGAACTCTGTGTAAGTGCGTTAAACCCTCCAGTGGTAAACCCACCTCCACCTCCAACAATCATAAATAAAACATCCACTCCTATTTCTACCGCAAGTGCCTCACCTTGTACAGTGAGTCAAATGGTAGATCGAGATGTTATTTGTGTCGGGGAAACAATTACCTTAACAGCACCACATTGCACAGGTTCAGCTACTTGGAGAAAACGACAATTTGACTTAAATAATAACTATGTATCTGGTTCTTTAGCAGACATAACCTCACCTAATAATGAACTAATTCAAACTTTAGCAACCGCTGGCTTTTATGAATACGAAGCTCCAATTTGTGCAAGTGGGCAAAGCTCATGTCCAAGTGGTGGGTATTTAAAAATTACGGTAAAATCAGGCAGTCCACAAACAATAACCCCACCCTCAATAACTCCGAATACTATATGTTCAACAGGTAGAATACTTACTACTAATAATTGTACAGGTACAGTTCATTGGTATTTTATTTACAGTGTTGGAGAAAATAGCAATATTCAGTTAAACCAAGGTCCAGTTGGTATCAATACTTGGAATCCCCCAGGCAGTAGTGGTGATAGTTATTTAATTTCCAAGTGCGAGATAGGATGTTCACTGAGTGATGAGTCCAATAAGGTGTATGATAATACTATATCTCCAACTATTGCATCATCATCTACGACCTATTGTTATGGTTCGGGGGGTAGCCCTGTTATACTGACCGCCACAGGTTGTAAGTCATGGCAAACAGTTAATTGGTCAAATGGAATGCAAGGTTCAAGTATCTCGGTTACACCACAAGTAACAACTTCCTATTACGCAAAGTGTGATTATTATGATGAAGTAGGAATATTGTTATGTGATAATCCCAACACTTCAGCAGGGGTAATTACTATCACTGCAAGTAATGGTTCTGCACAAACTGCTACAATAACACCTGCAATTAAAAATGTATGTGCTTCCGAAGTAAGTTTACCAACTATCATTTCTGCAAGTGGTTGTAGCTCTTATCTTTGGTCAACAGGAGAAGTAACATCAAGTATTACGGTTTTTCCGACACAAACAACTACTTATACTGTTAGGTGTGGGAGTATTGCTGGGTGCTTGGGTGCTATGGTAAATTCTACAATAAATGTTACAAACTCTCCAGTCCCCACAACCCCAAATATTACATCTTCAATACCAAAAGTAGGGAATGATATAGTAAACTGTTCAAATCAACCTTTCACTCTTACAGGAGGCAATTGTAACGGAACATTAGATTGGTATTGGCGACCTCATAATAATGGTGCGGCATATACATACATTAGTTCGGGTCCAAGTATTACTATTACCAATTCTACCCACGTAGTGTATTCTGTTGCTTGCCGAACGGAGTGTCGTTCTGGCTCTATTTTCGGAGATTACATTGTTCTTTACCCACCAGAAGGCATCATCACTGCAACAAGTAATAGCCCTTTATTATTAGGGCAAACCTTGAATCTTAGTTCTTCGGCATCAAATGCTACATATAGCAGTACCACAACTTATACATGGACAGGGCCAAATGCTTTTAACTCTGCTCAACAAAATGCCTCAGTAAGTGCAGTTGCTGCTGCAAGTGCTGGAGTTTACACCATTACTATTACTAACGGCCAATGCCCAAGCACCGCCACAACATCTGTAATAATTAATGATTGTGTTAGTGGTGCAAGCATCACAACAACAAATCCAATCGCAAATCCTTCAATTACTTACACCGATAAAAATAATGTAGTTGAAAATGTCTATCTAAAACCTACTTCTGCGATACCATCTGGTAGTTTTGAAGTAGCTCAAACTATAAGCTATATTGATGGATTTGGAAGAATTGCTCAAGTAGTAAACACAGGAAGCAGTCCTACTGGAAGAGATGTAATTTTACCCATCGAATATGATGCTTTTGGTCGAATGACTAAATCTTATTTACCTTATGCAGCCACCAGTAATACGGGTTCATATAAAGCCACAGCAATTGCCGACCAAGCCAGCTTCTATACATCTTTAAAAGCTGATAGTAAAGCTTATGCCGAAACTATCTTAGAAAGCTCACCAATGCAAATTTTGAAACAGCAAGGTTTTGTAGGCACAAGTTGGCAGCCAAATACAACTACTCCAGCTAATGCCAAAGCAATCAAAGCTGACTTTAAACATAATACTGAAACAACAATCAGAAAATTTTGGTACGATTATACAGCCGCAACTTGGAAAATTGGAACTTATGGAGCAAACGAACTCATGGTATCAGAAACCAAAGATATTGACAATAATATCATTGAAGAATTTACAGATTTTGCAGGAAATACTGTACTAAAAAGGGTATCAAATCCAGCAAAAACATCATCAATTCTAACCTATCAAGCTTATGATGGTTTTAATAGATTAGCGTTTACATTTCCTCCATTGGCGTCTGCAAATCTGACAACGGCTATTACGCCAAACGGTAATATAAACCCAAATACAAATACTAACTTACTAAATTTATTATTTGCATATACATACGATAAACGAGGAAGACTCATCTCAACCAAAGCTCCTGATGCAGGCTTACAAGAAGTAGTCTATGACCCACTGGATAGACCTGTTTTGCAACGAGATGCACTAAACGCTTCTGCCACCACTCCTTATGGTATCCCTATTTGGAAATATACTCGATATGATGAGTTAGGACGAATCCATAGCTCAGGTATTATTGGGAGCAGTAATACGAGAGCAACAATGCAAACAAATTGCGACTCCTATTATGCAAGTACCATGTTTTATGGTAATAGTGGATACCCAAATACTGCTACAACTGAGTACATTAGAAACTACTATGATAGTTATAGTAATTTCGTACAACCATTCACAAATGGCACAGTATATAGTGTCCCGAAATCAAGGAATCTTGTTGCATCAAATAATGTAAATGGTAAATTAGTCGGTATATCAGAATCTGTTTTATTTCCAATAGGGGCAAATACTACAAATACTAAAACCAAATTGACCACAGCCTATTATTACGATAATTTAGGCCGAATGGTACAGACAATTGCCGATGACCAGAATTCAAAGTTAGTAGTTTCCACACAAACGCTTGACTATGCAGATAGAATAGAAACCGTTGAGCAAGAAGTAGGCGTTGCTTTAGCGATTAATTATAGCACAAAAGTTACAATCTCTCAAAAATATGACCAAGGTAGCCGACTAAAACTTTTGTGCCAACAAATCAATACTGACCCAATAGAAAACATTGGCAAATATACCTACAATGAGATTGGAGAATTAAGTTCTAAAATTCAAGGTTGTGATATACAAACAATTGGCTATAAGTTTGATATACAAGGTAAACTTACCGATATAAATGAGGTAAATACCACAAATCTCAGTACTCAAAAGCGATTCTTTGGAGAAAAACTAACATACAATCTTAATGGCTCAATAAACAAGATAGAATGGGGTACAATACCTACTCCTAATGCCCCCGCAGCACAATTGCCACCTACACGGTCATTTACCTATACCTATGATTATTTATATAGAATGACCGCCGCTGCTTATGTAGGAAAAGCAGGAGAAAATTTTTCTACCACAAATGCTTATGATGTAAATGGCAATATAAGTTCCCTTACCCGAAAACGTGGAACAATTACTGAAGATAACCTAACCTATACTTATACTACTCGAACCAATAAATTAGTAAAAGTAGCAGATGCCAATACCACTGCCAATGCAACAGGATGGTTTAAAGATGGTACAAATACGGGTAATGATTATACGTATGATGCGGCTGGAAATATAAAAACTGACCTAAATAAAGGGATAATAAACATTGATTATAATTATTTGAATCTCCCAGAAAGAATTAATTTTAATAATGCCACGTTTGTACGCTATATTTATACTGCTTCTGGTGAAAAAATAAGAAAGGAAAACCACGATGGAGTAAAGACCGACTACATCGGTGGAATGGTTTATAAAAATAATATTCTGGAATTTATTGCTACTGCCGAAGGGCGTGCAATACCCGATGCCGCAACATTTAGATACGAATACCAAATAAGTGACCATTTGGGTAATTTACGCTCAACTTATTATAAAAACAAAACCGCTCCAGTAGGTACCGAGCAACTTACACTCTTACAAGAAAATCATTATGACCCGTGGGGCTTAAACCTAACCGATATTGAAAAGGCTTATACAAACGCTGACCGCTACCAATATAATGCCCAAACCGAAAAAGCAACTTTGCCTAATGGTAGCTATGACTACGATACCGATTTTAGACAATACGACCCACAAACGGGTAGATTTAAGACCATAGACCCACTGACTGATTTTTATGGCAGTATTAGCCCATTTAGCTTTGGCTATAATAACCCAGTGAGTTTTAATGACCCACTTGGATTATTTCCATTTGGAGATTTGCCAGGCTTCAAATCAACTGCTACTGGAATTAATAGAGCTGGTTTTGGCGGTGGCGGACCTTTACCAGGTAGTGGACAAGGCTTTGGTGTACTGAAAAGTGCAGGAATTAGTGCAGTGGCAAATATTGCTCTAAATTTAGGCTCAAATGCTATTAATAATGGCAATAAAAGTAATTTTAACTCAACTGTAAAAAATGCTGGAAGCTCAAAGAGTAGTGGTAACATGAATGGCGGCGGAAGTAGCAAAATTTCTTCGGGTAGTGGCAGTAAGACTGGAATAGGTGAAGCTTGGGATTTGTTTGTTGGTTCTGGAAGAAACGTATATAGAGCAATAGAGAACCAAGCGAAAAAGAGTACATTAGGTAGTATTACTAAGAATATGTACGATATTGGTACAAGCTGGAATCAATTATCAAACGGTCTTAACTTTGCGAGTTCAATGACCCATAATACTGATTTTAATGGCAACTCTACAAGTAATGTAGATAGAGCTATGTTTCTTGTAGGGGCTGGTTTACCAATTCCTGGTGGTAAAGCAATAGGTTATTCAAGTAGTAAAATATTGAATTTTACCCTTAGACAATTGCAAGCTAAGTTTAAACATGCAAAAGATTTTGGTGTTATGGTAAATTGGAGTGCGGCAAATGCACCTAAATTTAGCGGAGCAATTAATCAACACATAAATGCTGTCGGTACTGAAGTAATTGAAGGTACTTACAGAAATGCAAATAGCCCTGTTACATTTTATCTAAACCCAACAACAGGGCTTAATGTAATAGCAACTCGTTCTGGCGAATTTATTAGTGGAGCAAAACTTTCAGCAACACAGGTGAATGATATTTTAACAAAAGGGTTTTTATGGTAAATAATATAAAATTATTAGATAAAGTTCATCTACAAAAGTATATTTATATACTTGACCTATTCATATCTAAGCAGATAAATGCAACTATTTTTGAAAATTTGTTTCTTGAAATTAGAAGAGATGATACTTATTGGCTGTTGGGTTCATTCAATCAGGAAATAGAAAAGGAATTAAACCAACTCTTTTTTGATGTTGATGAGTATATGCCTGAAAATTTATACGAAATAGAAGATATGTTTAATATAAATGAAACCGAATTATATAAACGGTCAGGTAAGATATTAGAAAGGATGAAAACACTAATGTTTTAGTTTATTTTTTGAATAGCCCCTATGGTCGAAATTTTCAATCTTCAACCATAGGGGAGATAAGTTCTAATCAACCATAGTGAACCCAAATAAAGTTCTTTGAAATAAACTGTAAAGCTACCCAATACCAGGTAGTGGACAAGGCTTTGGTGTACTGAAAAGCTCATTAAAAAGTGCAGGTATAAGTGCAGGAATAAATATAGGTGTAAATTTAGCTGCAAATGCCATTAATAATGGAAATAAAAGTAATTTTAACTCAACCGTAAAAAATGCTGGAAGCTCCAATAATAGCGGTAGCATGAATGGCGGCGGAAGTAGTAAAATTTCTTCGGGTAATAATACACCCGATACAGGTGTCAGAGGTATGTGGAACTCTTTTGTAGATGCTACCAATACAGTTTCTGACATCAACAATAATCAGTCCAAAAAAAGTACTCTGGGTAAAGTTACGAATGCAATGTATAGAGTAGGTGGGTCATTAAATCAAGTTGTAAATGGGTTGGATTTAATAACTTCATATACACATGGAACAGATTTAAGTGGTGGAGTTGTTGATGGTGCAGACCAATTAGGTATGGCTCTATCCATGATACCTCTTGAAGGTGCTGTTGAAAAGGTAATATTGAAAGGTGCTGCTAAGGTGTTAGCCAAGACTTCTGGATGGGTAAAAAGATCGGTTTTTAACTCGTTAGATCCTGCTATTCAAAAGAAAGTTGCTGCTGCCATTGAAAATGGGATAGTAGCACCAACTGGAAAACAAGGTATAATCAAACTAACTGCAACGGAAGCTGCTCAAACAGGCTATACATATAAAATAAAAATATTAGGTAAAGGAGGTGATATTAGAATATATGGAAATGCTCAAAAAAATGGTCATATTTTCTTTGATAAAGTAATGGGACATTAAAAATGGAATTTATGAATATTGAATCAGATTTATTGTTATATTATAGTAAAGCTATAGAAAGCTTTCAGGAATGTATTCGAGATAAGGATAATGAATTTTTAAAAGAAGAATTAAGTATATCTTTAGATGACATCAGAGTAACTGAAAAAGAACTGAAAATTATATTTACAGAAAGAACTTTTGATGTGTATTTAATTGAGGTGTCATTACAGTTATTAAGTGGGAGTAAAGAAATTGGCAAATACAGCTATATTTTAAATGAAAAAAAAGAAGGGGTTGATGATAGTTTAGTTTTTTATTAAAAGCATTTGGCTTGTCCTGTAATATTGATAAAGTAAAAAAGTATCCAAATAGACAGACAAAACAATTAAATAAAATAGGAGCAACTACTACAAAAACAGGTAAACCAGTCAAGTACCTTGTTGAAGGTTATTACGAAGGTATTAAAATAAGAGTTATAACAACAGCAACAGATATTATTACAGCATTCCCAATAAAATGAAAAATTTAAAACACGTTTTTAATGACCTTATTGATGCAGCAAAGTTATTTGGACTTTGTGAAATTGAAATTAAAAAAGCACAAGACTTTTTAGAATATAATGAGTTTGAATTAGCATTTGATATTTTAATTACCCAAATGTATGAATATGATATAGAAATAAACGATGATTTTTATACAACAATACATCTTATTGCAGGTATGCTCAAACTTTCAGAAAATGACTACATATTTATGAAAGAATTAATTAGGAATGATGATAATTTACCTATGCCGCTTGTTAAGGAATTAGGGTACATCTTAAATTCATTGAAACAATATAAGAAAGAATGAACACTCATTTCCTTTGATTATATCTACCTTTTTTCTTAGGACTTATTTAACTTAATGATGGATACAGAAACAAAATTCATTCAAGCAATAAAAGACTATGGTGTACAAACTGACATAGGTAATAGCAGAAAAGTGAATAGTCTACTTGATAAAATTATCAAAACAAAACTAAAAATTAAAGAAGATAAGGATCAGGTTGTCTTATTACTAAATAAATACCTAACTGATGAAAACGAATATGTATCCTATAACTGTGCCACTTTTCTATTAGAATTCGAGCCACTAAAAGCCGAAAAAAAGCTGGAGTCTTTAGCTGTAAATAGTGATTTTTGTGCTTTTGAAGCTGAAATAACATTAGAGGAATGGGAAAAAGGAGCTTTAAGGTTTCCTCCGTATTGATAAAAACAGTGTAAAAAAAAATACAAACTCGAAATGAGTAACAATGACTGAGGCCGATATTGAACTACTTGAGATTTTCAAGACATCTGTATTGCAAGGTTATACGATAATACACCATAATAATACAGTATTTTTTGAGATTTTGGAGGAAAAATTTCCAATCGGTTTCAATAGAATTGATTGGAATAAACACAAAGAATATTTCAGTGAAAGTTTGGGCAATACTAAAAATCAAACCGAAAAAGAAGAACATATAAAGTTTTTCCTTAATAAAATTACTGTTTTTTTTCCTGAGTTAAAGCAAGAAAAAGTAACAGTATTTGGTGATAACTCAATAGATTTAGCTTACGAAATGAATTTTGAAGTATTTGTAAAATATGCTCATTTCTTTTTCAAGTTGCCACAGCATACGTATGTTCTATTCACAGAATCAATGAAATGTCTGAATTATACATTCGAGGATGTAATCTATTTCGGATGATACAATTTAGCGAAAGTTTATGAAACAAACCATAATGAAAAAAACAACACTTTTACTGGTGCTTAGCATTCTAAACCAACTAAAAGCACAAGACCGTATCATTACCATAAAAAGCGATACACTTTTGGCTAAAATAACATCCATTGATAAGCAAAAGCTTGTCTATTATTTAGAGTCTGATATTGATAAGAAAATAGTAGAGATGCCTTTGATAAACTTACACAAAGTTATATGGCGAAGCGGAATGGTTTATGTAATCAATGAAGAATTAGAAGCCAAAACAAGTAATACCATTTCAGAAAAGCCAATACCCGCAAATAAGGAAGTTGAGAATAGCAATGCTCCAACAGTGGTATCGAACGCTTATACAATCACCGAAGCTCCAAAGTTGAGAGTCAATTGGTGGGTTTTATGGCGTACTTACACAGTTAATGGTAAAATGGTAAGTCCCGATGAAGTTGAAAAAGTCCTCTATAAATATGATTTAGATACGCATGCTAAATTTTCAAATGCAGCAGGTATCAAGAAAAAAGGTCGTAAAATGAGCAGGATTGCACTAATACCATTTTTCGTAGCAATACCCGTTTACGCTGTATTTCCAATAGCTGGTTTGGTTTTACAGGTTGGCGGCATAGTAACTGGTATTGTAGGAAATATAATAACTATAAACGGCAAAGACATCATGCATAAATCGGTGTTAGCCTATGAAAATAAAAGAACAAATAATAATCTTAAACCCAGATTTGCACCAAATAATTAAACACAATATTTTTTAAAAATGAAAAGAACACTACTAACTCTGCTTTTATTTACAAGTATATTGAAGCTTTTTGCCCAAATACCAAGTAATGAGTCCCAAGGTTTGGTTGGCACTAACCCTGATTTAAGCACAGGTACTGTACCTGTTGAAATACCGATATATACCCTCAAAGATGGGAATTTTACGATGCCTATCAGCCTGAGTTATAACACATCAGGTATTAAAGTGAATGAAGTAGCTTCATGTGTAGGCTTAAATTGGAACTTGAATGCTGGAGGCAGAATTGTGCGTATTCAAAGAGATAAACCCGATGAAGCATTTTTAGGGCTTGATGCCAGAGGTTTTGACCAATGTGTGGCAAGTTGGCATTATTGGGGATATAAAAAAGGAGAGTTTCCCACTTTCTCAGATGCTACACTCACTAAGTTTCGTTTTTATTTTTTGAGAGACCTTGAGCCAGATTTATTTATGCTAAACATAGAAGGAGACAATATTCCTTTTATGATTGTGCCAGGTGGCGTAGAAAAAAATGGAGTAAGGGTCATTTTATTAAATGAAAACAAGGATATTTACATTGAATACCTTGAAAACGAATATAACCTTTTACAAACACCAACTGAACCAAATCCTTCTTACTCCAATAATTTAGACAATCTCCTACACGATTTTCCGCAGAATCTAAGGGAAAGAGGGTGTGATTCATTTTATCCTAACACAACAAGTTATCCTTTCCCAAATTTTCTACCTGAAATTGCTTTTAAAGCTACCTTTCCAAACGGAACTGTTTATTATTTTGGACTTGACGTGAGCAGTAGAGAATATAATATGACTTCATCTACGCTCGATGCAGCCAATTATTTCAGCACTGGAGGGCAGCCTGAAAAAAAAGAAAAGCATGCAGTTGCAGGAACCCTAATTGCAAGCCCTTCGGCGTGGTTATTAAGTAAAGTTGTAAATCCAAAAGGTACAGTTCAACCATTTAACAAGTATAAATTAGAGGATAAGTTTCAAGAGATTAATTTTAAATACGCTCGAAGTATGTATATCATGCCAGAACGGGTTTGGACAGATGCAACGCTTCAACAAGTAAATGAATGCGTGACTATGAACCCCAAAGTCCCAGATTACAACGATTATCCTCTTTATCTTCAAGCACAATTAAGTAGTGTAGAATCAGATAATTTTCTAATTAAATTTAATGCACCTGAGGTATTTGCACTTGATGGTAAAGTAACTAATCTTTTAAATATACTACCAGATTATACTAATGGTGATTTTAAAAATACTAAAAGAATTGATGTTGTTGGAGCCGATTTTTTAAATGATAAAGTTCAGAGAAATCAAAATGTTTTTCTCAATTATTCAAAAACAATCAATAATCCTTTGAAAGAAATTCCAACTTCAGGTATTTTAAAAAACATAATGATACTTGATAAATCCACTGGAAAAAAATTAGGGTTCTACATGGACTATGAATACTATATTCAAAAAAATGATAAAAGAGAAATAAGTGTACTCTCAGGAGACATTCGCTACAACACACGTTTAAAGTTAAAAGGGTTATATCCACTTGAAATTGGGACAACGTCTGCCAAACTATTGAATGGCTATCAGTTTAATTATAACCCAACTGCATTACCAAATAGACATACTTATGCAGTTGATAGTTGGGGCTACTACAATGGAAATTCACTCAATGGTACAGATTTTAGACAGTATATTCCCAGACCTCCACTAAGAAATATAACAAATATGGCAGTAACATCGGTTTGTTTTACTCCTTCATCGAATATGAACCCTGACATTAATTTTGCCCAAGCTGGAATATTGAATCAAATAAATTATCCAACTGGGGGAAATGTTAGGTATGAGTATGAATTACATGAGAGTGATAATTATCATACATCTAAAACTTCAACTGGTATTAAAATCGGACAAAGACCAATTGGAGGTTTAAGAATAAAGAAAATTATTACCTTTGAACCTGTTGCCAATAAAGAGTATATCACAAAATATTCATATAACAAAAGTAGTAATGTGAACGAATCATCGGGATTTTTATCAGTTTGGCCAGAATACTATTATGTTCAGTTAAAAAGAATTCCTACTTCCCAAACTTCAACTGGAATATTTTTCGCAGACCCCACTAATGCTACATTCAAATTTGTACCTGAAACTCCTTTTGTATCCGCTATACACGCAGGAAACCTTTCAAGCCGTTTTATAAATGGAAATTATATTACATACAGAGAAGTCAAAGTTGAAGAAGTAACAATGGTTAATAATGCAGAAGTTACTAATGGTAGTACAACATATGAGTATAACATTAATGAAAAACAGCCCTATGCTATATTACAAGCCAATGGCCAATTTAGTTATGATGTTGATAATCCCGCTGTTAATGGAGCGTGTTACAACGCTTATCAATATTTTAATTGGAATACTCCAACGTATGATTTTTTGAAAGGTACATTAAAAAAGGTTAGCGTTTTTAAAAATGGACTTACGAAGCCATTATCTACTACTGAGTACCAATATAACTTATCCAACCTG
>JANNEN010000206.1:0-2112 GCA_031378715.1 Emticicia sp.
AAGACAATTTTACGCTGTGGTGCCGTCAAATTATTCAGCCTTTCTTGATAAAGCGGAGAAGCCAAATCCATCGTTTGTTTGATATGGTCAAAACCTGTCAGGGTAGAATTTTTGAGGAATATTTTGATAAAAAACTGTAAAGTACGGGGCAGTCCATCCGTCAAAATACGGAGGGCTTCAATCTTCCCTCGGTTGTGCAAGGCATAGTCTTTGAGTTGGGGCAATGCCAAGGCTTCACTCCACTGATTGAGCAATTGATGTATTTCCTCAAAAGTAAGTCCCTCCAAACGATGCCTTCTGAAAAACTCATAAAATGGTTTGTCGTATTGCCAAAAATGCTCATCCATGCGGGTGCTTCCGCCTATGATTTGTAGGTCGTTATAATTGAGGAGGGTTTCACGCAATAAATGCCCATCATCATCAAAATTTTCAACAATTCTGTCGAGGTTATCCAAGAGTAAAACAGCCTTTTTTTGCTGTTCTACAAGGATTTTATGAATTTCTCCGTACAAATAACGAGCGTATTCTTGGTTATCTTTAAAGGTAGAAAACACCTCTAAATTCACAACCGTATTCGTTTGAAGTGCAATTTCTTTGAGAGCCTCAAACCACAAATCCGAGAGCCGATAAATACCCGCTTGTTCCTCTGCCAAATTGATAGCAATATAATTTTGATTGAGCGTTGGGTCTTCCTCAATATCAATCTGAATGCGTTTCAGCAAAGTAGATTTTCCACTACCTCTTCGTCCCAAAAGTAGTTCATGTTGAAGCGGATCTTTCGGTTTTTTACGACGTAAGTCACTCATTATCAGTTCAAACTCCGATACTCGAACCACAAAATTTCTTCTGACCGTAGCATTGTCATTATTAGCATTTTGGTAAAGGCTCAATTGATCCACGAACCAATTACCCGTTTTTTCTATATTATTTTCCATCATAAAAAGGATTAGTACGTTTCCAAAAGGCTTTTAAAAATGGCGAAACGAAGACATAATTATCGGATTGTTCGGTGATGTAGCCGTCCCTTTCTAAGCCGTCCATGAGTTCGATGTAGTCGTTGGTTCTTTGGTATTGAACAGCCAAATCATACAATTTACGTTTCGTGATTTTGTGCTTATGTGCTATGTGTATCAACGCTTTATTCATAAACTCAGATTCGTCTTTTGGGAAATACTGAACCAATCTATTTTTCCATTCCACAAAGTGGTCACTTTGTTTTGTTACAGCTTCATAAGCACTATCAATATCATTCGTTGAGACATTTGTTTTCTTTATTTTTTGAGCTTTTGTATTGATTTCATCCAACATTAAATTGATAAAATAAGGTAATTGGTAAACGATTTTGTTGAGGAGATATTCTTTCTGGTTTTCATCGTATTGTATGGTTGCCTCATGCGTTACCCATGTTATATACTTATGAGATTCCTCGGCAGAAAGAGGTTCAAAGGGAACTTTATATAAGTCATTGAGGTCAGCAACACGCCCATCTATTTTCTTGACAACGTGATGAATCCCTACTGAACCAGCCAAAACCAAACTAAAATGCTTTTTGAATTCAGGAGTTTGTCGCCATTGTCTGAGATTATCTAAAATAGCACTGGCTTCATCTATTTTCTTAGCTTTGTACATATTGTTGAGAACTTCGGGCAGTTCATCAATAAATAACACGATTCTAAGATTGTTAGAAGATAATTTGGGTAATAGATTATTGATTTCATCTAAGTAATTGACCTCTTTTTTATCGCCAAATTTTACCCCATCCATTGTTATTTCTGTAATATTGATACCTCCCAAAAAATCTGAAATCCAATTTTTAGTCTTTCCAAATTTAGAAAGGCAAACGATTAACAATTCGTATATTTTTTGGTAAAATTCTTGTTCAGATTTAATGGCTTGAATATTTCTAAAAATACATTTAACGTCCTCTGGACAATTTTCAACCATAAATTCCATTACAGAAGATTTACCAACACGGCGAGGGGCAGCTAAGAGAACATGGCTACCTTTTAAAACTTCTTCCCATATTTTTGAAACAATTTGTGGTCGATTAAAGTAATAATCCCCTATGGCGGTTGGTCCAACGATTATTTTAGGATTTATCCAGTTCTGCAT
>JANNEN010000242.1:0-14590 GCA_031378715.1 Emticicia sp.
CCAACTCCGCCTTCACTTACCACTACATTCCAGTTTTCGCCATCGTCGGTCGAACGAATTATACCATTTTGACTTGTAGCTATCAACACCCTATTTGACTCTACAATTTTTATTACCCAACCTTTTTCAAGCACTTCTTTCCAAGTTTTTCCATCATTTGTTGATTTAAAAAGCCCATGGTCAGTACCTATTAATACGGCACCGCTGCTTGTTTCAAAAACAGTCCGAAAATTTTTTTCATAGAAATTTGGGTATGCAGATGCCCATGAATTTTCAGAAGTATGTTTTTTTGAAATTTTGCCATCATACTTTATGGCATACAGTCCAGTTTTACAAACAGCAACATTCCCTAAATCATTTATGGCATATGCTTTTGTCCAATTTAGTATCGAAATATTTGTATTTCTGTGAAATATCTCATTTCCTGCGTGCATGTAAAGCCCATTTTCGAAAGAGAATAAATTATAAATCTCTTTATTTTCTGGCAAACCTATACTTATATCTTGCCAAGTTTTTCCCTTGTCCACTGATTGAAAAATGACGTTTTTAGTTACAGAAACGTTACTTTTTGGTAATTGTGCATTTGAACTACTAAAAGTGAAAGGAGAAAAAACCATTACTGTAATAAACGAAAGAATGAAGATGAAGGAAACGACCTTAACAATATTCATGATTTTAATAATTTAGTGAAATAATGGAGTAAAGATATGATTATGAAGTATTAAATAATTCTATTTTAATGTAAAAAAAATATATATTTATTTTATGACGAAACACCACCAAGGTTTGAAAATTAAAACTGCCTCAAATAAACACTCGGCGAGATTTTCATGCGTCGCTTGAATTGTCGGTTGAAGTTGGAAACATTATTAAAACCACTCGAAAAACATATTTCCAGCACACTTTTCTCATTGGCTTGTAACATTCGGCAAGCGTGACCGATGCGGACATCGTTCAAGAAATCGGAGAAAGTTTTTCGGGTGCGTAACTTAAAAAATCTGCAAAAAGCATTCGGTGTCAAGTTGGCAATTTCAGCTACTTCTTCTAATGAAATTTCCCGCTCAAAATTTTTCATCAAAAACTCAAACGTAGCATTAATCCGCTGATTATCAGCTTCTTTCTGTGGTGATTGATACGTAATGCTTGAAAGAAATTCTTTATTGGGCGAAATATCAATCTCATTCAGAATCTGTAAAAAAGTCAGTAATTTATCAAAACCGTCCTTGTTTCCGATTGATTTTATCAAATCCGTAAACGCATTGGCTTCATCGTTTCGGATTCGGATTCCTCGTGATGCCTGCGTGAGTAAGGTTTTTAAATGTAAAGTTTCGGGAATATCAAAGAAGTTTTCACCCAATAAATCTCCCCGAAAATAGACCGAAACTGAGTTTGCCCGTAAGTTTTGGGCGTAATATTCGGCATCATTTCGGAAAACGTGCGGCAAATTACTCCCCAAAAAATACACATCAAAAGGTTGAAAACGCTCTACATTATCGCCCACAAACTGCGTTCCCGAGCTTTCAAGAATAAGCGTAATTTGCCATTCGGGGTGAAAATGCAAGGTATCATAAAAATACGGCAAATCATCGACTTGCACTCTGAAAGACTCCGTTTCGGTTTTTGGTATTCGAAAAAGTAGGGGTTTCAAAGATAATTTTGAATGATAGAATGAATGAATGTTAGAATAGAACGCACCAATTAAATACTAATTTACCTCAATATTATACTTAATTTTTAAATTTAGAATAATTTAGTACAACTATAAGCGAAATTAAGATAAGTTTTCTAAAATTGGCTATATTACTTTTGTAGAAGAAAACATTCATTCACTCATTCTATCACTCACTCATTCATAATTAAGAAATGAAACCAACCTGGACTGGCGTTTATCCCGCCCTCACGACTCCCTTTTTTCAAGACGAAAGTCTTGATTTATATATGTTTAACCTCAACATCGAAAAGCAAATCGAGGCGGGTGTGCATGGTATTATTATTTGTGGTTCGTTAGGCGAAAGCGGTACTTTGACCAAAGACGAAAAACTAACTTTACTCGAATCAGCGAAACAAACTATCGCTGGACGTGTACCGCTCGTAATTTGCATTGCAGAGTGCATCACCCGTGAAGCCATTGCCTTTGCCAAAACTTGCGAACAAGCTGGTGCTGAGGGCTTTATGTTGTTGCCTCCGATGCGATACTCAGCCGATGACCGAGAGATTTTGCACTATTTGCACCGTGTGGCAGATTCGACAGATTTACCAGTGCTGGCATATAATAATCCGTTGGCGTACAAGAACTTTATTTCGATTCCGATGTTTCGTGATTTAGCGGCGAACCCACATTTCGAGGCAATGAAGGAATCGACGGGCGATGTTCGGTACATGACTGATATTATCAATGAGTTTGGCGGACGTTTCAAAATCATGTCGGGCGTTGATGATTTGGCCTTTGAGAGCCTCGTGATGGGAGCTGATGGCTGGATTGCGGGTTTGGTTGATGCCTTTCCGAGAGAAACCGTTGTGATTTATGAATTAGTAAAACAAGGCCGCTACGAAGAAGCCCGTTCGATTTACCGTTGGCATTTCCCGTTGATGCACTTGGACGTTTCGACCAAATTTATTCAAAATATCAAACTCGCCCAAGTGGCAACTGGACTTGGCACCGAATGGGTACGTGAGCCAAGATTACCATTGGCGGGCGAAGAAAGAGAACGAGTTTTGAAAATTATCAATGATTCGTTGGCAACGAGGCCAGTTTTGCCGAAGATTTGATTTTCAGATAAATTTTTGCAAATTTGTAGAGAAAAACATTCATTATGCTATCTCGAATAACAGTGAATCTTGAAATATGTCATGGAAAACCTACGATCAGAGATTCAAGATTGTTGATAATAACAATTCTGGAATTTTTGGCAAGCTAACGCTGGCAGGGTTAAAAAACCCCTGCCAGCGTTAATCTCCGTATAAATCGGAGTTGAATCAAAAACATTCGTACAAAATACAAAAATGACAAAATCATTCTTTTGCATAGATGCCCACACTTGCGGAAATCCCGTTCGGCTTGTAGCGGGGGGTGGGCCAAACTTGGAAGGTAAAAATATGTCCGAAAAGCGGCAACATTTTCTGCGTGAATATGACTGGATTCGTAAAGGTTTGATGTTCGAACCCCGTGGACACGACATGATGTCGGGCAGTATTTTGTACCCACCACATGACCCAGAAAATGACGTGGCAGTGCTATTTATCGAAACATCGGGCTGCCTTCCCATGTGCGGACACGGCACCATCGGCACGATTACGATTGCTATCGAACACGGACTTATTCAACCAAAAAAGCCAGGTTTTGTACGCATGGAAGCACCTGCGGGCTTGGTTATGATTGAGTATAGGCAAGAAGGAAGTAAAGTAAAGTCAGTAAAACTGACGAATGTGGCTTCGTTTTTGGCGGCTGAAAACATCGAAGTTGAGTGTCCAGATTTGGGAACTTTGAAAGTTGATGTTGCTTACGGCGGAAACTTTTACGCCATCGTTGATGTGCAAGAAAACTTTGCGGGTTTGGAGCATTATCGAGCCGACCAACTCATCACTTGGGCAAAAGCTTTGCGGGAAAGAATCAATGAAAAACACATTTTCGTTCACCCCGAAAACCCAACGATTAATGGTTTGAGTCATATCGAATGGACGGGAGCGGTGATTGACCCAACATCAACGGCCCGAAATGCAGTTTTTTACGGTGATAAAGCCATCGACCGCTCGCCTTGCGGCACGGGTACGTCGGCACGCATGGCTCAATGGGCAGCAAAAGGCAAGCTAAAAGCGGGTGATGAGTTCATTCACGAAAGCATCATCGGCAGTAAATTTATCGGACGTATCGAAGGCACAACCAAAGTCGGAGAATTTGATGCCATTTACCCAAGTATTGAAGGTTGGGCAAGAATTTATGGACATAACACCATCACGATTGATGACCAAGATGACCCTTATGCGTTTGGTTTTCAGGTGATTTGAATATTTGGCTTTGTTAGTAATAAAGTCTAATTTTGGCTATTAATATCTAAGCCTGTAAATAATGATTACGCAAATAACCATCAATAATTTCAAAAAATTAGAGAAAATTTCTTTTTCCCTTGCACAATCCGTTGTCATTATTGGTCCTAATAACTCTGGAAAATCAACTATTTTTCAAGCACTTTGTCTATGGGAAGTAGGTGTTACGAGTTATCTACAATCTGCACTAAAGAAAGATTTGAATAAAAATAAAAGAGTAACGCTTAATCGCAAAGATTTACTTAATACACCTATTGCAGATGCTCGTTTTTTATGGAAAGACAAAAAAGTAACTTATAAAGGTAAAAATAATCTTCCAATTAAACTTGAAATTGAACTCGAAGGGGAAAATGATGGCATTGTTTGGAAATGTAAAACTGAGTTTTTATTCTACAATAATGAATCTTTTTCGTGCGGAATAATTAGTGGATTTAATGAATTAAAAAGTATTTACGAAAAAGGCGAGAGAATTCATTTCGGTTTTCTACAGCCCATGTCTGGCATTTCTGCCAATGAAGATAAACTAACACAAGGCTCAATAGACCGAAAACTCGGTGAAGGCAGAACAGCAGAGGTTTTAAGAAATATATGTTATGATTTAATAAATCCCGAAAAAGCATATCCAGAAAATACAAAAATCGAGGAAAAATGGACAAAATTAGTAAAAGCGATTAAGTCGATGTTTGGCGTTAGTTTATTAAAGCCAGAATTTATTAAAATCAGCGGATTTATTCAATTAGAATATGAGGATAATGGCATAAGATACGATATATCTTCGGGCGGAAGGGGTTTCCAACAGATGCTTCTATTGGTATCTTATATGTTAGTAAATCCAAATACAATTTTATTACTTGACGAACCCGATGCCCATTTGGAAGTAGTTAGGCAACGGGAGGCTTTCCAGTTAATTAATCAAATTGCAGAAGAAACAAATTCTCAATTACTTATTGCTTCACACTCGGAGATTGTTTTGGACGAAGCAGCCGAAGCCTCAAAAGTGATTGCTTTGATTGAAAGCCAAGTCATTGAGCTTAATCATGCTACCACTCCCCAAGCAACTAAGTATATCAAGAAAGCATTAACAGAAATTGGATGGGAAAAATATTATTTAGCTCGATCAAAAGAACATATTATTTATTTAGAAGGCTCAACAGATTTACAAATGCTAATATGCTTTGCTAATAAATTAAATCACCCTGTGGAATCACTCTTAAAAAAAGCAAATGTTCAATACACATCTGATAATGTTCCTACAACGGCTGTAAGCAATTTTGTTGCGTTGAAAGAAATTTTTGGCGAATTGAAGGGGCTTGCTTTGTTTGACAATTTACCAAATCTACAAGAAAACCCTAAATTGAAAATCATTTGCTGGCGAAAGCGAGAGTTAGAAAACTATTTTGCAAAACCTAATATACTAATTCGGTATGCACAAATGCTTCGATTCAAACACACAACTTTAACGACTGACGTACTAAAAGAAACAATGCAACAAACGATACAAAATTATACTATTCCTGCTGTTTTGAAAGATTTGAATAATGAGTGGTGGAATAAAACCAAACTTTCTGATGATTGGTTAGATACAATTTTTACTGAGTTTTATACTCGTTTGAATATCCCTAAGAACTTTTATAAAAGAGATTATTATCAACTAATAAATCTTTTACAACCAAAAGAAATTGATTCTGAAATATCAGAAAAACTAAACGAAATTTACAATATTCTCAAATAAATGAATACAACTATCATCGGAAGCGGCGTAATTGGCTTATTTTCAGCGTATTACCTCAGCCAACAAGGACACGACGTAACGATTATCGAACGCACCAGCGGCGATGATGGTTGCTCAATGGGCAATGCAGGCATGATTGTTCCGAGTCATTTTATACCCTTAGCGGTGCCTGGCATGATCGAAAAAGGTATCCGTTGGATGTTCGACTCCGAAAGTCCGTTTTATGTAAAACCCCGCCTAAACCTTGACCTACTTTCGTGGGGGATAAAGTTTTATCAAGCCGCCAACAAAAAACAAGTTGAGCGAGCCATGCCTGCCTTGCGAGATATTAGTTTGATGAGTAAATCATTGTACCAAGACTTAGCCAAAACACCCGATTTCGATTTTGCATTTGAAGAAAAAGGCTTGATGATGCTCTGCAAAACCGAGCATAGTTTTGAAGAAGAAATAGCCGTAGCCCAACAAGCCAACGCACTCGGACTAAAAACTAAAACCTTGACTACCAGCGAGTTGCACCAACTCGAACCCGAAGTAAAGCCCGATGTAGCAGGAGCGATTTTCTACGAAGGTGATGCCCATTTATACCCAAATCAGTTGGTACACAATCTCAAAAAATACCTCGAAGCCAAAGGTGTAAAATTTCTCTACAACACCGAAGTAATGGGCTTTGAGTTTGAGAAAAGTGAGATAAAAAGCATTAAATTCAAGCATAAAAACAGCGATAGTACTCAGAATTCAGAACTCAGAACTCAAAACTTAGTAATTTGCACTGGTTCATGGTCGCCGCTGCTAACCGAGATGCTTAACATCGGGTTGCCGATGCAAGCAGGCAAAGGATACAGCGTAACTTACGAGCAGAACGAAGGCAAAAAACTCAATATTCCATCAATACTTTTGGAGGCAAGAGTTGCCATTACGCCCATGTCCGATAACTTGATTCGCTTTGGCGGGACTATGGAAATTAGCGGTTTGAATGACCAAATTAATATGAACCGTGTGCGGGGAATCATCAAAGCCGTGCCGAGCTACTTCCCTGATTATCAGATAGATATACCACAAAAGCAACAAGTCTGGTACGGTTTACGTCCGTGTTCGCCCGATGGTTTGCCGTACATTGGTCGAACCAATAAATACAAAAATTTAGTCATTGCATCGGGACACGCCATGATGGGTTTGAGCCTTGCTCCTGCCACGGGAAAGTTAGTCCAAGAGATAATAGATAATCAGAAAAATAGTATCGACATTAAACTCTACAAACCCGAAAGGTATGATTAGAATTAGTGCATATTTTGCCCCTTTCTTAGTGCCTTAGTGGTAAAAAAACTTAACGCAAAACAATGTCATTAACCAACCAAAAACACCTATTTTCAATCGAAGAAGGTATCACCTATCTCAATGGTGCCGCTTATTCTCCAACCCTCAAAAGTTCGGTTGAGCGTGGTATCGAAGGCCTCAATCTGAAAGCCATTACGCCATTTAAAATCAGTGGAAAAGACCACTTTACACTTCCCGAAAAAGTGCAGCAACTTTTCTCAAAACTCGTCAATATCGCTGATTATCAACGAGTTGCGATAATTCCAGCAGCTTCGTACGGCATGGCGATTGTGGCAAATAATATTCATCGGTTGCCAAATATTTCCGACAAAAAACACATTATTCAGATTCAAGATGAGTTTCCGAATAATGTTTACGCCTTTGATGAGATCTGCAAAAAACATGATTTGACCTACAAAACCATTGCTAAACCCGCCACAGGAAAACTTTGGAACGAGCATATTTTGGAGGCAATTTCGTCCGAAACTACCATGATTGTTGTGCCGCATATTCATTGGATTTATGGCGTAAAGTTCGATTTAGTTGCGATCTCAAAACGCTGCAAAGAAGTGGGTGCTTTGCTCATCATTGATGGCACGCAGTCGGTGGGGGTTTTGAATTTTGATGTCGAGCAAATCCAACCCGATGCCTTGATTTGTAGTGCCTATAAATGGCTTTTGGGGCCGTACAGCATTGGTTTTGCGTATTTAGGTGAGTTTTTTGATGAAGGCGTACCCGTTGAAGAATCCTGGATGCACCGAGCCGAAAGTGATAATTTTGCTACACTCACTCGCTACGAACGAGCCTACCGCCCAAAAGCTCAACGCTACAACATGGGCGAACATTCAAATTTTGTACTAATGCCGATGCTCGAAGATTCGCTCACGCAGATACTTGATTGGGGCGTTGAAAATATGCAGAATTATTGCCGAAGCATCACCCAAAAACCAATCGTGGCCTTGCAAGAATTGGGTTGTAGCATCGAAGATGAGGCATTTAGGGCGAGCCATCTTTTGGGTATGTTCTTACCACAACAACTTGATAATCAGGCATTTACCGAAAAATTATTGGCAAACAAAATCGTTATTTCAAACCGTGGGGTTGCGATTCGGGTTTCGCAAAATACCTATAATACCGAAGCCGAATTATGGGCGTTGGTCGAGATTTTAAAGGAAAACTTGTAGTATTTTTCTGCACAAACACCACTTAATAAATTATTGTAGTTCGATGAAAAAAAATAGTTAATTTGCAAAATTATAACCGCTATCGTTTATAATTTTTGCTAAATATTAGCTAATGAAAACTACCTATAATTTTACCAAAAACCAGTCTAAAACTTACTGGTTTTTGGTAACTCTGACTTTTTCTTCTATTCATTTATTGGGGCAAACGCTCCCAATAACGCCAAGACTTTCGCCTCAAAAGGCTACCCAGCAAAGCAAAGTATATCTGACCAAAGCCGAATGGTTTTTGAAACTGCCGCAATACAATTTGGATAGCTCCCTATTCTTTTTTGATAAGGCAATAAATGTGCTTGACAAAAAGAATCCCTTACACTTTCAAAATTTCGCAGAAACATATTTTAAACTTTATCATCAACTTTATAGACAATATTTCACGCCCAAAGTGCTTGATGCTCTTTTGAAAGCAAGATATTACGTGGACAGAATACCCGAAAAATCAGAAGCAGTGAAACTTTTGGAGTATAATATTCTGATAGACGAGTCATACAGGAGTAATAGGAATAATGAAAAAACTGTGGCAAATGAGAAAATGCTCAAAGCATTTACTTGGATGCAAGAGCAAAAATCTCCCGAATTACAAGCGAAATTTTTATATGACAAAGGATATTTGTTTTCACTGTTGAGCATCGAAACAATTACCGACCCCGTGAAAAAAGCTTATCAATATTCATTAGAGAGTAAAAATCTGTATGAAAAAAGTAATTTTCAGCATAAAAATGAAATGCTGTTTAAGGTTTATGGAAGTTTAGCTTGGTTTCATAATTCATTTGGTCAGAATGATTCGTGTGATTATTATTTTGATAAACAAAAAGCACTCTTGGCGTTTTTGAAAAAGCCTTACAATACCGCATATTATTGCTCCATGCGTGGTAATAATTATATGAGAAGAAATCTACAATCCAAAGCAATTCCATTGTTGAGGGAATGTCAAGTTATATTGGAAAAGTATCAATTATTCCAAAATGATGTATTTGTTTTCAATACTTATGTGTTGGGTGTTTATGAATTAGAAAACAAAAATTATGATGGTGCAATTGTATTGTTTAAAAAAGGTCTCATAGAGGCTAAGAAACAAAATAATCATTTCGTATTAGATGGATACTACCATTTAAGTAAAGTATATGAAAAGAAAGGTGATTTTAAAACCGCCTTGGAATACAAACAAGATGCTTTGGTATCATCATCTAACTCATTTGACATAACCCTGAGCAAATCACTAAAAGAAAGCGAATTAAAATTGGATATTGCAAAAAAAAACACTGAAATAACCCAAAAAGCAAAAGAACGAAATTGGTATATTGGGGCTTTACTATCAGGACTTTTTTTGTTAGCTTTGGTCTATCGAAATTTTAGATTAAAACAAAAAAGTAACCAGCAATTAGAACTATTAAATGGCGAGTTGGCAACCAAAAACACACTCCTCGACAAGCGAAATGCGGAAAACGAATTGCTCTTGAAGGAGATTCATCATCGGGTGAAAAATAACTTGGAGGTAGTGTCGAGTTTGTTGGAATTACAATCGGCTCAAATAGACGACCCTGCCGTGCAATCTGCCATGTTAGCAAGTCAAAATCGGGTTCATTCGATGGGGATTATTCACCAAAAACTCTACCAAGGCGAGCATTTGGCGGCTATCGAAATGCGAGATTATTTTATCAATCTGGGTGAAAATATCGTCAGTTCGTTTAATGCCGAAGGACGGATAAAAGTTGAATGTAATATGCCCGCATTGGTTTTGGACGTGGATACAGCTATTTCTATTGGTCTGATAACCAATGAGTTACTGACAAATTCGTTGAAATATGCTTTTGAGAATAAAGAACAAGGAAACATTAATATTTCTTTGAACGAAGACGATACCGAAGGCGGATTGATTCTGAAAGTATCGGACGATGGTATCGGTAAAGTACCCGACCAAAAGGCAAAAGGAACGGGCTTCGGGACACAACTAATTTCGCTCTTGACAAAGCAGTTAGACGGTAAATTAAGTTATGAAATTAATAATGGAACGACTGTTTTGTTGCATTTTAAGAAAACTAAATTGATGTAATAGACACTCGAAAATCATCAGTTTAATTTTCTAATTGCTTTAATATAAGTTGATTTAGCTTTCTTAAAATATTAATGATTTGTTTCAATTCGTCCATTTCTATCGAATTATATGGCTGACTTATGGCATATTGATTCCCAATTAAGATTGAAAAAAACCAAAAACGCCCCTGTACATAACACCCATACATTGGCTTATCGTTTTTGTTTTTGGCTTGCCCAATTAACATTCCGCCTAACATTTGACCGATTGGGTCGCCTGAATATTTTTTTTCTCTTTTATATTCATGCAAAAAGAAATAAGGTATTCTGATTAATTCTCCGACACCTTTTGAGAGTAGCATATCTACTTTACTACTAATTTCGGTGCCTTCAATCTCTATTGAAATTTCTCTATCATAGTAAGTACGGATTGGATTATTAAATCGTGCCAGATAAATCACAATACTAATAAAGTGCATTTTCAATTCTTCCTCATTCCATGAATCAGCATTTTCAATGAGTTTTTTTCTTACATCTTCGAGTAAAACCATATCAGCCTCATTGATTTCACCCTTTGCTGAAAGCCAATCATTCAAAGAGGGGGGATTCTCAAAGAGTCTTTCCAAACCAAAAGTTTCTATTAAGATTGGTTCGAGTAATTCGATTGATTTTTTCTTTGCCATTTTTCTGCTTATAATTACACAAAAATAACATTTTTTTAGCCATAAAAACATAAATTAGCCAAATGAATACACTAATAAAAGTATTAGTAGTAGAAGATGAAATGATTATTGGGGCGAAAATCTCCATGTATTTGACCGATTTGGGTTATGAAGTTACGGGAATTATTCCACGGGGTGAGGAGGTGATTTTTCACGTAAAAGAAAACACGCCAGATATAATCTTAATGGACATTAACCTCAAAGGCAAACTTGATGGCGTAGAAACGGCTACTTTGTTACAAAAAGAATTCGATATTCCGATTATTTACCTCACTGCCAGTACCGACGAAGCCACTTTCGCCCGTGCCAAACCCACTCGACCCTACGCATTTATTTCAAAACCATTCAAACAGTTAGACCTCAAACACGCCTTAGCATTAGCTTCTGAAAGAATTTTGACCGAAAAAAGCGAACCCCAAAATCAACCCGATAAGTTTGTGCTGAACGACAGGATTTTCGTACGTCACAATGAAGTAATGGCAAAAATCATCATTGCCGATATTCTATACTTGGAAGCTGAACGCAACTATTGTAATGTTTGCACAAAAAGTAATATCTATTTGTTGGTCAATACGCTCAAAAATATGGAGGATAAACTGCCCGTTGAGCAATTCCAGCGTATTCATCGCTCGTTTATTGTGAACGTAAATCACGTGGACGAAGTGGCTCAGAATCATATCACGGTAGAAAATAAAATTTTGCCTTTGAGTAAAGAATTACGGAAAGAATTACTGGATAGGTTGCGGTTGGTTTGAATTTGGGTACATATAAAAAGGTGGTTCGTTACCAAACCACCTTCTGTTAGTGCGAGTTTCACAAAAAATCAAGTCAAATCGAAGCGGTCAAGGTTCATTACTTTGCTCCATGCCGATACAAAATCTTGCACGAATTGCTCCTGTGAATCCTCACAAGCATAAACTTCGGCATAAGCACGCAACTCTGAATTTGACCCAAATATTAAATCAGTACGAGTACCCGTCCATTTCAGTTCACCCGTTGCTCGGTTTCGTCCCTCAAATATCTCCTTCGACCCCGAAGCTTCTTTCCACGTGGTGTCAAAATTAATCAAGTTTACAAAAAAGTCATTAGTAAGTACGCCTGGACGATCCGTGAATACCCCGTGTTGGGTATTGCCAAAGTTAGTATCAAGCACTCGCATACCGCCAATCAAAACCGTCATTTCGGGAGCAGTTAGAGTCAATAAATGAGCCTTGTCAATCAAGATTTTTTCTGCCAATAATGCTACTCTATATTTTTTGTAATTACGAAAACCATCTGCGAGCGGTTCAAGTACGGCAAATGAAGCAACATCAGTTTGGGCTTGCGAAGCATCAGTACGCCCAGCCGAAAATGGCACTTTTACATCAAATCCTGCACTTTTTGCTGCTTTTTCGATAGCCGCACAACCACCCAAAACGATAAGGTCAGCGAGTGAAACTTTCTTTTCGCTCGTTTGAGCTTCGTTAAAAGTCGCTTGAATATTAGTAAAAACATCTATAACCTTCGATAATTGGGCAGGATTATTGACCTCCCAATATTTTTGTGGAGCGAGGTTTATTCTGGCACCGTTTGCTCCACCACGTTTATCCGATCCACGGAAGGTTGAAGCTGATGCCCAAGCCGTTGAAACCAACTGGCCAACCGACAAGCCCGAGTCAAGAATACTGGTTTTTAAAGCCGCAATATCGCTATCATTAATTAATTCGTGATCAACGGCAGGAATCGGGTCTTGCCAAATCAAGATTTCGGCGGGAACTTCCGAGCCGAGGTAGCGTTCACGTGGCCCCATATCACGGTGGGTTAGCTTGAACCACGCCCGAGCGAAGGCATCAGCAAATTCTGCTGGATTTTCATAAAAACGCCTTGAAACTTTCTCGTACGCAGGGTCAATTCTCAACGCAATATCGGTCGTGAGCATAAACGGTGCGTGCTTTTTCGATGAGTCGTGGGCATCGGGTACTGTTCCCGCACCGCCGCCATTTTTGGGTTGCCATTGCTGGGCACCCGCTGGGCTTTTGGTAAGTTCCCATTCAAAACCGAACAAATTCTCGAAGTAGTTATTGCTCCACTTGGTTGGTGTGGTAGTCCATGCACCTTCCAGTCCGCTTGTGATGGTATCGCCCGCATTACCGCTGCCATAAGTGTTTTTCCAACCTTGGCTTTGCTCTTCGATTGTTGCACCTTCGGGTTCAGCACCAACGTATTTGCATGGGTCGGCAGCACCGTGGGTTTTGCCAAAGGTATGTCCACCCGCAATAAGGGCAACAGTTTCTTCGTCATTCATTGCCATTCGGGCAAAAGTTTCACGAATATCACGAGCCGATGCCAGCGGGTCAGGGTTTCCGTTCGGCCCTTCTGGATTTACATAAATCAAGCCCATCTGCACTGCCGCAAGTGGATTTTCGAGTTCACGGTCGCCCGAGTAGCGTTCGTCACCCAGCCATTCTCTTTCAGGTCCCCAATAGATATCTTCTTGAGCTTCCCACACATCTTCACGGCCACCCGCAAAACCAAATGTTTTGAAATCCATAGATTCTAAGGCACAATTTCCTGCCAAAATCATGAGGTCAGCCCACGAAAGTTTTCTACCGTATTTTTGTTTGATGGGCCAAAGCAACAGGCGAGCCTTGTCGAGGTTAGCATTATCGGGCCAACTATTAAGCGGGGCAAAACGCTGTGTTCCTGCTCCACCGCCGCCACGACCATCACCAATACGATACGTACCCGCACTATGCCAAGCCATGCGAATAAAAAACGGCCCGTAATGACCATAATCGGCGGGCCACCAATCTTGTGAGGTAGTCATTAAGGCGAAAATATCTTTCTTTACTGCCGCCAAATCTAAGGTTTTAAACTCCTCGGCATAATTAAACGAGCCGTTCATCGGATTTGATAATGAGGAATGTTGGCGGAGGATGTTCAATTTCAACTGATTTGGCCACCAATCATGGTTTCTGATACCAGTTCCAGCGGTACGTTTCTGGGCAGTCCCACCCGAAAACGGACACTTTGCTTCACTCTCATCATTAACGTCTAGTGCAACTGATTGATTATAATGTTCCATTCTATATTTAGTGTTTTTATTTTTGAACCCAAAGTTAAAAATTTATTTTGAATATTTTTTAACTATGCTCGTGATGTTATCATAGATAAAATTTATGGGTATGATAATCTTAAACATTAGAATATAATTTACCTGAGAAGGTTTGTATCAAGTGGTGTAAATTTTTTAAATCTCGAACTTGAACTCTCCGCAACTTGCGACCAATCATAAAAATATAACTCCAAAAGTTGCATTTGTAACTTGAATACCGCTTTTTGAAAACAAGCCCAGCCCACAAAAAGTAAGGAACGAGAATTAGATAAAATACTATTTTCAGTCTGGTAATTTTTTGTTCAGTTTATCCCATTTTTTTCTACGAATAATGGATTATTTAAAGCAAAAAATGGGGTAAAATCAACAAATAAAGTGTCGAATCAAAAAAGTACTTTATTTAATTCTC